>JAFRHT010000135.1 GCA_017433125.1 Solobacterium sp.
AGCATGTTATTGTTAAAAAAACAGGAGGAACGAAACAATGCTGTTTGTATGGTACCCGAAATGCTCCACCAGCCTGAAGGCGAAGAAATGGCTGGATGCGCACAATATCCCGTATGAGGAAAGAAATATCAGGGAAGATAATCCGACCGCGGCGGAACTGAAGCAGTGGCATGAGAAAAGCGGGCTGCCGCTGAAGAAGTTCTTTAATACATCCGGCATGCTGTACCGGGAGATGAAACTGTCCGAAAAACTGCCGCAGATGTCAGAAGAAGAACAGATCGAACTGCTGGCGACGGACGGCATGCTGGTGAAGCGGCCGGTACTGGTTGATGGGGACCTGGTGCTGACCGGCTTCCGGGAAGCGGAATATCAAAAACTGCTGAAATAGACAGAGAACCTGCTATGATGAACACAGGAGGTATTACCATCATGAAAGACATCAAGGGAACGCAGACCGAGAAGAATCTGGCCGCGGCGTTCGCGGGAGAAAGCCAGGCCCGCAACAAGTATGACTACTGGGCAAGCAAGGCCAAGAAGGAAGGCTACGAGCAGATCGCTGCCATCTTCGCCGAAACAGCCCTGAACGAAAAAGAACATGCCAAGATGTGGTTCAAACTGCTGCAGGGCGGCGCGATCCACGATACAGTTGACAACCTGAAACAGGCTGCGGCCGGTGAAAACGAAGAATGGACATCCATGTACAAGGAATTCGCCGAGACAGCCGATGCGGAAGGCTTCCCGGAGATTGCCGCGCAGTTCAGGGGTGTCGGCGGGATCGAGAAGGAACACGAAGAGCGTTATCTGAAGCTGCTGGCCAACATCGAAGACAAGACTGTTTTTGCCAAGGCAGACGAAGTCGTATGGCAGTGCCGCAACTGCGGTTACACTGTCACCGCCAAGGAAGCACCGGCAATCTGCCCGGTATGCGCGCATCCGCAGGCTTACTTCGAAGTCAAGAAGAACAACTTCTGAACCAGGTAAAACCCGTGAAAACACGGGTTTTTTCGTGCCGTCTGGTATAATCTGAGACGATGAGACTGTTTATCGCAATCCTGCCGGATGAAACGATGCGGCAGAGCCTGGCGGATCTGCAGCAGGCAATGAAGGAAAAAGGCATCCGCGGCCGGTACACGGATCCTTTCAACCTGCATGTTACCCTCGCGTTTATCGGGGATTACCAGCCGGAACCGGTCATGGATGTACTGGCAGAAATTCCGTTTGAAGCCATGGAACTGGTGCCGGAAGGCATCCTGCGTTTCCGCGACCTGTATGCCTGCGAACTGCGGGAACCGCCGGAACTGTCGGCATATGTCCGCCGGCTGCGCCATGCCCTGGCGGAACAGGGCATCCCCTTTGACCGCAAGGCCTTCCGTCCGCATATCACGCTGGTACGCAGGGCAGATGCAAAACGGCAGGAATATCCGCTGCTGGATATCCCGGCCACGGTCATGAAGGCGGAACGGGTCTCCCTGATGCGCTCACAGCCGGGCAGGAACGGCATGGTATATACCGAAATCGGGGCAGTGCCGGACGGAAACGGATGAGTCGCACGAAAAGTTCCGATATAATGAAAGAGTATTACCGAAGGAGACAGAGCAGATGAGCAGAGCGTATGCAGTCGGCATCGGCGCCGCCAATATTGATATCTACGGACGCAGTCTTCTGCCGATCCGGGAAAAGACCGACCACCCGGCGGAAATCTTCACCGGGGCCGGCGGGGTAACCCGGAATATTCTGGACAACCTGCAGCGGCTGGATGTCCCGGTATCCCTGATCAGCGCGGTCGGCGATGACATGTTCGGGGAGATGCTGCTGAAGATGTGCCGGGAACAGGGCATGGATGTCAGCCAGGTGCTGACCGTGCCCGGGGAAAAGACCAGTGTGTTCATGCAGGTGCAGAACGATGATCATGATATGTACATGGCGCTGTGCGACATGAGCGTCATGCGGCACATTGACACAGCCTGCCTGCAGGCCAGAAAACAGCTGCTGGACGGTGCGGCACTGATCATCATGGATCCTTCCCTGCCGGTTGAAAGCCTGGAATATCTTGTGTCCGCATACGGGAACAAAATTGTGGTTGATCCCGTATCGGATATCTACGCGGAGAAAATGATTGTATATGCCGGAAGGATCTTTGCCCTGAAGCCGAACCGGACCGAACTGGAAGTACTCAGCGGGATGAAGATCACAGATGAGGACAGCCTGGAACAGGCCGGAAAGAAACTGATTGAGAAAGGGCTGAAAACGCTGTATATTTCTTTGGGCAGGGACGGATGTCTTTATATGGACGAAAAACGGACAATCCGGCGGAAAATGAAGCCCGTGGAAACGATGGTAAACGCTTCCGGGGCCGGGGACAGTTTCCTGGCCGGTATCCTCAGCGGCATCCTGCATGACGGCAGCATCGAAGAGGTGCTGGATTATGGTCTGGCAGCCGGGCGGCTGGCAGTGCAGAGCAAAGAGGCAATCAGTCCCGATCTGAATCTGGAAACCCTGAAGAAAATCATAAAGGAGAACATAACATGAATATCGAAAAGTATCTGGACATTCAGCCGGAAATCGCGGAAGCAATCGCTGCCGGCAAGCCGGTTGTGGCCCTGGAGAGCACGATCCTCTCCCATGGCATGCCGTTCCCGGAGAACATGGAATTCGCGCACAACGTGGAAAAGATCATCCGGGCGGAAGGCGCCATCCCGGCAACAACCGCCATTATCGGCGGCAAGCTGAAGGTCGGCCTGAGTTCGGAAGAACTGGACCTCATGTGCAAGGCTGACAATGTCGGCAAGGTATCCCGGCGGGATGTGGCCGTATACCTGGCGACGGGCAAGACCGGCGCGACAACGGTTGCGACAACCATGCTCATCGCGTCACTGGCCGGCATCCGGGTCTTTGCGACCGGCGGGATCGGCGGGGTTCACCGCGGCGCCGAGCACAGCATGGATATTTCCGCTGACCTGCAGGAACTGGCCAATACACCGGTTGCGGTTGTCTGTGCCGGGGCAAAGATGATCCTGGACCTTGGTCTGACCCTGGAATATCTGGAAACACAGGGGGTTCCGGTACTGGGCTATCAGACTGATGAATTCCCGTCCTTCTACTGCCGGACCAGCGGCTTCAAGCTGGACTTCCGGGCTGATACACCGGAAATGATCGCGAAGATCATGAAGGCCAAGTGGGAAGTCGGCCTCAAGGGCGGCATGGTCATCGGCAACCCGATTCCGGAAGAATACGCGCTGGATTATGACTACATGAGCGGCATTATCAACGAAGCCCTGAAGAAGGCGGAGGAGAAGGGCGTCCGCGGCAAGAACATCACCCCGTTCCTGCTGGCCGAGATCAAGGATCTGACCGGCGGTGTGGCCCTGGCTTCCAACCTGCAGCTGGCCTACAACAACGCCCGCCTGGCAAGTAAAATCGCCGTTGCGTACGCAGACGAAAAGTAAGCAGAATCCAAAGACCGGATCTGTTCCTCAGACGGGAGCTGATCCGGTTTTTTTCATCTGTCTGACCAGGCTGTGTCCGCCTGTTGGCGTTGACGGTTTGTGCAGAAACGTGTAAATTTTTTACTATAGGGATTCGATAAAACAATACGGACCCTATCATTAAAACAGCCTCATGGCCGTGCGTGAGGAACGGAGAAGCTGTTAGCGCCAGGCCCGCAGAAGGGTGACGAGGATTGGCAGTTGTCGAAAGACTCGGCGGATGCTGCCACGGTAATGTGTGGATCGTAAAAGAGAAAAGAAAAAGCGGAATCAAAACCGTAACAGAGGTTCTCTTGACACATAATACATATCCGGATCCGGGCAAAGGCAGGGGATTCATCCTGTCTGCTTTTCGGCACGGGTGCGGACAGAAAAAAGAAAGAGAGAATAGAAATTAATATGCGTGTAGTCATTCAGGATAACTATGAAAAAATGAGCAAGTGGGCAGCTGATTATATTGCCAAGAAGATCAACGCCCACAACAATGGTCCGGAAGCCGGATGTCCGTTCGTTCTCGGTCTGCCGACCGGTTCTTCCCCGATCGGTGTCTATAAAGAACTGGCCCGCATGAACCAGGCCGGTGAGCTGTCCTTCGCCAATGTTGTCACCTTCAACATGGATGAATATCTGGGTCTGCCGCATGAACATGACCAGTCCTACTGGTATTTCATGCATGACAACTTCTTTGATCACCTGGTCGACATGAAGCCGGAGAACATCAACATTCTCAACGGCATGACCGATGATCCGGAAAAGGAGTGCGCAGACTATGAGGCCAAGATCGCTTCCTACGGCGGCATTGACCTGTTCATGGGCGGCATCGGCGTTGACGGCCACCTGGCTTTCAACGAACCGTATACATCCCTGACCTCCAGAACCGGTGTCAGAAACCTGACAACGGACACCAGAATCGTCAACAGCCGCTTCTTCGGCAACGATCCGGAAAAGGTTCCGGCGCAGGCCCTGTCCGTCGGCATTGGCACAGTCACCGATTCCAAGGAAGTCCTGGTGCTGATCTCCGGCCACAACAAGGCACGGGCGCTGGCTGCCACCGTCGAGGGCGGGGTTTCCCAGAAGTGGACCTGCTCGGCCCTGCAGATGCATAACGGCGCGATCATTGCCTGTGATGAGGAAGCCTGCGGCGAACTGATGGTCGATACCTACAAGTACTTCCTCGATATCGAACGGGGTGAACGGCTTTAATGTATACGATCAAAGACCTGTATGATCTGGAACATACCCAGGCCAGGAAATATCTGGAAAAATATACCTATCCGTGGGAAGCGCTGAAAGGGATCAAGGAACTGATTGTTGAAATCGGCCAGTCCCTGGATCCGGAAGAATACACGGAAGTATCCGAGCATGTCTGGGTGCACAAGACAGCGACGGTCTTCCCGTCCGCATACCTGGGGGCACCGTGCATCATCGGCCCGGAAACGGAAGTCCGCCACTGCGCGTTCATCCGCGGTTCGGCCCTGGTCGGCGCCAACTGCGTGGTCGGCAATTCCTGTGAACTGAAGAATGTCATCCTGTTTGACCATGTGCAGACCCCGCACTACAACTACGTCGGTGACAGCATCCTCGGCTATTACGCGCACATGGGGGCCGGTTCGGTCACATCCAACGTCAAGAGTGACAAGAAACTGGTTGTTGTCCACGGCGGCGATGAGAATGTGGAAACCGGACTGAAGAAGTTCGGAGCCATGCTGGGTGACCATGTGGAAGTCGGCTGCAATTCCGTGCTGAATCCGGGCACGGTTGTGGGCCGCAACAGCCGGGTTTATCCGACCAGCTGCGTACGGGGCGTTGTGCCGGCCGACAGCATCTACAAGGACAACGGCACGATTGTCCGGCAGAAAGAGGACTGAGCATACCGACTGGTATGGGAATAAAAGAGGACAGGTCATGTCCTCTTTTGCGTATTCTCCGGATATTTATAAAAGAAAAAGCTCCGGATCGGCCGGAGCGGCGAAAATGTAAACTGCCGTGTTACATTCTGCACAGGAGAATTTCTTGCTGGACAGGGAAAAAGGACATTACAATGAGCCTGTACATGTACAGAAAGGAATCCGTAACCATGAATGAACTCGGAAACAAAATAGCGAAGAAAAGAAAAGACCTCGGGCTGACCCAGACAGACTTTGCGGACCGGCTCAATGTCACCAGGCAGACAGTATCCCGCTGGGAGGCAGGCACGGTACTGCCGGATATCGATAAGATCACCGATATTGCCGGTATTCTGGGTGTCAGCTGTGATTATCTGCTGAAGGATGACTATGCCGGGGAGGAACCGGCTGCGGCCGGCAGCGTCAGCCGGCTGCTGCAGAATGCCGTGGGGAAAACCATAAGATTCAATTTCTTTGAGGATGAAGGGGATTTTGACCTGATCAACACAGACTGCAGGATTACCGCGTTTGAGGGCAGCTGGATGAAGGTGGAGGCTGATACCCGCACCGGCAAGATTGAGAAACTGATCCCGGTATCCTCCGTCCTGTCGGTTGAATTTGTGAAGGAGGCGGAATAAATGCAGTATTTCGGACTGATATTCGGCATCTTCGGCCTGATGGCCTATATGCAGGTCTTCGAACTGAAAAAAAGGGTCCAGGCAATGGAAAGAGAAATGTCGAAGATGAAGGGCACATCCTTCCACGATGACCGCAGGGCACTGCTGCAGGCTGCCCGTCAGCTGATCGGCCGGAAAGTTGAAATTGAAATGAAGGAAGATCACATGGATGCGGATATCATCAGTTACGGAAACACCCGCTACGGGGCCAATACGATCCTTGACGCGGATGATGACTGGCTGCTGATCCACATTGACAGCCCGAAGGAAAGCAAGGACAAGCTGATCCGGCTGGAGTCGGTGAAACGGATCGGCCTTGGCCAGGAAAAGAAACAGTAAACACAGCACAGAAGGAGGACACATCATGCCGTACGCAAGACTCGACACATCCTGTTCCCTGGATGAAACTGCCCGGGAACAGATCCATGACCGCCTCTGGTCACTGCTGCAGGAAGTATACGGAGTAAACAAGGCCCTGATGGAAATCAGCGGGGACCATGAATTCTTCTACAACGACAGAAAACCGTGTGCCTATCTAGAAGTCAAACTGATGGACCGGTTTCCGGCGGAGAAGCATGATCTGTTCATAGAACGGGCATATGCGTGTCTGTGTGAGGTCCTGAACCTGCCGGCAGAAGATATTGTGATCAATGTGATTGCCTTGCCGGTATGGGGCAAAGACGGCAAAGTGCTGCATATCTGAAGCTGATCAGAAGACATCCGAAAGGATGTTTTCTTTTTTAATAATCGTTCGGTTCCGAATGAATTGACAGGCTCTGCCTATGGCATTAAGATGGAGCATGTACGCATGAAAACAGGAGGGGTCTGACGGTATGAAACGGAATATCGACAGGGAACTGAATGATGAGATCCGTCGGCTTGGCAGGCATATGCGGGAAGGCCGGATGTTTTCGTGCGCCGCTGCGGAAAAGAAGTCAGTAAAGGAAAAAAATTCACTGGCCAAGGCTTACCAGCGGGAAAGAATTCTGGATGTGCTCAGCGAACGGCCGGAAGGCATGCGGCAGAAGGAACTGGCAGCTTATCTGCAGATCAGTTCCTCCACGCTGTCCGAGATGATCCACCATCTGGTCGCGGCCGGCTATGTGGAACAGCACACCCTGCCGGATGACCGCCGGGTCCAGATACTGACCCTGACGGAAAAGGGCACCTGCGAGACAGCGGACATCAACACCCGCCATGTCGGCGTGATCCGCCACGTTTTCCGCAATCTGGAAACAGCGGACAAGCAGGAACTCATCCGGCTGATCCGGAAGATGATCGGAGAATAAAAAAGAATGCTTCAGATTCAGGATATCTGCAAGGAATACAGGACCGGCACACTGGTACAGAAAGCACTGGACCACGTGAGCCTGGCGCTGCGCGATAATGAATTCGTGGCCATCCTCGGACCCAGCGGTTCGGGCAAGACCACGCTTTTGAACATTATCGGCGGCCTGGACCGGTATGACAGCGGTGACCTGATCATCAACGGGATCTCCACAAAACGCTATAAGGACCGGGACTGGGATTCCTACCGGAACCACACAATCGGCTTTGTCTTCCAGAGTTACAATCTGATTCCCCACCAGTCTGTGCTGGCCAATGTCGAACTCGCCCTGACCATCAGCGGCATCTCCGGCAGTGAACGCCGGCAGCGGGCGGCGGAAGCCCTGCGTAAGGTCGGTCTGGGCGACCAGATGCACAAGAAACCGAACCAGATGTCCGGCGGCCAGATGCAGCGGGTTGCGATTGCCCGGGCGCTGGTCAATGATCCGGATATCCTGCTGGCGGATGAACCGACCGGGGCGCTCGATACGGCAACCTCGGTGCAGGTCATGGAACTGCTCAAGGAAGTGGCAAATGACCGCCTGGTTGTCATGGTTACCCATAACCCCGAACTGGCAGAACAGTATGCGACCCGTACCGTACAGCTGCGTGACGGGCATATTATCAGTGATACGGCCCCGGTGGCAGAGTCGGAACTGGATACAACTCCGCCGGTGCACAAGAACATGGGACGCTCCTCGATGTCCTATCTGACCGCGCTGTCACTGAGTTTCAACAATCTGCGCACCAAACTGGCCCGCACCATCCTAGTCGCGGCGGCCGGTTCCATCGGCATCATCGGCATTGCGCTGATCATGTCACTGTCGGCCGGGGTCAATCAGTATATCGAGGACATCGAAGAGGAAACCCTGCAGGAATATCCGCTGGAAATACAGAACAGCAGCATCTCCCTGTCCTCGTTCATAGAACTGCCGGAAGTGACGGAAGAATACAGGACGGCCGAGGTCAAGGAACGAAGAGTCGTGGCGAATATGTTCTCCCGGGTCAGTTCGAACGACCTGGCGTCCCTCAGGGATTACTTTGAAGGCCCGGACAGCCATATTTATGACCACGCCAGGACCATTGAATATAAGTACAATGTCACGCCGCTGATCTACCGGATCGAGGGCGACAACATCCGCCAGGTGAACCCTGACAAATCCTTTGCGGCCCTGGGGTTCGGCGGCAGCGGTTCGTTTTTCATGTCCTCTGCCTTCAGCACGGATGTCTTCAATCCGCTGCCGCGGGACACAAGCCTGTATCTGGATTCCTATGAGATCAAGGCCGGGCACTGGCCGGAAAACCGCAATGAATGTGTACTGGTAATTTCCCAGTCCGGCCGGATTACTGACCTGCTGCTGTATACCGTAGGACTCAAGGACAGCAGTGAACTGGACAGAATGGTAGAGAGTTTCTCGGCCGGCGAGGATGTGGAGGAACTGACCACCCCGCTGACCAGTTACAGTTACCAGGATTTTGTCGGTATCCGTTTCAAGCGGATCGACAGCGCCGACTGCTATCAGTATGATGCCCAGTACAATGTCTGGACCGACAAGACGGATGACCGGAAGTTCATGTATAACCTGGTGTCCAACGGTGAAGACCTGGTGATTTCCGGGGTTGTTTCCATGAAGGAAAACGCCGATTCAGGCATGCTGGCACCGGGCATCTGGTATCCGGAGGAACTGACCCGGCATGTCATGAGCGCATCCCGCAGTCATGAAATTACCCGGCTGCAGCTGGGCAATTCAAACGTTGATGTCTTTACCGGGCGGCCGTTCAACGAACAGTCTGATGATCCGGCCATGGACCTCAGCACCCTGTTTACGGTCAATGAATCGGAACTGGCCAAGGTCTTCTCCTTTGATGCCAGCAAGCTCACAATTGACACCTCGCTGTTCACCGATATGGATATGAGTGACATTGATCTTTCCGGGATGGATTTTTCTTCCCTGAATCCGGATTTGTCCCAGGTGGATATCGGTGCCGCATTAAGCAATATCAACGTTGATGTGAATACACAGAATCTCATGCAGATGTTCCGGAATGTCATGTCCGGATATGAAGAATACCGTGGCGATGACCCGGAAACTGACGCGTCCAAACTGGGGGAATCCGTGCGGGAATACCTGGGGACACCGGAAGGCAGCGCCCTGCTGACCCAGGACCTGACGGAACTGCTCAACGAAAGCGGGATCATGGATATCACCCCTGAGCAGATCCAGCAGGTGGTCACAGACGTCATGTCCGGCTATCCGGAATTTGTGATTGCCAACGGGCTGGATCCGGAAGACTTTCAGAACAACCTGCCGCAGTACCTGCAGAGTGAGCAGGGACAGGCCGGTATTTCCCGGGCAATGGCCACGTTTACGGAGATTACCGCGGATGTGGAAATCACCCCGGAACAGGTGCAGAAAATTGCGGCGGACATCGCGCAGGGTTATCAGGACTACGCGGATGAAAACGAAGAAATGCCGAATCCCGAAAAGATCGTGAAATCGTTCCAGGATTACCTGCAGAGCGATGAAGGCAGGAAAGTCCTCATGGCCGGCATTGAGGCCAGTGTCAACACGGAAGAGCTGGAAAAACAGCTGCAGGCAGCTATGGGCAGCATATTTGCTGATGTGGCGGGATCCATGTCCGGTTCCATCCAGGATATGATGTCTTCGGTCATGAACCAGGTCGGCAACAAGATCGCTAATGCCATGACCACGGCCATGAGCCAGATGGCCGACGGCATGAACCAGGCTTTCAGCATCCATCCGGAAGCCTTTGCCAACGCGATTTCCATGAATATGACGGAAACCGAACTGTCTGAGCTGATGTCCTCGCTCATGTCCCGGAATGTGTCTTCCTATGACGGCAACCTGCGGACCCTGGGTTACGCGGACGAAAGAAAACCGTTCTCCATCATCATCTACCCGAAGAATTTTGAAGATAAGCAGAAGATCATCGAAATCCTTGACAGTTACAACGAACGGATGGAAGCAGAGGATGAAGACAAGGTCATCACTTATACGGATACCGTGGGCCTGCTCATGTCCTCAGTTACTGACATCATCAATGCGATCAGCGCGATGCTCATTGCGTTTGTGGCAATTTCCCTGGTGGTTTCCTCGATCATGATCGGGGTCATCACATATATCAGCGTGCTGGAGCGCAAGAAGGAGATCGGCATCCTGCGGGCCATCGGTGCCTCGAAGCGGAACATTTCCTCCGTCTTCAACGCGGAAACGTTTATTATCGGCCTGCTGGCCGGCCTGATCGGCATCGGGACAAGCCTGCTGCTGCTCATCCCGGGCAACATGATCATTCATCATTTCACGGACGCCAACATCGTCGCAAGGCTCCCGGTCAGGGGCGGCATCATGCTGGTGCTGCTCAGTACGGTGCTGACCATGATCGGCGGCCTGATCCCATCCCGCAAGGCAGCCAAGAGCGATCCGGTAACAGCCCTGCGGACAGAGTAGCAGCCGGCTCCGGCGTACCCGTCCGGAAAGAATACAAAATGCATTCTGTAAACTTTATGCATGCATACTGATTGCCTTATCAGAAAAGAAAGTTATATTATAACTATGCTGTTTTTTATAGAAAAAGTGGTATGGAGGCAGCGTTTATGACAGAAAAAAGAAATCTGAAGCAATATGTCTATAACGCAATTCTTGAGGATATTTTCGAACTGCGGCTGAAACCCGGTGATATTCTGAATGAGAAGACTCTGGTGGAGCGCTTCGGCTGCAGCAAGTCACCCGTGCGGGAGGCGCTGCTGACCCTGTGCAACGAGAATGTCCTCCGCAGTATGCCGCGGTATGGCTATGAAGTTATCAGGCTGACCTCTCAGGATATCCGGGAGATGATGGAGCTGCGCATGACCCTGGAGACGGGGTTCCTGCAGAGGTATTACAAGACCATCACCGAAGAGCAGATTGCGCAGCTGGAAGAGATCAACAGGAAGTGCATGGATGACCGGTACAATGCCTGGGAACACTGGGAATATAATATGCAGTTTCACCAGCAGCTGATGGATTTCTGGAATAACGCCTATGCTTCGGGAGCCCTGCAGATCTGTCTGCTCAGCCAGAAGCGGGCTTATGTACAGTCCTATTGGGAAAAAGATAAAAACGCCCGGTATTCGATTGATACCCGGCATCACGAAGCAATTATAAAAGCGCTGCGGGAAAAGGATCTGGAAGCCCTGATGGAAGCGTTCAGAAAGGACTATCACGATTTCGGCGGTCCGGATTCCTTCACGCTGAGCTGACTGTTTACAAAAACAAGGTTATGTTAAATACCCTTGTTTTTTTGTGTGAAAATTGTGTGATTGCTACTTGTACTGTGATGAAAGCGATGATATGATCTCTCATGTAATCACTGATCATATCAGTAATAATATTTGTCAGGACGCTGCCAGTCATGCGTCTCAGGAGGAAAATCAAATGAGTCTGAAGAAAGAAGATTATGTGAATTACACCGCGATTTTGAAGGAAGAACTGATCCCGGCAATGGGCTGCACGGAGCCGATCGCTGTCGCTTATGCGGCCGCCAAAGCCGGACAGGTGCTCGGTGAAGAACCGACCCACCTGAATGTCAGATGTTCCGGCAACATCATTAAGAATGTCAAGGGGGTTACTGTCCCGAACTCCGGCAACCAGCGCGGCATCGAAGTCGCTGCCACTCTGGGCATTGTCGGCGGAGATGCGGACAGGGAACTGGAAGTCATTGCCAATGTGACAGACGCTGACAGAAAGAAGGCAGGCGAAATGGTCGCTGCCGGCTTCTGCGAAGTTGATCTGGAAGAAGGCGTTCCGAACCTGTACATCAAGGCAACTGCCACCGGTGCACATCACACAGCTGTCGTGCTGATTGAAGACAATCACACCAACATCACAAGAATCGAAAAAGACGGTGAGGTCACCTACACCGCCAAGGCCCATGACGATGACCCGGCTGTCATCAAGGGCAACCGGACAAAGATGTCTCTGAAGGGCATTCTGGAATATGCCGATACCGTTGATCTGGACGCTGTCCGCGAAACCCTGGAAAAGCAGATTGCCTGCAATACAGCGATTTCCCAGGAAGGTCTGGATAATCCGTGGGGCGCCTGTGTCGGCAAGACCCTGCTGGAAAACTGGGGCAGTGATGTCAAGATCCGGGCCTGCGCAAGAGCGGCTGCCGGTTCTGACGCCAGAATGAGCGGCTGCCCGCTTCCGGTTGTCATCAACTCCGGCAGCGGCAACCAGGGCATTACCGTTACCATGCCGGTTCTGACCTATGCTGAGGAATGGGGTGTTTCTCACGACAAGACCCTGCGGGCCCTGCTGGTCAGCAACCTGGTATCTGTTTACATCAAGCACTACATCGGCGCTCTGTCTGCTTTCTGCGGTGCGGTCAGTGCCGGTACAGCTGCCGGCGCGGCCATCACATACATGGCCGGCGGGGATTACGACACCATCGCACAGACTATCACCAACACCCTGGGCAATGTCGGCGGCATCATCTGCGACGGTGCAAAGTCCAGCTGCGGCGCCAAGATCGCTTCAGCTGTCAACGCAGCCCTGATGGCCCATCACATGGCGATGAGCCAGCGCGGTTTCAAGAATGGTGAAGGCTTCGTTGCTGAAAATGTCGAAAAGACCATCAAGAACATGGGCTATATCGGCAAGGTCGGCATGGCCGGTACCGATATCGAAATTCTGAATGTCATGATCGACAAAGTCGATGTCGACAAGAGTCTGTGAGACCGGAACCTTTCTTCCGTAAGGAAAGACATCCGATCCGTAGATAAAAAACTATTTATAGAATCTGTTTTAGGAGGGAAATCCAAATATTATGAAAAAGAACAGCTTCTTCAGCAGTCTGCCGTTTAAGCTGCTGGTTGCCCTGGCAGCCGGCATTGCGATCGGTCTGTGGCTGAATGCCATCGACGGTTCGCCGCTGTGCAATGCTCTGCTGAACATCATCGTCACCGTCAAATTCATTGTCGGTCAGTTCATCAGTTTCTGCGTACCGCTGATTGTTATCGGCTTCATCGCGCCTTCCATCACAAGACTGGGCAAGAACGCCTCTACTATGCTGGGTGTCGCTCTGGTTCTGGCTTATGTTTCTTCCATCGGTGCAGCGTTCTTCGCCACCGGTGCCGGCTTTACGATTCTGCCTAACCTGCATATCAGCCCGGAAGTTGACGGCCTGAAGGATCTGCCGCCGGTTCTGTTCGAACTGACAATTCCGCAGATCATGCCGGTTATGTCCGCTCTGTTCTTCTCTGTCATGATTGGCCTGGCCGCTACATGGAACAATAGCAAGACCATCACAGCAGTCCTGGAAGAATTCCAGAAGATCGTTCTGTCGATCGTTACAAAGTTTGTTATTCCGGTTCTTCCGCTGCTGATCGGTACAACCTTCATTGGCCTGGCTTATGAAGGCACCATCACAAAGCAGCTGCCGATCTTCCTGGTTATCATCCTGATCGTCATGCTCGGCCACTACATCTGGCTGGCTCTGCTGTACGGCGTTGCCGGTGCATACTCCGGAAGAAACCCGATGAACATCCTGAAGAACTATGGTCCGGCTTACATGACAGCTGTCGGCACCATGTCCAGTGCTGCGACCCTGTCTGTCGCGCTTGAATGCGCAAGAAAGTCTGAACCGACTCTGCGTGACGATCTGGTCAACTTCGGTATTCCGCTGTTTGCCAACATCCACCTGTGCGGTTCGGTCATGACAGAAACATTCTTTGTCATGGCAGTCTCCATGATGCTGTACGGCGAATTCCCGTCCGTCGGCAAGATGATTCTGTTCTGCCTGCTGCTTGGTGTCTTCGCGATCGGTGCTCCGGGCGTTCCCGGCGGCACAGTCATGGCATCTTTGGGTCTGATTACAGGTGTCCTGGGCTTTGATGCCACAGGAACAGCCCTGATGCTGACAATCTTCGCTCTGCAGGATTCCTTCGGTACAGCCTGCAACGTTACCGGTGACGGGGCGCTGACACTGTTCCTGACCGGCTATGCAGAAAAGCACGGCATCAAGGAAACCAACATCGGCGACATCCTCGGCTGATATCCCGGACGACACAAGTTATTCTCCCGAATACAAAACAGAAACCCCGCTGATTACGGAGCAGCGGGGTTTTCTGTATTCATGCATAAGAAAGGGACAGGCATTGCCTGTCCCTGTATTTCCTGAAGCAGAGATTACTTCCGGACTGCGCCGCTCTTGACAGCAGCTTCGGCGACCGCCTTGGCAACTGTCGGGGCACATCTTTCGTCAAACAGCGAAGTGATGATGTGCTCGCTGTTGAGTTCCTCATCCGAAACAAGGCTCGCGATGGCATATGCCGCGGCGATCTTCATATCATAGTTGATATCACGCGCCTGGGCATCGAGGGCACCGCGGAAGATGCCCGGGAAAGCCAGAACGTTGTTGATCTGGTTCGGCATGTCACTGCGGCCGGTGCCCATGACGGCAACACCGGCAGCCTTGGCTTCGTCATACATGATTTCCGGAACCGGATTGGCCATGGCGAAGACGATCGGATCCTTGGCCATGCCCTTGATCATTTCCGGCTTCAGTACGCCCGGGACGGAGACACCGATGAAGACATCGGCACCTTCCAGCGCTTCCTTCAGGCCGCCGCGCTTGTCGGTCAGGTTCGTGATCTCGCACAGATCCTTCTTGTGATCCTTGATGCCCTGTTCGCGTTCCTTGTACAGGATGCCGAATTCATCGACGGCGATGACGTCCTTGACACCGAGGTTCAGAAGCATCTTGATAATGGCTGTGCCGGCAGCGCCCGGGCCGTTCAGGACGACCTTGATGTCTTCCATCTTCTTGCCGACAACCTTAAGCGCGTTGATCAGGGCTGCGGAAACGACAATGGCTGTACCATGCTGGTCATCGTGGAAGACCGGGATGTCCATTTCCTTTTCCAGCCGGGCTTCAATTTCGAAGCAGCGCGGAGAGGAAATGTCTTCCAGGTTGACGCCGCCGAAGGTCGGGCCGAGCAGTTTGACGGTGCGGATGATTTCCTCGGTATCCTGGGTATCCAGGCAGATCGGGAACGCATCGACATCGGCAAATTCCTTGAACAGAATGGACTTGCCTTCCATAACCGGCATGGCCGCTTCCGGACCGATGTTGCCAAGACCCAGGACCGCAGAACCGTCAGAGACGACCGCGACCAGGTTGCCCTTTGCGGTGTACTTGTAGACCAGGCTCTTGTCCTTGTGGATTTCCACACACGGAGCGCCGACACCCGGGGTGTAGGCAGTGCTCAGCTGATCCCTGTTTTTGACTTCGACCTTTGACTTAATGGCGACTTTGCCTTTGTTGGCGGCGTGCATTTCTAGTGCTGCTTTGTTGTAATCCATCTTTTTCCCTCCTGATTGTATTGTGTGAATATTGATGAATTTTACTTTTTTTCCTAAGATTTAATTGTTAGAGAGGACTGAATCATGCGTCTGACACAGCTGCAGTATTTTATCCGCGTAGCAGAACTCGGAAGCATCAATGCGGCTTCCCGGGACCTGCACGTAACCCAGCCGGCCATATCCACGGCCATCCGGAGTCTCGAGGAAGAGCTCGGGGTACATCTTTTCAGCCGTTCCCACCAGCGGATGGAACTGACGGATGCAGGTATCCTGTTTTACAGCCGGGTCCGCGAGGCACTGCGGATTCTGGATGATGCCCAGGACGAACTGCAGGGTTATGCCGCCGGGCAGGAGACGATCCGCTTCGGCATACCGCCCATGATCGGGCTCATGTATGTTCCTGCCATCGTCAGGAAATTCTATCTTAAACATCCGGAGATCCGGGTGAAACTGACCGAAGCCAATACCAGGGAGCTGAGCCAGATGCTCAACAGCCGGGAACTGGACTTCGCGCTGATGATCGGCCAGAGTCCGTACAGCACCGGGTTTGAGCGGCGCATCCTGCTGGAAACCAGTTACAGCTTCTACGTCGGCCCGGACAACCCGCTGAGCAGTGCCGACATGGTTACCCTCGATGAGTTGGCGGAAGTCCCGCTGATTCTGTTTGATACCGGCCTGTATCTGAACCGCTATATTTCGCAGGCGTTTGAACAGCGGACGAAACGGCCGACCGTAGCTTTTGCGAGCAGCCAGATCAATTCGGTGAAGAAGTATGTACAGCAGTCCTCCGGGGGGACATTCCTGATCCGGGAATGCGTGCATCCGGAGGATGAACTGACAGAAGTGGCAACCGAGATCACACCGGAAATATCGATTATTGCGGCATGGCTGAAAGGCACATCTCTCAGTTCATCGGCAAGAACACTGCTGCACTTTCTGCAGAAACAGTATTCTGAAAGCACTTCCAATTAAACTATACTGTAAGCGCAGTCATTCGTGAACAGAGATTAAAACAATGTTTCTTATTAGATATAAATAATAATTAACGAAAAGAAAATGCTGTAAAACAGCATTTTCTTTTCGCATAATCTGTTGCTTAGCCGACGTAACCGATGGAAGCAAGGAAGGCAACCATGGCGCAGGAAATCACGGAGAGGATTCCCATCAGCGGGGCAGCGTACTTGAACCACTGGTCATAACTGACATCGGCAAGACCCAGAGCACCGACCAGCGGTCCGGACATCGGGGTCAGAGTGTTGGTGATGGAGTCACCATACTGGTAAGCAAGAGAGACAACCTGACGGGACAGACCCAGAACGTCGCCGATCGGGATCAGAACCGGGAACATAACCGCCATCTTGGATGTACGGGACGGAATGAACAGGTTGAAGATCAGAGTGAAGATGAACAGACCGGCACCTGCCATAGCCAGACCGGAACCGCCGATGATGTTGGCAGCGCCGTTGGCCAGTGTGTGCATGATCTTGCCCTGGGTCAGAACGAAGCCGATGACTCTGGCACAGCCCATGACCAGGGAGATGCCGCCCATCGAGCAGGCACCCTTGAAGAATTCCTTGGAGCAGGCATTCATGCTCTTGCCGTAGATGGCGAAGGAGACGAATGCGAGAACGATCTGGCAGGCAACCAGGTAGCTCTGATCCCAGCCGATATGGTTGGCAGCCCAGGCATAGAATGCGTAGATACCGAACATGATGGCAACAACCAGGATACCCTTGAGCGGGAACGGAGCTTCCTTGATTTCTTCCATGTCCTCATCAGCGTGCAGAATCTCACCGCAGTAGCTCTTGGACGGATCCTTTGTGATCTTGATGGCATAACGTCTGCACCACCATGTGTTCAGACCGACGAAGATCAGGAACATGATGATACGGATACCCATACCTGTCATCGGTTCAACTTCAGCCATCAGCTGCATGGTGATCATACCGGTGAAGGTAGCACCCATACCCATCAGGTAGCCGAGGTAGAACATGCCCATGGCACAGATTCTGTCCAGGTTCAGACGCTTGCAGATAACCAGACCGACAGTAACGAAGGCGATCATGGAGTCAGTACCGGCGAAGGCACCCAGCAGGCCCATCAGCGCTGTAATGGCCGGAACCAGAACAGTTGTGGACTTGTCCTGCAGCTTGTAGACGCCGAAGTTCAGAATGTCGTCAAATGCGCCGGAGGCAACGATGCAGCCGATGGAACCACCGCCGATGAGCATCAGCGAGATCATGGATGCAGCGTTTTCAATACCTCTCTTGACCCAGAGCAGGGCCTGGAGCGGGCTGACCGGAACACGTTCAACAGCGTGATATGTACCGGCGATGGCGTTGCCGCTGGCATCGAGATCGAACTCGCCTGCCGGAGCGACGTAGGTCAGCAGACATGCAAATAATGCGATGCCGGCGATGATGAGAAGAATATGAGGAACCTCAAACTTCTTCTTCGGCTTGGCAGCCTGTGCAGTCATAACAATTTACCCCCTTTAACCAAATTGTTATTTCATTGTGCCGAGAACGACACAGAACAGTTCTGTCTTTTCCTTGACAGAGGACAGACGCATATGCTCGTCATAGCTGTGGATCTTGTACATGTACGGGCCCAGGGCATCAACAGACGGGACACCCTTGTAGGAGAACCAGCTGACGTCTCCGCCGCCGCCGGTCTGCTGTTCAACCAGGTCATAACCCAGCAGCTTGCCGGCTTCCCAGACCGTCTTGTAGAGACCGATGTTCTTTTCATTCCGTTCCATCGGAACGCCGATCCGGTCGATGGTGACAGTCTTTTCACAGCCGTCGATGTAGATATCCTTTTCAACTCTGGCAACGATTTCCTTGACGGTGTCAATGTCAGCCTGGTTGGCAACCCGGACACCGACAGCAGCGGAAGCCTTGTCAGCGACAACACCTGTGCCGTCTTCGCCGCCGTACAGCTTGGCAACGTTGAACTGGATACCGCGCTCATTGATGTTGGACTCATACAGCTTCATGATCGTGTAGGCCAGTTCGACAGTAGCGCTTCTGCCTTCCAGATAGTTGATACCGGAGTGCGCTTTCTTGCCCTTGACGTTGATGGTGATGCCGCAGGCACCCTTACGGGCTGTCAGGACACCATTTTCCAGACGGGACGGTTCAAAGACATACGCAGCGTCCAGACCCGGGATTTCCATGTCGAAGACCTGGTGGCCGGTCGGGGAACCGATTTCTTCATCGCAGTTGAAGATGAAGACGATTTCCTTGTTCGGCAGCATCCCGGCTTCCTGCATGGCGCGGACAGCATAGATGGCAACCAGAACACCGCCCTTGCAGTCTACGATGCCAAGGCCGTAAGCCTTGTCATTCTCATAGTCCAGACGGAACGGATACTTTTCTGTGTCACCGGGGTGGAAGACAGTATCCAGATGGGCATTCAGAACGATCTTGCCATCCGGATTTTCCGGCTTCAGGCGGGCAACGATGTTGATGCCGTAGCCTTCAAAGTAGTGATGCTGAATGTCAATTCCCTTGATTTCCTTCAGCAGGCCGTCAACGATCTCAACGATCTTGGCATTGCCTTCTTCATCACGGGAGCCGCAGTCGATCGAGCAGAATTTCTTCAGCACTTCGAACTGTTCTGCTTCGTACTTCGCAGCACCTTCAGCAGCGGCTTTCAGGATTTCTTCAGTAGTAAAAGTCATGCTTTTCCCCTTTCTGGCTGTACCGCTCCTGAAAGCGATATCAACCCATGTATATTAAATATATATGCATAATTATTAAATATAGAATTAAAAGAAATTATACGCTATAAATGTTTCTTAACACCTGCAGTTAAAAAGCGTTTTATCCGTACCCGTTACATAGTGATTGAGACAGGGCAGGCAATCTGCTAAAATACCAAATAGTTAGAAACCTCTAACTAATTGGCTCGTGAAATACTGTTATGCGGTTTGGTGAAACTGAGGTGCTGCCGGCTGTGAACAGACGTGTGTTGCTGCAGTGTCCGGAAGTGCTGTAAAAAGGAGGATGCGGTATGGCTGCTGTATTGATTGAAGGTGTTGTCCTTTGTTTTATTCTTCTGCTGGTCTGCGTCGTCAACATCCGAAATGGCCCGGTCGGCGGGGTTCATTACTATGAGGCACCGGTAAAGGAACGGGCTGCCGCACTGGGCCTGATTACCGAAGAACAGATCCGAAGAAACCGGAGAATATCGGGAACAGTTCTGGCGGCCGGCCTGGTTATCCTTGCGCCCTGGATGGTTTTTGCAGTTAACGGGGCGCGTTCTTTCCGGGAAGGTTTTATCCAGCTGACAGTGATGTTTCTGGAGTGCGGGATCTTTGACCGGGTTTTCATTGACTGGTACTGGGTCGGTCATACAAAGGCCTGGATCATTCCCGGAACCGAGGACCTGATGCCGTATATCAGCAGACGGTCATGGATCAGGAAGATTGTACTGACAGTGATCCTGTATCCGGTGCTGGCAGCGCTTCTGTCATGGCTCTGCACAAAGACGATGTAAACGAAGGCTTTATGTTTTTGAGAAAAAATTAAAAAACCACTTGTCATAACACAACAAAAAGGACTAAAATTAATACTGTATTTTTTATAAATACGGAAAGAAATACAAGAGGCGATAAAAAAAACGGCGCCCGGCGCCGGATGGTTTATCAGCCTCTTTTTTCGTGGAGGCAGGGAGGAGAAAGCATGAAATTCATCTTTATTACCGGCGGAGTTGTCTCCGGACTTGGCAAGGGGATCACGGCCGCATCACTGGGCAGACTGCTGAAACAGCGCGGCCTGAAGGTCATTTCACAGAAACTGGACCCGTACATCAATGTCGATCCCGGCACGATGTCCCCGTACCAGCACGGCGAGGTGTTCGTGACGGAAGACGGCGCGGAAACCGATCTGGACCTGGGGCATTATGAGCGGTTTATTGATGAAGATCTGAACCGGTTCAGCAACCTTACCACCGGCAAGGTGTACTGGAATGTCCTGCATAAGGAAAGACGGGGCGAATACCTTGGGGAAACCGTGCAGATCATTCCGCATATCACAGATGAAATCAAGCGGTTTATCTATTCGGTCGGTGATCATGCCGAAGCGGATGTGGTCGTGACCGAGATCGGCGGCACCGTCGGTGACATTGAGTCGCAGCCGTTTATCGAAGCGATCCGGCAGGTAGGCCGGGAACAGGGAAAAGAGAACACGGTATATATTCATGTATCACTGGTTCCGTTTATTTCCGGCAGTAACGAATACAAAACCAAGCCGACCCAGCACTCGGTCAGGGAACTGCAGGGCTGCGGCATTGCGCCGGATATCATCATTGCCCGCTGCGACGGGCATATGCCGGAAGATGTGAAGCAGAAGATCTCACACTTCTGCAATGTGCAGGAAGACTGTGTGATTGAAAACACGACTGTGGAGTCACTGTACGATGCCCCGGTCATGCTGGAAAAACAGAATTTCTCCGGGATTGTCTGCCGGCTGCTGCATCTGGATGTGCCGGCAATTGACATGTCGGAATGGGATGACATGCTCGGGCGGATTCATAACCGGAGCCGGTATGTGACCATTGCCCTGGTCGGAAAATACGTCCGCCTGCATGATGCCTATCTGTCCGTCAAGGAATCCCTGCACCATGGCGGATACGAGAATGATGCCCATGTCCGCATCCGCTGGATTGAGTCCGAGGATGTCACACCCGAAACAGCAGATGAACTGTTTAAGGATGTGCAGGGAATTGTCGTGCCGGGCGGCTTTGGCGGCCGGGGCATCGAAGGCAAGATCGAAACGGCAAAATACGCGCGGACCCACAATATTCCGTATCTGGGCCTGTGCCTGGGCATGCAGATTGCGGCCATAGAGTTTGCCCGCAATGTCCTGGGCTATACAGATGCCAATTCGCATGAATTTGATGAGACCAGCACCCACAAGATCATTCATTTCATGGCGGATCAGAGCGACGACATCGACAAGGGCGGCACGATGCGGCTGGGGGCTTACCCATGCGTCATTACAAAGGGCACATTGTTTGAGAAATGCTATGGAACTGATCATATTTCCGAGCGGCACCGGCACCGGTACGAGTTTAACAACAGCTTCCGTCAGGAATGTGAGGAACACGGCCTGATCATTGCCGGCACATCGCCGGACGGACATCTGGTGGAAGCGGTGGAAAACAGAAACTGCCGGTTCTTCATCGGCGTGCAGTTCCATCCGGAATTCAAGAGCCGGCCGTACAAGGCCCACCCGCTGTTCCGGGAATTCATCAAGGCTTCCCTGGAAACTGGTGCCGCAGATGAGTAACCGGATTATCGTGCTGGATTTCGGCAGTCAGTACAACGAACTGATTGCCCGGAGGATCCGGGAATTCGGGGTATACAGTGAACTGCTGCCCGGAAACACCACCCTGGCGGAAATACAGGCTATGCCGGATGTCAAAGGGATTATCTTTTCGGGCGGCCCGAATTCGGTCTATGAACCGGGAGCCCCGCTGTGTGACCCGGCCCTCCTGGCGGCCGGGATCCCGGTGCTGGGAATCTGTTACGGCATGCAGATGGTGCACCATATGCTGGGAGGTGAAGTAACCGGCAGTGACCGGAAGGAATACGGGCGGACAAAGATTCACATGGAAAAAAGCGCTCTGTCCGGAAACCTTCCGGCAGAACAGACGGTGTGGATGAGCCACGGGGACCAGGTGACTAGACTGGCCCCCGGGTTCTCCGGCTTTGCGTACAGCAATACCTGTCCGTACGCCGGCAGTGTGGATGCGGAGCGCCGGATCTATACGCTGCAGTTTCATCCGGAGGTCCGGCACACGGAATATGGTCTGGATCTGCTCAGAAACTTTGTGTTTGAGATCTGTCATGCGGAAGCTGACTGGAGCATGTCTGATTTCATCACACAGCAGTGTGAAAAGATCCGGGCAGAGGTCGGCAGCGGCCGGGTGCTGCTGGGACTCTCCGGCGGGGTGGACAGCGCGGTGACGGCGGCCCTTCTGCACAAGGCGATCGGCGATCAGCTCATCTGCATGTTTATTGACCACGGCCTGCTCAGGAAGAACGAAGCAGAAACCGTGGTGGAAACGTTCAGCCGGCTGATCCCGGTGCAGCTGGTGCATGTCAAGGCGTCAGACCGTTTTCTGCAGGCCCTGCGCGGGGTGAAGGATCCGGAAGAAAAGCGGAAGATCATCGGCCGGGAATTCATCCGGACATTCCATGAAGAAACGCTGAAACTGCAGGCGGCCGAAAAGATTTCCTGGCTGGCCCAGGGCACGTTGTACACAGATGTCATTGAAAGCGGTACAAAGACAGCGGAGACCATCAAGTCCCATCACAATGTCGGCGGCCTGCCGGCAGATATGCCGTTTCAGCTGTTGGAACCCCTGAACCGGCTGTTCAAGGATGAAGTGCGGCAGCTGGGCAGGGAACTTGGCCTGCCTGATGAGATTGTCTGGCGGCAGCCGTTCCCCGGTCCGGGACTCGGCATCCGGGTGACCGGTGAAGTCACGGCAGAGAGGCTGCAGATGGCCCGGGAAGCAGACGCAATCCTGCGGGAAGAAATAAAAAAGGCCGGGTTAACGGATATCTGGCAGTACTTTGTATGTCTGACAGACACAAAAACGGTCGGGGTTATGGGCGATCAGAGAACGTATGAATATGCCGCGGCGGTCCGGGCGGTAACATCCATTGACGGCATGACAGCCGACTGGGCACGAATCCCGTATGATGTCCTGGACCGGATCTCCAACCGAATCGTCAACGAAGTGACAGGGATCAACCGGGTGGTCTATGACATTACATCAAAGCCTCCGGGGACAATCGAGTGGGAATGATGATCCCCGGCTGACAAGTTCCCGCAAATCCTTTATTTTCAAGGGTTTGCGGGTTTGTTTTGTTTTTGCAACACGTTTTCCCGAAAAAAGTGTTTTGCAACAGATGGAATAGTACCGCGAGGCTTTGATGAAGAGCCCGGTTTTGGGCGTGTACCTAAGAGTCAGCTTCCTTTTTTAGACAAGCTGGATCTTTTTGCTTTTTTCAAGTGATCCCGACAATGAAGCCTGTCGACTTATAAAGCTTTATGACGGCTTGGCAAGCTTAAAAAGCGTAAGCAGCTCTTTACCGCTTTCCTTCATACCTCTTTTTATCCATTCAAGCATCCAGCCATATATGCCATAGGCCCAAAATGATTTCATGTATGCCTCAAGATTCTGCATTTCAGGTGTGATCTGAATGGTGCCTATGATGGTTTCCATCATGACGAAAGACATACCGGCATTATAGAGCGTAGTGTAGAAATCCCTGTGATCCCGGTAGAAGTCAAACAAAGATGGAAACAAGGTCTCCGGTGCTGATTCAGGATTCGACTCATATAGCTTGCCCCATTCCTTGATGAGCCGGTCCGATTCTTCTTTCAGAATATCCTCTTTGCTCTGATAGTTCCGATAGAAAGAAACACGGCCGATGCCTGCCCTGCTTGTCAGTTCACTGATGGAAATATCCGAGAGAGGCTTTTCCTTTAAAAGAGAAAGAAGCGCTGCTGTGATCTGCTTTTTTACATATGTATTTTTCTGTTCGTTGTTCATATTCATGCGATGAAACAAACCTCCCTCCCATGTATCATTTTTGCTGAAACACTTGTATCTTCGCCTCTTTTATGACACAAATGTTTCAGCGGCTTGTCAAGGAGGTAATCTTGAAAAAATTCATGAAAGTCATTTTGATCCTATTGGGGATTGTTCTCGTACTGGCTGTCGCTGTATTTTGTTACATCAAGACCATGTTGCCCGGCGGCGGAGGGAACAACGACATCGCAGAAGGTTATTACAAGAACTTCAAATCCGATGCTCCGCTGGAGATGAAATATTCTCAGCTTGGCTCTTATGAGATATCCTGCAATGAATTTGCTTCCGATAATGAGTCTATCGGCAAGATCCGGGTTTGGTACCCAAAGGACTTGGAAACCGCTGACAAGGCATGGCCTGTGATCATGGTGGTCAACGCCAGCGGCACGCCAGCTGCCTCCTATGAGCCGTTCTTCCCGCGCTTAGCCTCCTGGGGCTTTATCGTGGTCGGCAACGAGGATCCGCAGACCGGCAATGGCGAAACAGCATCCATCACACTGGACTTCGTGCTGAATGTACCGGCTGACAGCGTGCTTTCCGGCAAAATAGATTATGAAAGCATGGGCATCCTGGGATATTCCCAAGGCGGTGCGGGAGCGATCTGCGCGCTGACAAATTATGAAAACGGAAAGCACTACAAGACCATTTTCACCGGGAGCGCAGCTTATCCTGCACTGGCTAAAAACATGGGCTGGGAGTATGACACGGCCAAAGTCACGGTGCCCTATTTCATGTGTGCCGGAACCGGAAAATCAGACGACTCCGGCGCCGACCCCGAGAATGGCTTCGGCGGCGTTTCACCTTTATCCGCTCTTGTCGAAAATTACAGCAAGATTACCGACAGCGTCACGAAAATCCGCGGCAGAGCCGTTGGTGCAGAGCACGAACAGATGCTCGCGCGCTCGGACGGCTACATGACGGCGTGGATGCTGTGGCAGCTCTGCGGGGACGAGGATGCTGCAGCGGTCTTTATCGGCGAGAACGCGGAGATCCTTCATAACAATAACTGGCAGGATGTGGAGAAGAACAAATGAGTGGACAAAAGAAGAAAAAGAAACATACTATTCTGATCATTTTTGCAATTGTACTGACTGTGCCGGCAATAACCGCTTTAATCCTTATGACACATACGCAGATCATCGTAGGTACGATCCAAAAACTGGCGGCTGGTACGGTGAACACCATAAACTCTTATGAACCGCTTGGCGATCCGATGGAAGGGATAAAGGACAACAGTCAGTACATCATTACCGAAATCAAATATTCCGATAATTATCCGAACAGTTTCCTGGATATTACCTACCCAAATGAAGACAGGGAGATGCCGCGGCCTACGCTTATCTACTTTCACGGCGGCGGATTCTTCGGCGGCAGCAAGAGTGTTGGAGACCCCCTCGCCGGCAGTGACGCGACGGCATTGCTGGATGATATCTGTGCGGAAGGTTTTAATCTTGTCAATATTGATTATGTGCTGGTTCCCGAATACCATTTTCCGGCTCCGCTGATTCAGGCAGACGAAGCCTTCAGGTTTCTGATGGATCATGCGGAAGAATACCATCTGGACATGGAACGAGTGGTGATCATGGGGTCGTCTGCGGGAGCAATCATGACGAGCCAGCTGGGAAGCATGATTACCAATCCGGATTATGCGGAAGCCCTGGGCGTTTCGCCTGTGCTGAAGCCGGAGCAGGTCAAAGCAGTCGTGCTCGATGACGCGCCTCTTGTTTACGATAAGTTCTCTTTAGGAACCAAAGTTCTTGTAGGCAACTATGTAAAAGGATCTGTTTTCCTCAGTCGAGAGGAAAAGCAAAAATACAACAACATCCTGTGGGTAGACGAGAACTATCCTGAGGCGTTCTTGCTGGGCAGTGAGTATTACATAGATATGCGAGAAATGGATGCTGCCTTAACAGGCGCAAATGTGAATCATGCTTTGGTTGACCCTCTTGTCGAACGCAACCTGCAAATGCAGCATTGTTTTGTTGCATCGGAACGAGTTGACGAGGTGGCAAAAGATGCATTTGACAGAATGATGGTATTCATAAAACAACTGACGAAATAAGTGATGCAGCAAAAACTCACATCCGAAAGAGGAAAGCATGAAAAAAAGAGTCGGCAGGCTGTCTGGCACAGCCGCTGACTCTTTTGTGTTTATCCGTTTTCTTCGGCCCGGGCTTTCTTTTCGGCTTCGGCGCGGGCTTTGCAGATATCAGCCCAGCGCGGCAGCTGGTTCAGCTGTTCGGTAAAGTCGGACAGCGCCCCCGGGATATCAATCCGCTGCGGGCAGACCGCGGCGCAGGCACCGCAGCCGATGCAGGCTGACGGCAGCTTGTCTTCCGGGAAGGCATCCAGCTGCATGGCAATGGTGCTGCCGCTGCCGCCCCGGAGCTGGTTGTACTTGTGCAGCAGGTCCGGAATGTCAAGTTCCATCGGGCAGCCGTCACAGCAGTACCGGCAGGCGGTGCAGGGCACGGAATCCTTCATGCCTTCGGCAATTTCCATGACCGCCGCGTTTTCTGCGTCGGACAGCGGGTCCGGATGGTCAAACGTTGCCACATTGGCCTGCATCTGGGCCATATCGGACATACCGGACAGGACCATGGTCACATTGTCGAACTGCTGCAGCCAGCGGAAGCCGAACGAAGCAGCGTCCGCTTCCGGCCGGAACCCGTGCAGCACATCCATGGCCGCGTCATCCAGTGAAGCGAGCTTGCCGCCGCGGACCGGCTCCATGACCCAGACCGGAATGCCCCGTTCACTCAGCAGGGCATACTTCTCATCGGCCTTCTGCAGGGTCCAGTCCAGATAATTCATCTGGATCTGGCAGAATTCCATCGCGTCCCCGTATTCATCCAGGAACTGCTTCAGCAGCGGGACATCCCCGTGGCAGGAGAAGCCCAGATGCTTAATGCGGCCCAGTTTCTTCTGTTCGATAAAATAATCAATGATGCCCCAGCGCGGATCCTTGTAGACCTGGATGGAGTTTTCATAGACATTGTGGAGCAGATAGAAATCAAAGTAATCTGTCTGACATTTCTTCAGCTGGCGTTCGAAGATATCGGCCGGGTCGTAGGTTTCAGCGATCATGTGTCCGGGATACTTCGTGGCCAGATAGAAGCTGTCCCGCGGATACTTCTGCAGCACCCGGCCCATGACGGCTTCCGAACGGTTGTTCATGTACGGCCAGGCTGTGTCGATATAATTGATCCCGTGGCTCAGGGCATAGTCGGTCATCTCCGCCACCAGTTCCTCATCGATGGACTGGTCTTCCTTCAGGGGCAGCCGCATAGTGCCGAACCCCAGCATGGAAAGCTTCAGATCCTTGAAATCTCTGTAAATCATTGTCCTACCTCCGTTTTTTACTGATTACACTTATTATAACAAAACAGATTTTACGGAAGCGGGCAGTTACGGCTTGAACCGGCAGGATATCCTGTGCTATCCTCTCCGTTAATCAGGAGGCGGTATATGACATATTTCGGACAGTTTTATCTGGATGAGGAAAAAGACATCATCGTTGATCTGGACATGGATCAGGGCGAACTTTCCTATACCCTGAAGACACCGAACCACCATACCGGGAACCTGATTACCAACCTGGCCGGGCTGTGTGACCTGCCGTTAAGTGAAGATGAAAACGGGCTGAAGGTCATCCGCGGGAAGGTGCCGTGCTACATTGACGCGCAGAACCGGGAAATCTATATCTTCCGGCTCGGCGGCACAAAGACCGCCAACATTTTTCCGGACGGGACAATCGAGATGAAAGCCTCAATCCCGGCCGTATCCAAAACCCTGATGAGTCAGACCAAGGATTACCGGCTCGATATCCAGCGAACCATTATCAAGAGTTATATACCCCGGGAATACAAGTTCCGGACTGACCTTCATACGCATATGAATGCCAACCTGCGGCCGGATATCCTGATCGCGCTTGGAATATATCATCAGATCCGCTACCCCCTGTACTATGTGCGCAAGCTGGGACTGCGGCTGAGCGCTTCCCAGGCGGAAGAACTGGCCCGGCAGCGGGAACTGACCGCCCGGCAGTTTGCGGACAGCGGGCTGACCGGCAAGTATCTGGAGCGGAAGGTTGATGACCATACCTTTATCAATTTCGCGGCCCTGATCCTGCAGAACCTTGACAACGCGGCGTACAACATTCCGCGGATCAGGACATCCCTGGCTATCCTGAAGGATGGTCAGGCCGTCTTTACAAACCTCGAAAAGGTCTATCTGTACCGGTATGTCTTCACCAAGGGACAGCCCCACGAACAGCCGGTTGCACTGCGGGACATCGGGCAGATTCCCGACCGGGACATTGCCGCAGCCGTGAAGCAGATGCAGGCGGATCATGCCGGCATCTACGCGGACAACACACTGTTTCAGGACAAACTGCTCTGGACAGCCCGGGGCTACCGGCGTCAGGGCATTGACTATGCCGAGATCAGCGATACGACACTGGTGAAACGGCACCAGGCGGTGGAAATGCTCCGGCAGGTCCATGCCGTCATGCCGAAGATCGAGCGGGAAACAGGGGTCCTGCTCAGATTTCTGGCGGCGATCCGCAGAATTCCGCTGACCATCGTCCGGGATAATATAACTGCGGCCGACTACCTGGAAGAGAATATCCGGGTGCTGCGGGGGATTGCAAGGGATCCGTATGTGGCCGGCGCAGACATCGTCGGTGAAGAGATCAACAGTATCCTTGAACTGCGTCCGGTCATCCGGGAACTGGTGAAAATCGCGGCAGATGACAATACATTTGTAATCCGCATCCATGCCGGGGAAAACGACAGCATGAAGGACAATGTAGCTGACAGTATCCGCTGCGTCAGGGAAGCCCTGGCCCCCGGGCAGCCGATGCCGAAAGTGCGCATCGGGCACGGTCTGTATACGGCATCCCTGCGCAGCGTGAAGGGCCGTCAGCTGATCAGTGATCTGAAGGAAAGCGGTGCTGTCCTCGAATTCCAGATCACTTCCAATGTCCGGCTCAATAACCTGAACAATCTGAAAAGCCATCCGTTGAAACAGTATCTGCGGGCGGGGATCCGCTGTGTCCAGGGGACTGACGGCGGGGCGCTGTACGGGACGGCGAGCATGGACGAACAGCTGGCCCTGGAAAAACTGCTGGCATTAAGCCGTGAGGATCTGCTGAAGATGCGGCAGACCGAAGAGGAAATCCTGGGGGAAAGCCGGCAGGCCATGGCCCGCAAACAGGAAGCGTTTGCGGAACTGTCAGGGACACTGGCACTGGAAGAAATCCTGGCAGCGGAACCGGCGGTAAATGAAACACGGAAGAAACCGGCGGGCAGACCCGTGCATCTTGAGGCGGCGCGGGAACTGGCCGGGCAGGTGCAGGATATGCCCTGGAACCGGTTTCCGGTTGTGGTGGCCGGCGGCAGTTTCAACAACAAAGGCCGGCACACCCGCATGAGTGCAGCCGGCAAAGCAGCGGTGGATGCCCTGCTGCGGCTGGATCCGGGGGAAGTGTTCTTCATCATCGGACACACATTGAGCGGGTATGAAAAATACCTGCTGGAGCATAATGACAGGGGTTTCCGGATCTTTGCGATTGTCCCGGCAGAACTGCAGCCGGAGGAAGTCAGACGGCTGAAACAGGCCGGCGTTGAAGTCCGGATTGCCATTGAAGCCTCACCGATGGGTCTGTACAAGAGTTTCAATTATGAGATCTTCGAGCGCAGACCGTTTGTGCTGGCGGCCCTGGACGGCAATTCGGCGGGTGCCAATCTGATGCAGGAAGCCCGCAACAGCAAGGGTCACGGCCGTATTTACGTCAATCCGGGCTGCGCACCCCTGCGGATCAAAGCGGCTTCTCTGCGCGGGTACGTCACCCTGCTGGAAGATCCGGAACAGATGGCGGCAGACATCCGGCAGATCGTATCAGACCCGGCTTCCATGGGACGCATGAAAGGGCAGGAAAACAGGAAATCCATGCAATAATACTATGGAGGCTGTATAAAAGGAGATTCTGGTTCATGTTGCGTAGATATGTTGCAGGGTTTATTGCCATGCGGTATGTACTGGCTGAGTTTGTTCTGGCTGTTTCTGTTCTGATTCTGGCATACATCAATGACAGGCTGTTTCCGGACAGGCTCCGCTATGGGATTCCGGCCTGTATAGCGGGGGCCGCGGTAATTCTGATCATGTATGTCCGGGACCGGATCCGTACCGCCCGGCAGCTTGGCAATATTAAAAATCAGGGCGAATACGAACACGCCGTAGTGCTGGGATATGCATTTTTTCTGGAGAACCGGGTTGCGGCATATGCCCGGGGTGATGTCATAGAGGATGATTATACCGGCATTACGGACGCAGGACAGCTGACCGGCAGGAAAGGCAGGCGGATTGTCCGGCTGACCATCAGGGGAAAGACATATAACACACAGGTGGAAACCCCGCAGCAGGCGGAACGGCTGGCGGCCTTCCTGAAAAAGAAAAACCCGGAGATCCGGCTTCATGATCTGAAGGCCAAGGGTCCGGGCACATGGAAATCCATTGACCCGGTACCGGCCGAACGGGCCGCACAGGGTATCTGAGCAAAGAAATAACCGGGGAACCGGTTATTTTTTTCGATAGATTGATTCGGGAGGACGAAAGTCCTCCTGTTTGCGTCCGATGCATTTTTATTTTCGTGCGTGATAATATAAATCCAGAAAAAATACGGAGGGAAACCATGAAAGAAAAGATCGAAGCACTGCGGGACAGCGCGAAGGTACAGAAAGCCCTGCAGTTCATCCGGGAAGATGCGGATCACATTGTGGAACAGCAGATCAAGCTGGCGCTGATACCGGCGTATTCCAACCACGAGGAAAAGAAAGCGGCCCGTTTCCGGGAAATGATTGATGAAATGGGCTATGACACCATCCAGGACGAAGTGCACAATACCTTTGCAGTGATTCCGGGGCCGGAAGGCAGCCCGGTGGTCATGGTCAGTGCCCATCTGGATACCGTATTCCCGCTGGATACGGAACTGCGGCTGAAGTATGATGGTCCGCGGATCTGCCTGCCGGGCATCTGTGATGATACCCGTGGCTGTGCTGAAGTGCTTGGCATCCTCAGGGCGATGAAGGCAGCGGACATCAAACCGGCCTGCACCCTGCTGATCGGCGGTGACGTCGGTGAAGAAGGCGTGGGCAACTTCCGCGGCATGCGGCATATCTTCAATGTGCAGGAAAAGAAAGTCGACGCGTTCGTCTCCATTGACGGCTGCGGGAACAGCCTGACCTACGGCGGGGTTTCGGATACCCAGTTCCGGATCATCTTCCGTGGCCCGGGCGGCCATTCCATGGGCGCCTTCGGCATTGTCAACCCGATCATGTGCATGGGCCGTACAATTGCCCGGATTGCCGAAGAGAGAGAACCGGAGGATCCTTTTACAATCTTCAACGTATCCACGGTAAAAGGCGGCACCGGGGTGACCTCGATTGCCAGTGAATGCTCCTTCACCATGGATGTGCGCAGCGCCGATGCGGATGTCATGCGGAACTTCCGTACCAGGTGCCTGGAGATTGCGCATGAATGCGCCGAAGAAGAATATGCCCGCTGGGAAGAAGAAAGAAATCGGCTGGGAAAGAAAAGCTCTGCCAGACGGTTTGACTATGAAGCGAAGATTTCCCTGGATTACGAGGAGATCGGCGGCTCCATCGGCGGTGTACAGGATGAAAACTGCGAGATCGTGACGATTCTCCGCAGTGCCTTTGCGGCAGCCGGCATTGAACCGGAAATGCGGGCCCTGTCCAGCACGGACGCCAATATCCCGCTCTCCGTCGGGATTCCGGCCGCGACGATTTCCTGCGGCGGCGCCAGCGGCGGCACCCACGACATCAGCGAATGGTACGATCCGACCGGCGCTTACCATGGCGCGCAGAAGAACCTGCTGTGCGTCCTGGCCCTGACCGGGGTGGAAGGCCTGGCTGAACCGCTGATCTCAAAGACCCAGACAGCGTAAAGCGGATGAACAGACGAAACAGCGGACGCCACGGCTGCGGCCCGCTGTTTTTTTTCTGCCGCATTGTATGCCTGCATGAACGCATATCAAAGAGTTCTGGAACGGAACATGTTCATGCAGGCATATGAAAAGGTTATCAAAGATAACAGCGTGTATGATATTCAGTTCCCACGCATAAAATGTAAAGCAAAATATTGCGCATATTAAACTAGAATTTCATATATATGAACAGGGTGCGTATAAATAATGATCAGGTGTGTGCCCCGCAGAAAACAGCAGAAAGTGAGCTGGTTTTCTTTTTCCGCCGGTACCGGAAAGGAAAAGAGAAATGAAACAGAAAACATGGCTGCGGCTGCGGCATGCGCTGCAGGAAATACTGGAGGAATATCCGGCAGACGAGGTTACGGTTGACATTCTGACCCGGCAGGCGGGCCTGACCAGACAGGGCTTCTATTACTACTATCATTCCCTGCCGGAATATGTGGGCGGTCTGCTCAGGCAGGAACTGCAGGACCTGCCGGCTGTCCGTGACTCCGCGGCTGAACTGCTCATCTGCCTGCTGAACAAAGAAGCGGAGCTGCACGGTATTCTGAAAAAACTGTACGGCTCATCATTTGAACCTGAGACAGACTGCATCATCAGGGACTGCCTGCACAGGGCGGTACAGCATCATGACGGGCCGCAGATCCGGCGGACCTGTCTGGAATATATTCTGTACGGCCTGCTGAAAGACCGCATCGGGGAAAGGAATACTGATCCGGCAGAGACGGTTTACCTGCAGTATGCCGGGGCAGTCAGCACGCTTCTCCGGATGCTGTGAAACCGGATCCGATATGCCGGACAGGGGTCATGCCGGCCCTTTTGCATGGTATAGTATAGACAGGACACGAACAGTGTCTGTTTCATGATTTCTTTATCAGGAGGACTAAGCCATGGCAGCGGATACCATAGTTGCGATTTCAACCGCCCTGGGTGTCGGAGCGATTTCCATCATCCGGCTGAGCGGAGATGAGGCATTGCCGATTGTTTCCCGGCTGACAGGGAAGGATCTGACAAAAGCTGAAGGATATACCATCCATTACGGCACGATTAAGGAAAATGATGAACCGGTGGACGAAGTGCTGATCAGTGTGTTCCACGGTCCGCGCTCCTATACCGGTGAGGATATGGCGGAGATCAACTGCCACGGCGGTATTTTCGTTACCCGCAAGGTATTGAGTCTCTGCATAGCGGCCGGGGCAAGGCTGGCCCGGCGGGGTGAGTTTACCGAACGGGCATTCCTCAACGGACGCATGGACCTGGCCCAGGCCGAAGGGGTCAATGACCTGATCTTTGCCCAGGACAGGGTCAATGCCCGCAGCGCCATGCATTCCCTTAAGGGCAGCGTCACGAAGCTGATCGATCCGCTGGTAGATGAAATCGTGCAGATCCTGGCACATATTGAAGTCAATATCGACTATCCGGAATATGAGGATGTGCATCAGCTGACCGATGAGGAAATCCTGCCGGCGGCTTATAAGTGGCTGGAAGAAATCGACACGATCATCGAGAAAGCCCAGCAGGCTGTCCTGATCCGCAGCGGTATTGATACGGTCATCCTGGGCAAGCCCAATGTCGGCAAGTCCTCTTTGCTCAACGCCCTGCTGGAGGAAGACAAGGCGATTGTGACGGACATTGCCGGTACGACCCGTGACCTGGTGGAAGGCAGTGTCAGACTGGGCAACGTAACCCTGAACCTGATTGACACCGCCGGTATCCACGAAGCCGGGGACAAGATCGAAAAGATGGGTATTGAACGTTCCCTGCAGGCCCTGGAAAAGGCTGAACTGGTCCTGCTCGTGCTGGACAGCTCCTCCGGGGTTACTGCGGAAGATCAGCGCCTGCTCGACCTGACCGAAGGCCGCAACCGCATTATTCTCTACAACAAGAAGGACCAGGTAGAACTGCCGGATACCATTGCGATCAGTGCCAAGGAAAAGGATCTGGATGCCCTGGTGAAGGCCATCGAAGAGAAATACGACAGCGAAATCCATGCGGCCAACGAAGACACCCTGAACAACGAGCGCCAGATCGGTCTGGCCATACAGGCAAAAAATGCCATGCAGGATGTCATCCGCTCCCTGGAAGCCGGCCTGGAGCTTGACCTGGTCACCCTTGACCTGCAGGCGGCCCACAATGCCCTGAAGGAAATCACCGGGGAAGCGACCCGGGAAGGCCTGCTCGATGAGATCTTCTCGCGGTTCTGTCTGGGAAAGTAGGCAGAATATGAGATATCTTGATTCCCACGCCCATATCCTTTCCGAAGAATTCCGGGATGATTTTGATGCGGTGCTGCAGCGGGCAGAGGAAGCCGGGGTGGAACGGATGGTCATCATCACCACCCAGCCGGACGAAGCCCGCAAAGCCATGGCTTTGGCGGCCGCGGATCCCCGGCGTTTTCAGGCGGCCTACGGCATCCATCCGGAAGATATCCGGACGGTAACGGAAGACAGCCTGAAGGAAATGGCCGAAATCGCGGCTGATCCCCGGCTCAGCTTTGTCGGGGAAATCGGTCTTGATTACCACTGGGAAAAGGAAATGGCCGAAGCCCAGAAGGAACTCTTTGTCCGGCAGATAGAAATTGCCCGGCAGGTCGGCAAACCGGTCATGGTGCACTCCCGGGACGCGCATCAGGACACGTTTGATATTCTGAAGGAACATCATGTGCCCGGGGTACTGCACTGTTTCTCCGGCAGCGCCGAACTGGCCCGGGAATATGTAAAGCTGGGTTACTATATTGCCCTGGGCGGGGCGGTTACTTTCAAGAATGCCCGGCATGCGAAGGAAGTCTGCGCGGCCATTGACCCGGCTTACCTGCTCAGTGAGACGGATTGCCCGTACATGTCTCCGGAACCGGTCCGCGGCACCCGCAATGAACCGGCCAACATCCCGCATATCGTGCGGGTGATGGCCCAGGTGCGGCAGGTCAGTGAGGACGACATGGCAGAACAGATCTGGCAGAACGGGCAGCGGTTTCTCGGGGTGACCGGATGAGGAGAATACAGGAAGTCATTGTCGTCGAGGGCCGCCACGATACAGCCCGGCTGAAAAAATGGTTTGACTGCGATACGATCGAAACCGGCGGGACGTCGCTGTCAGATGCAGTGCTGGCGGAAATCCGGATCATGCAGAAGGAGCGGGGGGTTATCATACTCACCGATCCCGACGCCCCCGGAAACATGATCCGTCAGCGCATCAACGCCGCCGTGCCCGGCTGCCGGAATGCCTATGTGCAGAAGGAAGATGCCCGCACGTCCCGCAAGGTCGGGGTGGAACACGCTGATGAAGCAGCGGTGCGGGAAGCCCTGGAGAACCTCATCACCATGGATGAAAACCGGCCGGATACACTGCGCATGCAGGACATGTTCGCGCTCGGCCTGATCGGGGCGGACAACAGCACGGACCGACGCCGGAAAGCGGCCCGGAAGCTGCATATCGGCTACGGCAGCGCCAAAACAATGCACCGCCGGCTCAATGCGCTGGGCCTTTCAAAAGAACAGCTTCAGGAGATACTGGATGAATAAACCGATCGCTTCCGTGGCCAGGACCCGGGAGATACTCAAAACCTATGATCTGCGGGCCCGCAAGGGATACGGGCAGAATTTCCTTGTGGATGTGTCCGTTGTAGCCCGCTGCGCGGAGGCGGCGCACGCGGAACAGGCTGTAATTGAAATCGGCCCGGGCATCGGGGCCCTGACCGAACAGCTGGCCCTGCGCTCTGCCCATGTGCGGGCTTATGAAGTGGATGAACGGCTTCTGCTGGTGCTGCGTGATACGCTGCAGGACTATACGAACGTTGAAATAATCCTGCAGGATTTTCTGACTTGTGACATTGCGGCCTCGGTGCGGGAACTGAAGGAAACGTACGGCGGCGTCAGTGTGGCGGCCAACCTGCCGTATTACATCACTACCCCGGTCCTGTTCTCCCTGTTTGCACAAGGCCGGGATATCGAGTGGATTACCGTCATGGTGCAGAAGGAAGTCGCCGACCGTTTCGCAGCCCCGGTGAACGCACCGGACTACGGCACGCTGAGCGTGGAAAGCCAGTATCTTTATGAAGTGGAGAGACTGTTCAATGTGCCCCGCACGGCGTTTAATCCTGCCCCGAAGGTGGACAGCGCGATTGTCCGCTTCCACCGCCGGCCGGAAACCCCGCAGGATGAAGAACTGACAGACTACTTTGACCTCGTCAAAGCCTGTTTCAAACAGCGCCGCAAGACGATCTACAACAATCTGAAAGAATATCTGCAGGACGCGCAGCAGACGGAACAGGTGCTGCAGCGGGCCGGGATTGATCCGGGCCAGCGGGCCCAGGAATGTTCCCCGGGACAGTTTGCCGTCCTGCTGAAGGAGATCCGGGGATGAAAGAAAGAGCCTATGCGAAAATCAACCTGTGCCTGGATGTGGTCCGGCGCCGGGAAGACGGCTATCATGACCTGAAGATGATCATGGTGCCGGTGGATTTCTATGACCTGCTCGATATTGTGCCGGCTGCCGAGACAACCCTGAAACTGAACCGGTCGTATCTTCCGGTCAATGAGAAAAACACGGTGATCAAGGCCATCCAGGTCATGCGTGAGCGTTTTGGTTTCCGCGAAGAGTTTGCCTGCACCCTGGCCAAGCATATTCCCACCCAGGCCGGCCTGGCCGGGGGAAGCGCGGATGCGGCAGCGGCGATCCGGATTCTCAACCGGATGCTGAAGCTGAACCTGACTATCGGGGAGATGGCGGAGATCGGCCGGCAGGTCGGCTCGGATGTCCCGTTCTGTGTCATCAATAAACCGGCATTGGTTGAAGGCACCGGGGAAATCATTACCCCGTTTACCTGCCCGGCGGACTTCCTGATCCTGCTGGTCAAACCGCGCCGTGGCATATCCACCAAGGTTGCCTTCGAGAATCTTGACATCGCTGCGGCCGATCATCCCGACTGTGAAAAGATGCGCGCGGCTCTGATCAGCGGGGACTACGGCGGGGTGATTGCCGCCCTGGGCAACACGCTGGAGGAAATCAGCCTGAAGCTGGTCCCGGAGATCCGGCAGATCAAGGAAGAACTGACAGAAATGGGGTTTGACGGCGTCCTGATGTCCGGCAGCGGCTCCACGGTCTTCGCCATTACCAGGAACGGGAAACTGGTCGAAAGAGCCCGGAATATCATGTGGAACAGACGGTATTTTGTCCGGGTTACCAGAATTCTGAACGGCAAGGAAGAAAAATGACAGCGGCGTTCACAACGGACGCCGTTTTCCTGTTATGATCAAATCAGGAAGAATGGGAGCATCTGCTCCGGAAAGGATAATTTGATATGCTGCATGAAGTGAAGTTTACATCATTCGACGAGCGCGACCAGGTTTACGGCTGGATCTATGTCCCGGCCTGTGAACCGGAAGGCATCATTCAGCTGATTCACGGCTTCGGCGAGCATTCCCGGCGTTATCTGCACATGATCACCAGTTTCATGGAGGCCGGCTATATCGTGGCTGCCGATGACCATGTCGGTCACGGCAAGACCGCGGTGGAAAACAACACCTGGGGCGACTGGGGTGACAAGGGCTTCACAACCATGGTCGAAGATGAAAAGAAGCTCCATGACCTGGTCTGTGAAAAGTATCCGGACCTGCCGTACTTCATGTTCGGTCACAGCATGGGTTCCTTCATTACCAGACAGTATATTGCCCGCTATGGCAAAGACCTTGACGGCGCCGTGATCTGCGGCACAGCCGGCACCTGGGCCCTGGATCTTGATGAAAACATTGCCTTGGTGCAGAAACTCGTCGATGAAGGCAAGGGCGCGGAAGCCGATCCGACCCTCGGCGGGAAGTTCATGGGCTGGATGTTTGCCCGCTGTGAGGAAGGTGTTACCCTCGGCAATGAATGGATCTGTGATGATCCGTGGGTCCAGAAGGATCATGCCGAAGATCCGTTTGATGCCTTTACAAAACCGACCAGCAACCGGGCATGGCTGTATTTCCTGCAGATGATGAAGGACATCACCGGAGAAGAATGGGCGAAGAAGGTTCCGGCAGACCTGCCGATTTACAACATCGCCGGTGACCAGGACCCGGTCGGCGGCTACGGCACAGGCGTCTACCAGGTTGCCAACTGGCTGATTGACACCGGCCACGAAGTCACAACCGAACTGTACACCGGCTACCGTCATGAGATTCATAACTACGATGATATCCGTGACGAGGTGGAGCAGGGCATCATCGCGTTCTTCGATTACTGCCACTGATCCGGCGGGACCGGTGACGGCAGCGTTCAAAATCAGAAACACATGGGTACGCAAAAGCCCATGTGTTTTCAATCTGCCGGTCTGAAACCGCAGGTTATCTGTTATGATGCGGAAGAGGAGGGCATCAGTTTATGAGTATTACAGTTAATATCCGGTACCACGGCACCGGTGACAATGCCCGCCGGTTCGCGGCGGAGATGACCGCAAGCGGTACGGTTGATAAAATCCGCAGGGTTCCCGGCAACCTGCGTTATGAATACTACCTGCCGCTGGAAGACGCGGAAACCGTCCTGCTGATTGACAGCTGGGAGAACCAGGAAGCCATAGACCGCCACCACGCCTCGGAAATGATGGGAGTCATCGCTGCCCTGCGGGAGAAATACGACCTGCATATGGAAGTGGAGCGTTATGTCTCAGATGACGGCATGCCGGAACACGACCGGGAGTTTATCAGAACGTGAACCGGTAACGGCAGCGGATTATCAAAAACCGAAATGAATGCAAAATACGGCCTGAAGCCGTATTTTCGCTTATAATAAAACCATTGTCTGAGGCAAAAAATGTTCAGTATTCTGCTCGCTGTTATTTATCTTGCATTTATCAGTCTCGGTCTGCCGGACGCGCTGCTGGGCTCGGTGTGGCCGGTCATCCATCCGCAGATGCATGTGCCGATGTCCTGGTCGGGCATTGTTTTCATGATTATTTCGTTCGGGACGATGATTTCGGCGATGAACAGCGACCGGCTTAACCGGCGCTTCGGCACCGGTCTGGTGACAGCGTGTTCCACAGCCATGACAGCGTTTGCCCTGTTCGGGTTCTCCGTCAGCCGTTCATTTGTGTCCCTGTGCCTGTTTGCCATTCCCTACGGGCTGGGCGCCGGATCAATTGACGCGGCCCTGAACAACTATGTGGCCCTGCACTACGCAAGCCGGCACATGAGCTGGCTGCACTGCATGTGGGGGCTGGGAGCGTCAATCGGCCCGTATATCATGAGTTTTGCGCTGCTGCATCATCAGTCAGACTGGCATATGGGTTACCGGTACGTCTGTATCCTGCAGAGCCTGCTGGCCGCAGCGCTGTTTGCCAGCCTGGGTCTCTGGAAGCGGGATGGTACGGCAGAAACCGCGAAGGGAACCCCGCTGCGTCTGGGAGAAATCCTGCGGATCCCCGGAACCAGGGAGATGATCGCGGCATTCTTCCTGTACTGCGCTGTGGAGCAGACAGCCGGGCTGTGGGCCTCAAGCTGGATGGTCAGTGCCCGCGGCATAGATGAGATTACCGCAGCCCGGTTTGCCAGCCTGTTCTATATGGGCATTACACTGGGCCGGGCGGTCAGTGGTTTTATCACGCTGAAACTGAATGATGCGCAGATGATCCGTCTGGGCGAAGGTATTGTCCTGACCGGGCTGGCCTGCCTGATTCAGCCGTTCAGCCGGACCCTGGTGCTGGCCGGGCTTGTCATGGTCGGGTGCGGGTGCGCGCCGATTTTCCCGTCGATGATCCATTCCGTGCCGCATCTGTTCGGGGCAGACCGGTCCCAGGCCATTGTCGGTGTGATGATGACCGGGGCGTATGCCGGTATCAGCGCTATGCCGCCGCTGTTCGGGTTTTTGGCAGATCAACTGGGCATCACGCTGTATCCGTTCTATCTGCTCGCAGCCGCAATACTGATGTGCGTCATGGGAGAGCGCCTGCAGCAGCGGACCGGGAAGCAGGGGCATTGAAAACAGGCGCAGCTCATATGGCTGCGCCTGCTCTGTATGCAAGTGGTATTTCGCCTGATCCGCAGATTATTCGGTAAGATAATCACCGGGATCGAATGCCGGAACCGTCAGAACCCAGAATTCTGTATCCTCCAGGGCTTCAAGAATTTCGTGCGCATCACCGGTCTCCGCAACCAGCAGATCGCCGGCCGAAAAACATTCCTCTTTGCCGTTGATTTTCATCCGGCAGCTGCCGGCAGTGAACATATATACTTCTTCTGTAACCGCGTGGCGGTGTTTCTCTTCCGCGGCACCTTTGCGCAGTTTTGTTTTAGCCACGGCATATGCACAGCGCCGGATGCCGGTTTCCCGGCCGATGAACTCCGCCAGCGCGCTGCCGCCGCCCTTATCAATATACAAGGCTTCATTTCCCCGTACTGCTTTCATACTTCCTCCGGTTACATCATTCAGGACAGAACGGATACTTGTCCCTGTCCTTTTCATTTACTTCCCTGATCACCCGGCAGGGAACCCCGGCGGCGAGGCAGTTTGCAGGAATGTCGCGGGTCACGACACTGCCGGCGGCGATCACGGTATTATCCCCGATTGTGACCCCGCCGAGCACCGTCACCCCGGCCCCGAACCAGACGTTGTTTCCAACCGTAACCGGCAGGAAGATCTCCAGGCCTTCCAGCCGCTGCCCGGGATCAAGGGGATGGGAAGGGGTAACGAATGTGCAGTCCGGGCCGACCAGGACATCGTTGCCGAATGTTACCTTCCCGCCGTCAAGGATTTTGCAGTTGTAGTTCATGAAAAAGTTGTCACCGACCGCAATGAACTCCCCGTAGTCGCAGAAGAAGGGGGAAATAATCAGGCAGTTTTCACCTTTGCGGTTGAGCAGTTCATCCATGACAGCGGTCCGGTTCTCCGCGTCAGAGGGCAGCAGGCTGTTGTAGCGGAAGCACAGGTCCTTGGCCCGCATCCGCTTTTCTGCCAGGACTTCGTTTCCCCGTTTGAAGACATAACCGGACATTGCTTTTTCGTAATTGTTCATAAATCCCTCCGATGCATGTGTATCGTTTTCCGTGTTATTGGCTGACAATGTCGATAATTCCCTGAATGATTTCAGGATTCGGATAACCCTTCTGGTCTTTGCCGTTAATGCCGTACAGCATGGCAAGCATGAAGTTGTCTGCCATGCATTCCTCAGGATCAATGACATACCCGGTGTTGGTGCCAAAGACTTCATCAAAGTTCGCTGCCTGTTCCGGCGTGTAATATACGTCGGTCCCGTCTGTCGGGATCAGTGCCGTCGTGCCGCAGGAGAAAAAATCCGACTGCGCCTCTTCATATTTCATCGTCGTGACAAAAGCGGTGAAGCAGTCAATATCCCTGCCGTCAATGCTGAAGGTTGCAAAAGAATCATGGTGTTCCACATCCGGATTACTTATGTAATACTCCCGCACACCGGGCGGCAGTTCAAAATCGGAATCAGTGACGGTGAAATGAATGAGGCTGTACATCTGTGACCGGAAATCAGGATTGCACCTGGTCAGGCAATGAAACAGTTCGTGCCATAACAGTTCATCCGCATAATTGCCAACGCCCGGAACGAAATGCAGCAGGCTGTATACCATGATGACTTTGGAGTTCAGATAAATCTGTGTGCCGTGTGTATAGCCGGAAGCGCCTGCCTCCGTTTCCATGTCAGTCTTTATGAACACGATCTCATCAAGCGGCGGAAGTTCATAACCGTTCTTCTCAAGTGTCCGGGCCATTTTGGCCAGACGGCTGTCAATGAACAGTTTTTCCAGGAAAGAAAAACTCCTGACCTCCTGCCCGGCTGATACAAGCAGTTCATCGAGCGCGGCTCCGCTTTTCGCCATCCTGAAATCGATATCATTCTGAGAGAAATTTTCGTAATACGCACGGTTGGCAAGCAGCAGTTCACGGCCTTCTTCAGCGGAAGCGTAGTGATGGGAAATATTCCGGGCATTGATTTCTGTCACAACAGCGGAAAATACCGCCATGATCAGAATGACTGCGGCCAGAACCGGGAAGATTCTCTTTTTGGATTTTTGTTTCATCTGCATTCTTATTGAATTCTGAATATTCTGTATCTTTTCAGGCGGGAATTGACTGGTCCGCGAATTTCTTCAGTTCCGTTTTTACCCGCTCCGGATCACTGCAGGATAATAACGCTATCAGGCAGCTGAAACTGCGGCAGAATCCATGCAGGTCAGGCCCGGTGTCCGGGCTTCATGCATAAAAAGACAATCAGTGCGCCCAGGGCAGCCAGCAGGGCTGCAGTTACGCTCAGCGCCTGCACCGAAAGGGCATCAATGAGCCAGCCGCCGGCAAATGAACCGATGACCGTTGCCAGGGCCAAGGCCGATGTAAACAGGGACTGGCCGCGGACAGCATCTGCCGGCGCGATGACTTCGTTCACATAATAGACCGATGCCACCTGGATCATGCCCCAGCCGGTCAGCTGCATCACCATGGCGGCATAGTAGCCGGTCATGGACGAAGCCAGCGTGATGATCAGGGCCTTGAGAAAGAAGGAAAAGCCGCAGATCCGGACCCAGAACGAAGCCGGACGCTTCTGCAGAAACCGGGCAAAGAAGAACATGACCGGCAGTTCGAACAAGGCCGCTATGGACCCGCCTGTCCCGTAGGCCGCGCTGTCACCGCCCTTGCTCAGGACGATCTGGTAACCGTAGTTGCCCAGGAACACATGGCTGATATACAGGAACAGCACACCGCCAAGTACCAGCATGAATGACCGGTAGCGGGTCAGGAACGGTGTATGTTCTGCTGTCTGTTTTTCCGGTTCAGCCGGGACAAACCCGGCGGCCGGGAACAGGTGCACAAAGACCGCCGTGCCGATAAAGGTCAGTACCGCCGACAGCACAGCCGCATCCGGTTTCCACCAGGCGCTCAGCCAGCCGATGATCGGGAAGATCACCGCGTAGCCCAATGAACCGACACCACGGGCAATGCCGAAGTCCGTGTCGGCGTTTTCCGCCGCCAGGGAGTTCACCAGCGGCGCGGCCAGCTGCAGAAGCCCGGCTGAAAGCCCGAACAGCATGCCGGCCGGAGGCTGCGGAATGACCAACAGGGCAATGCACAAGCCGGCACTGGCCAGGCACAGCAGAATGATGCAGGGCTTCAGGTACCGGTGCTGTGTGCGGTCCATCAGCCCGGCCAGCAGGGGCTGCACCAGCGCAGAAGCCAGCGAACAGATCCCCATGACAATGCCGATGCGGAAACTCGAAAGCCCGGCAGCCAGCAGATATGCGCTGGCATAGCCGAACATGGCGGCCCAGGCACTCCAGAAACAGGCCTGCAGCAGGGAATAAATCAGGGTGGCCCGATTTTTCATCGGACGCTTTCCAGCCAGGTACGGCCGACACTGATCTGCCGGCGGACTTCATCCGGGGCCGTGCCGCCGAACGAGTTTCTGGCATTGACGCACGCAGGAATACTGATGTCCCCGAGCAGTTCCTTTGTGATGCGCGG
>JAFRHT010000136.1 GCA_017433125.1 Solobacterium sp.
AGGAACTGGGCATGCTGGTTGACGTATCACACCTGTCCGACGGCGGTTTCCGGGATGTCGCGGAGATCTGCACAAAGCCGTTTGTGGCTACCCATTCCAATGCCCGGGCAGTCGGTCCGCATCAGCGCAACCTGACAGATGAGCAGATTAAGACACTCGCTGACAAGGGCGGGGTCATGGGTCTGAACTTCTATCCGATGTTCCTGAACCCGGATATGAACAAGGATGAAGCCACGGCTGCCATGATCGCCAGACATGCCAGACATATCGCCGATGTGGGCGGTGTGGATGTCGTCGGTATCGGTACGGACTTCGACGGATTCGAAGGCAAGAACGAAATCATGTCTTCTGACAGAATGCCGCTGCTGGCCGACGCGCTCAAAGCGGAAGGATTCACGGAAGCGGAAATCGAAAAGATCTACTGCCGGAACGTCCTGCGGGTCATGAAGGACGCCGTCAGGTAAAGCACAAAACAGGCAAAAAAGAACTGTCCGTACGCCAACGGGCAGTTTTTTTGAATCAGACCAATGTGGGGAAAGCACGCAGGCAATCTGCGTATGCGCTTTTCACGGACATGGTAAAATATAAAAGAATAAAAGAAAGCAGGAACAGAAATGAAAAAAATTGTTGCGATTAACGCCGGCCCGCGTAAAGGGTTCAATACAGATACACTGGTCAGAAAGGCTGCTGACGGGGCAGCTGCGGCCGGAGCCGAAATCATCTGGTTTGACCTGTACAGACTGGAAAAGTTTACCGGATGTATGTCCTGCTTTGCCTGCAAGCTGGAGCCGAATCTGGGCAGATGCGTTGTCCGGGACGGACTGAAGCCGGTACTGGACGCGATCCGGGAGGCTGACGGGCTGATTATCGGTACACCGAATTATCTTGGTGATGTGACCGCCATGTTCCGGGCCCTGTTTGAACGGCTGATCTTCCAGTCACTGACATACCGCCGGGAAGCCAGAAACCGCAATGAGCATCTGATTCCGGTTCTGATGATTATGACCAGCAATGCCCCGGAAGAGTTCTATGCGAAAGCCGGTTATGATGCGATGCTGGAACGGTACAGGGGTTCCCTGAATACCTTTGTTGGTCCGACGGAAATCATGACCTGCACGGACACCCTGCAGGTAAAGGACTACAGCCGCTATAACTGGACCATGTTTGATCCGGAACACAAGCAGAAGCGCCACGATGAAGTCTTCCCGCTGGACTGCGAAAAAGCTTACCGGCTGGGCCATGAACTGCTGAAGTAAAACGGCAGCCGCTCTGTGAAAAATGAGCGGCTTTCATTTATCCGGCACACCATGGCTGTCCATGTTTTTTCTTTGTGCGGGTTTTGTTCCGGCATTTACCCTGTTCATTGTCTTCGGCCCGGCAAAACGGCACTACAGCGGCTTAAAAAAACGGTACGCCGTTGCACAAATACAGTAAATATGGGATAGTCGAAGTATATCTTTTCCTTTTGTCATGACAGAATCTGACAAACAGAATCCTGATCTTTTCAGGCTGACAGGGGATTATCCTGCTGTACCTCCGCAAGAAGTTCACCATTTACCGGTCTGCGGTCTGAGACCTGCACAAGAAAGGACAAAGTATGAAATATATTGACATGCACTGCGACACCGTCATGCTGCTGTACCGCAAAGCTGCGGACAACCGTAACATGTACGAACAGAACGACCTGATGATCGACTTCAGACGCATGCAGGCCGGGGACGCCCTGGCCCAGTGGTTTGCAGTATTCCTGCCGCCGGAAAAGGGAATTGCAGCAAGAAACATTTACCCGGTCGGGGATGATGAAAAATACATCGCGGCTACCCGGAAGATCATCATGGACAATGTTGCGGCCCACGATGATGTGATCCGTATGGCCTGCACGGCAGAGGATATCGAACATAACCTGGCGGATGGCCGCATGAGCGCCGTACTGACCATGGAGGACGGCCGGGCTGTTCTTGGAAAGCTGGAAAATATCAGACGGTTCTATGATATGGGCTTCCGGGCCTGCTCTCTGACCTGGAACGCGCATAACTGCTTCGGGGCGCCGAATTCCAGTGATCCGGAAATCATGAACGAAGGCCTGACTGAATTCGGGAAGGACGGTGTGCGGTATATGCAGGAACTGGGCATGCTGGTGGATGTATCGCACCTGTCAGACGGCGGTTTCCGGGATGTGGCCGATATCTGCATAAAACCGTTTGTCGCGACGCATTCCAATGCCCGCGCACTGTGCCCGCACCAGCGTAACCTGACGGACGAACAGATCAGAATACTGGCAGATGCCGGCGGGGTCACCGGGATGAATTTCTACCCGAGTTTTCTGAATGCGGACATGAGCGCCGGCTATGCTGACGCGGCTGTCATCGCGAAGCATGCCCGGCATATTGTCAATACCGGCGGCATTGCAGTTTGCGGTATAGGCACCGACTTCGACGGGTTTGAGGGGAAGAACGAGATCATGTCCTCCGACCGTATGCCGCTGCTTATTGACGCATTGAAGGCAGAACACTTCACGGAAGATGAAATTGAAAAGATCTTCTGGAAGAATGTCCTGCGTGTTATGCGGGATGCCATCAAGTAATCATGGCAGATACAGTACTGATTACCGGCGGGACATCCGGCATCGGCCTGGAACTGGCCAGACGTTATCTGGCTGACGGCAATAAAGTCATCATCGTCGGCCGCAGTGAACAGAAACTTGTCCGGACAGTCAAAGAAAATCCGGGGCTGATCCCGCTTCTGGCAGATGTCAGCCGGGAAGAAGACCGGGTCCGGCTGTATAAAACAATTGTCCGGGAACACCCGGACGTCAATATCGTCATCAACAATGCCGGCATTCAGGAACGGCTTGATTTTCTGGATATAGACTGGGAGCGCTGCCGGAAGGAGATAGACACAAACTTTACCGCGCCGGTACATCTGTGCGGCCTGTTTGCGCCGTTCCTGCAGGGAAAGGAACACGCAGTCATTGTCAATGTCAGCTCCGGACTGGCATTCTGGCCGCCGGTGAACATGCCTGTTTACGGGGCTGCCAAAGCCGGGCTGCATTCGTTTACGTATGCCCTGCGGGAACAGCTGCGGGCACACGGCATAAAAGTTATTGAAATTATCCCGCCGGCTGTCAACACCAATCTGGGTGGACCAGGTGTACATGCCCATGCTGTAAGTGTCGAAAAATTCACTGACAGCGTCTATCCGGATCTGCTGGCCGAAAAGGAAGAGATCGGTTTCCAGTATACGGAGCAGGTTGTGGGGAAAACCAGGCGGGAAATGGAAGCCCGCTGGAGAAAATCCGGAATATAAAAACAGAATCCGTCTGGATTTCCGGACGGATTTGCTTTGCCTGTGCGGCATGAAAAATTGAGGCATTTTCCTGTACCGTTTCCGACATGCCCGGAGGATCCTCACCAATATCGACTCATAAAGACAATATGCCCGGAACCACTTCAGACAGGCATCCGGGTCCTGTGTGTCATGTCAAAAAAACAACGGCAGGCATATGAAAAAACGGATCAAAGAGATTCTGATTGTACCCGGGCTGCCGGTCAGACGGGCTCTGTGTTGTCTTCAGCTGCTGTCCGGGCATCAATCGCGGCGAAGAACTTCTCGGCCCAGGCCCGGTTGACTTCCAGTTCGCTTTCCTTGTACTCTTCCAGCGCGTGGTAGTATTTATCGGCAGTCCGGCTGTAATTCAGGTTGGACAGCACAATCGGTGTATTGACAATATCCCGGCCGATCATGGGCAGGAAGCACATCTGCGTATGGCCGTCCTTGGTCTGGCCGATGTTGAACAGCATGTCCGTGACTTCCGGGTTGGTGGCCTGCTGGCTGGTCAGGTGCACAAGCCGGAGGAGCTCGATTACCCGGTCATCCAGATCATTGTCAAAAATCAGCACTTTTTCCGCCAGTTTCATATCATCGCGGACAATCCGCAGGGTGGCTTGATTGAGATAATCACGGACAATATCGTCCTTCGCGCTGCGCAGGGCGTTTTCCTTTTCCATCTCCTTGACGGCCTGTTTGTAGAATTCATCCGTGGCCGCCAGGGCAATGGTGATGCGGTATGTCGGGTCTGCGTACATCGCGTCATAGACCATGCGGATCTTCTCGCCGCAGTGCGGGCAGTGTTCCGCAAACATGGTGCCGTGGATGACTTTCTTCTTCAGTTTCGGGTCCCGCTTGACGTCGATCCGGTCATAGACCTTGACCGGGAAGACTTTGCCGCACGACGGGCATGTTACTTTTTCGATATCATATCTTGCCATGGCATAACCTCCGTGGAGTCAGTGCATATGATCGATGGTTCCGGTAATCTGGCCGCCGATGATCAGCACAAGACAAATAATAATCAGCGCGGTCACGATCCGGGAAATCACTCTGGCGGTGTCGGAGGCGGGTACCCGGATATGGAGAAACAGCACGAAAATGATATAAGCCGACAAGATCAGCGTGTAAGCCCAGTCCACCCCGATCCACGGATTGCCGAAGCCGATGCCGTAGCCGCTGTTGAGCATCAGGAAAAACATTGCCGGCAGAACCCCGCATAATGTGGCGATCAGCGAGATGATTTTGCCTTTCTTTTTTATCGCGCAGACAATGCTGATGATGATCGGCGCCAGAGGAATCAATAAGTAAAGGATATCCATGATCAGACCCATTATATCGCAATCTGCCGGAACAGGCCCGCACTTCAGAAAGATCCGGCCGGGCTAGGGAAAAAGAAAACGGGATGACTCCCGTTTTGCTGTTATTACCCGGGTAATTATTCCTGGCTGTAATCCCGCAGGAAGTCGCCGATATCCCGAATGGCTTTGCGGAGTTCATCAGGTTCCGGCAGGAGGATGAGCCGGAAATGATCCGGATCCGGCCAGCCGAAGCCGGTGCCGTTGACGCTCAGGATATGCTTGCTTTCGAGCAGATCGAAGGCGAGCTGGATATCATCCTTGACCTTGATGCGGTCGGAAACTTTCGGGACCAGGTAGAACGCCGCCATCGGGGCATGGTATTCAATCAGGCCTTCCGCCTGCAGCTTGTCCAGTTCCTCAATGGCCACCTTGCGCTGTTCATAGAGACGCCCGCCCGGGGAAATCATCTCAATCGTGCTTTCCGGATCGTTCATCG
>JAFRHT010000137.1 GCA_017433125.1 Solobacterium sp.
AACTTTGCCCCGGATCATCCGGCCCGGCAGTCCATGGACACCTTCTGGCTGGACGGTACGGAAGAACTGCGCGGCAGTGACAGACTCTGCCTGCGGCCGCACCTGACCGGCGGCTCTGTCCGTTACCTGCTTAAGCACGGGGCCCCGGCGAGATTCGTCTATCCGGGCCGCGTTTACCGCAACGAAACAACCGATGCCCGTCACGAAAGGGCGTTCTTCCAGTATGAGGCACTGATCGTTGACAAGGATATTTCCTTCTCTTCCGGCAAAGTCATGATCCAGACGATTCTGGAGAAGGTCTTCGGCCGCAAGATCAACGTCCGCATGCGGGAAGGCTTCTTCCCGTTCACTGAACCGGGTTATGAAATCGATATGGAGTGCCTGGTCTGCGGCGGCAAGGGCTGCCGGGTGTGCAACCACAACGGCTGGATTGAAGTCATGCCGGGCGGTGTCATTCATCCGAATGTCCTGCGGGCAGCCAACCTCGATCCGGAAGAATGGACCGGTTTCTACATCAACATCGGTCTGGACCGGCTGGTCATGATGCGCTACGGCGTCGATGATGTCAGACTCTTCCACAGTGCCGACCTGCGTTTCCTCAGGCAGTTCCGCTGAGCCATGGAAGAAAAGAAAGGACAGGAATAGAACATGAAAGTATCTCTGAACTGGGTAAAGAAATATGTTGATCTGCCGGAAACACTGACCCCGGCCCAGATTGCCTATGATATGACGCTGCGCACTGTTGAGGTGGAAGGCACGGAAGATACCGGCGCCAAGTACCATGGCATCGTCGCGGGCAAAGTGCTGGAAGTCAGGGAACATCCGAATGCCGATGCCCTGCGCATCTGTATTGTCGATGTCGGCCTGGATGAACCGAAGCAGATCGTCTGCGGCGGCACGAACCTCTATGCCGGGGAGAAGGTCGTTGTCTGTAAGCCAGGGGCGGAAGTCTTCTGGCACGGCCTGCCGGAACTGGTGAAGATCAAGGAAACCAAGATGCGCGGCGAGCCGTCCTACGGCATGATCTGCAACGCCACGGAAGTCTTCCTGGACAAGCTGTTCCCGCCGACGGATGATCATGAAATCGTTGACCTGAAGGATCTGCCGTGTGAACCGGGCCAGAACATCGCCGATGTGCTGGGCCTGAATGATACGGTCATTGAAATTGACAACAAGTCCCTGACAAACCGGCCGGACCTGTGGGGTCACTACGGGATCGCGCGGGAACTGGCAGGCATCTATGATGTACCGCTCAAGCCGCTGCCGGAATTCAAGCCGGATCCGTCCCTGCCGGCCTTCGATGTGACCATTGAACGGCCGGACAAGTGCCGGCGGTTCACGGCAACCGAGATCGTTAATGTCTATGACAAGGAAGCCCCGCTCTGGATGAAGGTCGCCCTGATGAACTGCGGTCAGCGGCCGATCAGCGCGATTGTCGATATCACCAACTATGTCATGATGGATGTCGGCCAGCCGTCCCATGCGTATGACAGGACGCATGTTGAAGGGGACAGAATCATTGTCCGCACCGCGAAGAAAGATGAAAAACTTCTGCTTCTGGATCACAACACCATTGACCTGACCGAAGAAGACCTGGTCATCTGTGACGCGAATGACGCGATGAACCTGGCCGGTATCCGCGGCGGCGCCAAGGATTCCATCCTGCCGGAAACTACCAGCATTATTCTGGAAATTGCCAACTTTACTGCCCAGACAATCCGCCATACCGGGGCCCGGTTCAACGAAAAGACCGATGCGTCCATCCGGTATGAAAAGAACCTGGATACCCAGCGGATCGACCAGGGCCTGGCAGTCTCCCTGCAGCTGTTCAGGGAGATCTTCCCCGAGTGCAGGGTGACGGCATTTGCGGATGTCTATCCGGTTAAAACCGAACAGGAACACATCGATGTCACCCAGGAATTCCTGGATGTGCGTCTCGGCAAGGCACTCAGCCGTGAGACCATCGAGAAAGTGCTTGCCGGCATCGGCTACGAAGTCGAATATGACAATGGCACCTACCATGTGACGGTTCCGGTCTGGCGGAGCACCGGCGATGTCTCCATCAAGGATGACGTTATGGGCGATATCGCAAGACTCCTGAGCTTCGAGAGCTTCGAGGAACAGCCATTGACCGTCAAGTTTGAAAACTCCGTTATCCAGCGTCAGGTGACCCTGGAAAGAAGGCTGCGGGAATATCTGGCATACCGCTGCGGTTTCAATGAGATCTTCACGTATCCGTGGGTGGACGAGAAGTTCATCCGGGCCGCAAAGATCGATACTGACAAGTGTGTCCGCCTGGCTACACCGCCGTCGGATGAACTGGCCATCCTGCGTTCTTCACTGATCCCGGGTTCGCTTGAGTCGGTGGCGAAAAACCTGCGCTACTTTGATTACTTCCGGATCTTTGAAGTCGCCCAGGTCTTTGAAAAAGGTGAGTACCACGAATCGTCCGAGGATGAAACCCTGCCGGTGCATAAGAAGTTGCTGACCGGCGGTATCACCGGCAAGGATCCGGCAAAGATTTTCTATGAAGTCAAGGGTGTGCTGGAACAGATGGCTTCCTACTGCCATATGGAAAACTTCACCATGGAGCAGAAGGAACAGCCGGCCTGGGCTGACCGGAATGCCTGGCTGAACCTGACCCTGAACAACAGGATCATCGGGTCCATGGGACTGGTATCTGCCGGCACAATGAATGATGTGAAGATCAAGCGGACCAACGTTGCGCTGTTTGAGATCAACGTGGACAGTCTCAAGGCATTCGCTTCCCGGACGAATGAATTCCACCACCTGCCGCTGTATCCGCTGGTTGAAAAGGACCTCTCGGTCACAGTTGACAAGACAGTCACCTGGAAGTCCATCAAAGACGCCGTCGGTTCCAGAGTCAAGGAACTCGAATTCATTGAGGAGTACCATGGCAACCAGGTGCCGGAAGGCAAGAAGTCCGTTACGATGAGAGTGTGGATCGGCAACGATGACAGCACAATGACATCCGAGCAGATTGACCAGAAGATGGAAAGCATCCTCAAAACCCTGCACAAGCGCTGCGGCGCCGAACTGCGAACCGAATAATCATGAAAGAGGCCGGAAGGCCTCTTTTGTTTATGCTGTTTGTCATCAATAAAGAATCCTGATACTATTTTGAAGATGAGCGGACCGGGGAAAAACGAGGCTGTTCCGGCTGAACCGGCAGTGATCATGCCGAAGAAAAAACGCTGGCCGTGGCTGGTGCTGGTTTTCCTGCTGGCCGCGGCCGGAGTTGTCTGGTATTACCGGCTGTATGAACCGTATCTGCCGAAGCCGGCAGAAGAAACCGCGGAACCGGTTCCGGAAACAGTACTGTTTGAAGCCTATCCGACCCCGGTGCAGGAATACGGTACGGAATTCAGACCGGTCCAGGTGGTCAGGGCTCATGACGGTGAACTGACCGTGCAGAAAGCACCGGATATGTTCCGGATTGGAGAGCAGACGGCTGAATTCCTCGTACGGGAAAAACGAGATGACGGCAGTGTAATCGAGCAGGTCTTCCCGGTGACGGTCACCATCCGGGATACGCGCAGACCGGTCATCGAACTGAAAGAGGAGAATATCATCCTGGATGCGGGGGATGATTTTGATATCGCTGATGCATTGGAGAGGGTATACGACCGGGTTGACGGTGACCTGGCCTATGCCGATGAAGAAAAAACGGACAGCTGGACATTTACAACGGAACTTGATCCGGATGTGCCGGGTGTCTATGAAGTAAAGATCATTGCCACGGACAGGAACGGTCTGTCAGCTGAAGCCGTCTGCCAGGTTACCGTAACCGGTACGGCTGTCCCGGAAAAAACGGTGGAACCGAAGATAACGGCGGAACCGGAAGAAGACGGGGACATGACGCCGCCGGTAATCCAGCTGAAGTTCCTGCAGGTGGAAATCATGCAGGGCGAAGCCTATGGCATTGATGACAATATCATCTCGATTGCCGATGAAACCGACGGTACACTGCCATACAGTGATACCCTGGTGCCGGGCAGTTACACTGTCAAGGGCGGCATTGACGTGCGCTGCAGCGGTGTATACAGTGTGACCCTGAACGCCATGGACAAAGCCGGCAATCAGAGTTCCGCGGTCTTTACGGTTGCCGTGAAGGAACCGGAAAAAACCCCGGAACCGGCGGCCTCGACCCCAGTGCCTGCCGTAAATCTTTCCGGCGGCAGCGCCCAGGAACAAATCATGAATTACGTCACGGGGACGATGGGTCTGAACCGGGCCGCCGCGTGCGGTATTGTGGCCCACATGCGCCATGAGTCCTCCCTCAATCCGCAGGCATTTAACCCGGCCGGGTACTATGGTCTCTGCCAGTGGGGCGGGGGACGCTATGAAAACCTGATGAACTGGTGCGGTGCCAACGGACTGGACTACACAACCATCGGCGGCCAGCTGCAGTTCATGAACATGGAGCTGAGCGGGGCATACGCAGGGGTGCTGGCGCAGCTGCAGAGCGTGGAAGACAGTGCCGACGGAGCTTACGACGCGGCCTGGGCATTCGGCATGAACTATGAAGTCAGCGGCGAATATCTGGCTGATCTGGCCGGACAGACCGCCAGGAATATCTATGGTGAATAAAGAAAAAATGCTGTTGTGGAACAGCATTTATTCATCCAGGGACAGTTCTGCGTAAAGACCGCCGGCTGAGATCCGTATGACTGCGTCTTCTGGGCCGGTTTTCTCCAGGATCACGAGAGCCTTGCCGCGGAAGAGATTTCTTTCCGCATAGTGCGGATCTTCCGGCACATACCGGTCAATATCAGCCGGATCGCCATTGTCGGTTCCCAGGATCACAACACCCGTACCGGCGGTGATCTGCAGGCGGTCCGCAGCACTCACGCATTCATTGCCGGACGCATCCTGCACGGAGATTTCCACATAAACAGGCTTGCTGTCAGCTGCCGGCGTAACCTGCTTCAGCACAAGGACAGCCGGAGCACCATAGGTGCTGACCGTGCTGCGGCCGGTGGCATGCTCAATCATCTGACCGTTTTCATCATAACCGGCAGCCTGCAGGGTGCCGGGCACATATGGGACATCCCAGGTGTAATAGAGATGTCTTTCGCATTCCCGGTATGCATAGCCCATGCCGGTTGTTTTTGTTTCATATGCCTTGCGGCCAAGTGATCCCCCGTTCAGGAACAGTTCCACTGCCGGGGCATTGCTGTAGACAACGACACGGACCGTGCCGTCCGGTCTGACCATGATGTCTTCCGCATTCCAGTCCGGCAGGATATGCAGGGTTGTGTCATTTTGGTTCCACTGGCTGCGGTAAAAATAGTAAGTATCTTTCGGGAATCCAGCGGTGTCAATTACCCCGAAGTAAGATGATTTTGGGGTTGGCAGGGAGCCAGTCACAGAACCCTTGCCATGGCCATTCCATGGTCCTGGTTCACCAATGTAATCAAATCCTGTCCAGATGAATTCTCCTGCTAGAAAGTCTCTGGTAATTACATCGAGCCAGCCATCTTCGGCCGAGCTGCCCCAGTCCACCGCGAGGGTGTCGAATGAGGTGATCTCAAGATCTGCTTCGCTGATACCGTCGGTGTAATAGGTGCTGCGGGACATCAGTGAAGAAGCTGTTTCAGAACCGTACAGGCACCATTCCGGATGATTGGCATGCATACTATCGTATCTAGAATTATGAGCATAATTCAGGCCCACTGCTCCGCCTGATGTTGTAATGATTTCATTTATCAGGGTGTGTTCTACACTTTGCTCACGAGTATTGTTATCACCGACGGTAATCGGCCGGTTGTCTTCTTCTTTAATCCACTGGCAGATTTTTTCTGCCCAGGAAGGATATTCCGATGTAACGCCGCCGTGGTTGTCCATTAGTTCATTGCCAATGCTCCAGGCGATAACAGAGGGGCTGTTACGGCTCCGCCTTATCATTTCCCGAATATCATATTCTGCCCACAGTTCGCCTTCGTATAGGCCAAGGATCTGATTATCACCTGTTATTTTCTGTTGGAAGATAACGCCGTAATCATAAAAATTTCCATTTTTGCAGTAGAGCCAAGTTTCAAATGCTTCCTCAATGAGCAGGAAGCCTTTTTGATCACAGAGATTTCGCAGTGTATCGGAGGCCGGGTTGTGTGAAGACCGTATAGCATTAACGCCCATATCTTTCAGCAGGTCAAGCTGTCGGCCAATTGCTGTTTCATCTTCCACGGCACCCAGGGCACCCTGATCATGGTGCAGGCAGACACCCTGCAGCTTCACCGGCTGGCCGTTGAGCGTAAAACCGTGATCCGGGTCAAAGGAAGCTTCACGGAAGCCATAGGGGATCTCCGTGTAGTCCAGCAGCTGGCCGCCAGCGAGCACACCGATTTCAACGGTATAAAGATACGGATCCTCCGGGCTCCACAGTTGGATAATGTCTGGGGTCAGGGTCAGCGTACAGATCGAAACTGCATTTGTCCTTACGGTAAAATCACTAATTGTTTCTTCTGCCGCAGTTGTTCCATCGGGAGTTCTCAGCCGGAAGATAATTTTGGTTTCAGCGTCTCTTCCGGCATGGTTGTCCAGCGTGATATCCGCCTGCAGGGCTGTATTGTCCTTATTTGTCAGGACAATGCCGTAACGGCCGATATGCACCGGGTTCAGGGCGGAAATCGTCACATGGCGGAAGATGCCGCTTCCGGAATACCACCGGCTGCTGGGGACGGAGTGATCCACCCGGACCGCGATGACATTGTCTTCTTCGGCAAGCAGATGCGAGGTAAGATCAATCGCGAAGGATGTATAGCCATAGGGATGATATGCCAGCTTTTCCCCATTTAGATAAACATCGCAGTTCATATAGACACCGCCGAAATCCAGGATGATTTCCTGTCCCTGCCACTCCTGGGGAACGGTGAAATGGCGCCGGTACCAGCCGGTCCCGCCGGGCAGGAAGCCGCTCTCCGCTTCCCCATCCACAGTAAATGACCGGGTTATGGACCAGTCGTGGGGCAGGGTTACTGTCTGCCAGGAACTGTCATCCAGGCCGGGATCAGCCCCGTTTTCCGGGTCGCCAGGAAGAAACAGCCAGTTCTGATCGAAATTCACATCCCGTATACTGGCCGCATAGGGTTCCGGTGCGGGTCTATGCAGCAGGAAAAACAGCGCGGCCGGGATCAGGGCTGCGATCAGCAGGAATACAATTGCGGATTTGCGGATACGCCGTTTCTTTTTCATAGCGCTATTATAACGCGGGCCGGCGGCGCAGATACAGAAGAATCATAACCGCGGCACTGAAAAGTGACAGGGCAAGGCTTGTTTTCTGAAGCAGGGTGCCGCTGTAACGGCAGGTATACGTGCCTGGCCCGGCTGCCTCAAAACTGACCAGCCGGTACAGACCGGGCTCGGCCGCAAGGGGTTCATTGTCTTTGTAAACCTGATATCCCTTATACCAGGTCACGGGCAGATAATATGTTCCGGCTTCATCTTTAATTGTAAAGGTCAGCCCGTCATCATTACGGGCATAGGATATTCCGGCATCATTACCGGCAGCGTCCCGGATCACCGGGGCAAACCCGCGGAAGTCGGGAGAACCGATGGGGATATAGTCGCCCCCGGCCAGTTCGACCCGCATATATGTGGCCGAATAGTACGGGTCAGTCAGTTTTCCTTCGGTGATATCGGTGTATGCGGTTGCGGAATAAATGGTAAACGGCCGGTCAACGACCGGCAAGACGTGCATGCATCCTTCCGCCAGGATCACTGCCAGGAGGCCATACTGCAGGAAAGACCTGCAGCGCCCGGGCAAAGCGGAAAGTAGCACCGCCAGCGGCACCATGAGCAGGACTGCCGCCAGGGTCATCAGCCGCCAGGGAAACTGCAGCACGCGCAGAAAAACCAGGTAATCCCAGGGAATATATCTGACCGGCAGGATCAGGCACACGAGTCCGGCTGTCAGGCATCTTCTGATAAAGACATGATGATCTGCCGGATTGCGGAAGCTTAGCCAGAACAGCGGCAGAAGCATCAACTCCCAGCCGGGGTTGACTGTCATCTGCATCTCCGGCCCGTACTGCAGGCCGCTGTAGCCGAAGACCGTCCGATTGACAAAATACTGGGACAGGTTCAGCGCGTTGCCGGCGAGATCACTGCCGCCGGCATAGTATGAAAGATAAAACGGCTGGCTGGCCAGCTGCTCGATCATCGGCAGGGTAAACCAGGCGGTCAGCAGGAATGCCTTCAGGGCACTGCGGAAACCGGCCTGCCAGATTTCCTTCGGCAGACCCTGACGGTACAGGGCCACGAATACCAGCAGGAGCACGGCGGCCATGATAAAGGTCAGGTTGTGGGAGAAGACCAGGCCGCAGAGGGCCAGGGTCAGCAGGGTTTCCCCTTTGGCATCCTGTTTTTCCAGAAGCAGATACATGGCTGACAGCAGCACCGGCAGGAAGATCATGGCTGTCAGCTCACCCAGGGCGCTGCGCACATATGCGTCGGTAATCCGGTAGTTGGCAAACAGGTAAGCTGCGGCGGCAATTACAGCGGTTTTCCGCTCACTGCCCAGACGCCAGGCCAGTTTTTCGGCAGTAAAGGCCGTACCGGCTGTAACCAGGAAGACAAAGCCCTGGTAGCAGCAGGAAAGCGGCAGGCCGCAGAGATACAGCAGGGCCGGCAGGACCATGAACAGGTCACAGTAAAAAAGCGGCGCGGCATAACCGAAGCCGTTGTTTTTGTACGGGTAGACGTACGGCGGAAAATGCCCTGCCTGCAGGCTGCGGGCCATGCCCTCAATCCGGGAAAGGTGAAAGAAGGTGTCGTGTTCAATACCGAGCTGGTCCTTCATGAGCCACGGCAGCACAAACAGCAGGGCCAGACCTGTGGCACAGAGAAGGAAAAACAGATTGTTCCCGCGTTCCTGTTTCATTATCCGAAATACCAGCTGGGCAGCCATTCCAGCATATGAATATACTCAAGCGATGTGCCGAAGCCGGCAGTGACCGGCAGAAAAAGCACAAAGACAACGGCCGCCAGCACCAGCACCGCAGCCAGCAGTTTTTCCCATTTCCGGTTTTTCCGGATCAGTTCACTGAACATGTAAACCATGGCGATGAACATGAACATGCTGGTGGGATAGAAATGATAGGCAAAGATGCACCGGTCGACCGCCACCCAGGGCAGCAGGGCTGACAGATAGCCGGCCAGGATGATAAAGGCAGGAACAGACCGGGTTTTGAACCAGGAGACCAGTGTGAAGATGGCCGCAATGAATCCGCACCAGCAGAGGATGGGGTTGCTGAAGCACGCAATGGTATGCTGTACGGTTTCAAAGAAAGTTCCCGAGTAATACCAGATCGGCCGGACATCCAGCAGCCACATGTACCAGGTGCTCTGATACGGGTGGGTCGCATCGAGGTTGGCGTGGTAGTTGTACATGTATTTTGTGTGGTTCCATACATTGGTCACACTCCAGCCATCCCGCCAGACCGGTGTCCAGCTGTAAGCAAGAATATAGATGGCCAGCGGGATGAAGATAAAGAAGACGAAACACAGCAGGATCGTGGTGACAGTGTTCTTTTTAAAGATCTGTGTCATCTGTTTCCTTTCGCCCTGATCCGCGGATTGCCGGGCCTGATGCCAGCGGCGGAACAGCGTTGCGAACAGGATGACAGCCAGGCCGACAGCACTGTAGCAGGCCGTCCATTTGGTGGCCATGCCCAGCCCGGTTGCCAGCCCGCACAGCAGCAGCCAGAACAGCTGTGTCGTCAGAGGTGTTTCATAATAATCACAGGCCGCCCAGCGGATCATGAAGTAATACATCAACAGGATGAAGAAAACGCTGAACGGTTCCAGGGTGCCGATACGGGAGGTCGTTATATGCATGAAGTCCAGGGCCAGGAAAGCCGTGCCGGCCGCGGACAGTTCCGTATGGCCGAACAGGGCATGCAGGATGGCGTACATCAACGGCACCATGAAGATGCCGAAGAGCGCTCCCGGCAGCCGCCAGATGAAGGGGCTCATGCCGAACAGGCGGATGAACAGGGCCATGATTGAGGTGCCCAGCAGCGGATGCACTGTGGCATACATGTGCTGCCGCATGGCAATCTCCCAGGCATTTCGCGGATGATAAACCTCATCAAAGAAACTCTGGTCGTAGTATGTAGGCTCCAGCGGGATCGTCTCCTGTTCATCGATGACCAGTTCCGCCGGATACGGCGAATCCGCGTAGTCGTCCTGCAGCACCCTGACGGCGGCAAACCGGTCTTCCCCGTAAACCTTGAAGCCGATTTCCGTAAGGGTCATATTCGGGTTGACGGAATAAACCCGGTAATAGGGCATGTTCCAGTCGCCTGATACAATCTCCCAGCGGTATATGGATCCTTCACTGAGCGTAGCTATTTCCTGCCAGTTTTCGAGATCATAGGAAGCTTCAATGCGGACGTCCAGGAAGCCGAGCTGATAGGTGCTGAGATTGGCATTGTTGTCACCTTCACCATAGATGGCATGAATTTCGTCAATATGTGTGTCTTCGTCCAGCACCAGCACAAAACTCTGGGATGGGGCGGACGGCTGCCAGGTGGTGACCGGGAAAACCGGGGAACCAAGCTGCCACAATGAGACAATTGCGTAGAACACGGTGATCAGGGTGACATAATACCAGTCTTTTTTCCTGTATGACTGCCAGACCGGCAGGCCGGTTGCACCTGCCGCGTCTGCCTTCACCGGTTTCTGCCGGAAAGGAAGGAAACGGAAAAGCAGGCTGATCAGCCCGGCTGCCGTCAGGCAGACAAACACCAGCATCAGCAGTTCCGTATCTTTGAACAGACGAAAACTCAGACCGCGCATAATTGCTTATCATTATACTATAGAATCATTTAGCACTCATATTGACAGAGTGACAGATCGTGCTATACTTACCTGTGTTAGCAAACGCACTGTTTGAGTGCTAATAGGAGGATGATTATGTTAAAACCATTACATGATTATGTTGTATTGGAAAAAGTCAAGGAAGAAGTCAAGACCAAGAGCGGCATTATCCTGACCACAGGGGAAGCCAAGGAAGCTCCTTCCATGGGCCTTGTTGTTGCGGTCGGCCCGGGAAAGGTCGAAGACGGCAAACTGGTCAAGACCGATCTCAAGGAAGGCCAGAAGGTTATCTATAAGAAGTACTCCGGCACGGAAGTGACATATGACAAGAAGGACTACCTGCTCATCCGGGCAGAAGAGATTCTTGCGATTGTCGACTGAACAGAAAGAAGGTAAATGAGATATGGCAAAGGAAATCAAGTATTCCAAGGACGCCCGCACAAAGATGCTCGAAGGCGTCAATAAACTCGCTGATGCAGTCAAGGTGACCCTGGGCCCCAAGGGCAGAAATGTCGTTCTGGAAAAGAGCTACGGTTCACCGTTAATCACCAACGACGGGGTGACGATCGCCAAGGAAATCGAACTGGAAGACAAATTTGAAAACATGGGTGCCAAACTGGTCTACGAAGTAGCCAACAACACCAATGAACTGGCCGGCGACGGCACAACCACCGCTACGGTCCTGGCCCAGTCCATGATCACCAACGGCCTGAAAGCAGTAGAGAAGGGCGCCAACCCGGTGCTGATGAGAGAGGGTATTGAAAAGGCTGCCAGGGCCGTTGCCGAAGACCTGCTCAAAAACGCGCACCAGGTCAAGACCAGCGACGACATCCGCAACATCGCCACGGTTTCCTCTTCCAGTGAGGAAGTCGGTGAGATCATTGCCGAGGCCATGGAAAAGGTCGGCCGTGAAGGTGTCATCAATGTTGATGAATCCAAGTCCTTCGAGACCGTTCTGGAAATGACTGAAGGCATGCAGTATGACAAGGGCTATGTTTCCCCGTACATGGTCACTGACCGGGAAAAGATGGAAGTCACCCTGGAAAACCCGCTGATCATGGTAACCGACCAGAAAGTCAATACCATTCAGGATATCCTGCCGGTGCTGGAAGAAGTCGTCAAGGCCAACCGGGCCCTGCTGATCATTGCGGATGACTATGACAATGAAGTCATGAGCACCCTGATCATCAACAAGCTGCGCGGGACTTTCAATGTCGTGGCGACAAAGGCGCCGGGCTTCGGCGACAATGCCAAGAACCAGCTGGGTGACATCGCCACCATGACCGGCGCGCAGTTCTTTGCCAAGGACCTCAATGCCAATCTTGCGGAGATGAAGGTCAGCGACCTGGGTACTGCCAAGAAGGTTGTTGTCGGCAAGGACAAGACCACGATCATCGGCGGCCGCGGCGCCAAGGCTGATGTTGCCGCAAGAGTTGCGGAGATCAAGTCGGCAATTGAGAATACAACTTCCGATTATGACCGCAAGAAGCTGATGGAACGGCTGGGCAAGCTGACCAACGGTGTCGCTGTCATCAAGGTCGGCGCTACCACCGAAACCGAACTGAAGGACAAGAAGCTGCGGATTGAGGATGCCCTGAATGCCACCAAGGCGGCGGTTGCCGAGGGTGTTGTCACCGGCGGCGGCCTGGCCCTGGTTGACGCCTACCGCAATGTCAAAGACAGTCTGAAGTCGGATGTCGTAGACGTGCAGAGAGGCATGAATATCGTTCTCGAAGCACTGAAGGAACCGATCATGCAGATTGCCGAGAATGCCGGTTTTGACGGCAATGAAATCTTCGTGGAGCAGCTGACAAAGAAGAAGAACGTCGGCTTCAATGCCAAGGACGGCGAATGGGTTGATATGTTCAAGAAGGGCATCATCGACCCGGCCAAGGTTACCCGTTCCGCCCTGCTGAACGCGGCCAGCATCTCCGGTCTGTTCATCACGACCGAAGCGGCTGTTGCGGAAATCCCGCAGCCGGCTCCGGCAGCTGTACCGCAGATGCCTGAGTACTGATTCCGCAGGCACAATTAATGAAAACAGGCCGGCCCTCAGGGGCCGGCTTTGGTATGTTCCGGTGAACTTGTGTGCTATACTGAAACAGAAGTTTTAATCGTGGAGAAATCAATGGATATTCTGTATATAGTCATACCGGCTTATA
>JAFRHT010000138.1 GCA_017433125.1 Solobacterium sp.
ACAGGACACAGAAAGTGAAAATGATATTCACCTGTGATGATCTGGTGTAGCGGCTACTATCAAACACAACAAACAAAAACGGCATGACCCTAAGGTTACACCGAATTTGTCATAATACTTCTTTATGCGGAAGGCTCGTGGGGGCTCTTCTTTTTTTTACGGATTTACCACTGCCGCAGGGCGGCCTGCAGTCTCCTGTCAATATCGATCCGGGTCCGGCGGCATTCCTTCGGATACTGCCTCGCAGCTTTGAACATGAATTTCACGAGGAGTCCCGACCCGGCCGGCAGGATCATCCTGAGGAGGCTTTCAGGGAAGACGAAGTGCGTGCCGTGTTTATACAGCCAGGCTTCGGCTGTGCAGCGGTGCGGTTTTTCCTTCAGCCGTTCTGTCATTCTCCGGATATACCGGCAGGTATCCCAGAGAACATCATCCTCAGCCCCGATGAAGATGATCTTGCCGCGGATCTTTTCAACCTTGATCTTTTCTTCTTCCCGGACCGGGTGCCGGCGTTCGGATTCTTCAAACATGTTCCGGGAAGCGATGAAATCCCCGCCGGCCCGGGAATCGGCCTTGATCCTCTGCCAGTATTCCGGATGCCGGTACGCATACGGCAGATACGGCAGCGGTTTTCCCTGCCAGGTTACCGTTGATTCGTTGTCACCCGGCCGCTCGTGCGCCCCGTCCAGTCCGTCCTGATAGAAGCCTTCCATGACAAAATCCGGCGGGGACACGGCAATCGTCAGAGTGATTTCCGGATAGTATGAAGCTGCCAGCAGGGCCAGCATGCCGGTGGTGGAGGCTCCGGCAATGCCGAGCTTCGTGCAGCCCTGGTCCTTCATGAAGGCAAGGGCCCGGCCAAAGCGTTCCAGCGGATAGCTGTGATGCCCGTAGTCTTTTTTGTCCGGGGACATGGCCATGACATGGCAGCCCTGCCGGTTGAGCCACTTTGCCCCGCTGGAAGCCATCAGGTCATCCGAAGAATCCCCTAGCATCAGGATCAAGCCCTTTTCCGTTCCCTTTTCCGCCGGGTACCAGGCACCATAGAAGCCGTCCGTTTCCGGGGTAAATATTCTTATCGGTTTCATCTTATTGTTTCCTCGTTATCTGCTGTTATTATAGCGCCACAGGTTAGATCAGTCTAACAAGGTGCTGAAAGAAAAGCATTCCCGCAGGAATGCTTATTTCAGACGGCCGTATTCCTCGCCCATATTGAGGTGCTCATGGGCTTCAGCGGTCATTTCAAAGCCCGCGTCTCCGGCAAAGATCATGATGATGTCACTGCCGCCGAACAGGAAACAGCCCATCGGATCACCCTTCTTCACCACTGCCCCCGGCACGACAGTTTCTTCGAAATTGACAGAGGATACCTGGCACATGCCGACCGGGATAATAGCACACAGCCGGCCGGTGACAGTTTCCATGATAATGACCCCGCGGGTCTCAATGGACTGCCAGCCGACCACATCGGAATGATATTCCTTGTACCGGTTGAGCTTCTTCTCCCAGACGATGACCCCGCCCGGGCCGTTGGATGCCGGTATCATATAGACTTCCTTAATCGTTCCGCTGACCGGGAAGTGATAGCGGTGGTAATCATTTGTGTCCAGGAATGTATGGGTCAGCATTCCCCCGGCAAAAGCGTCACGGTACTCCGTATTGCCCAACAGGGCCGGTACGCTGGTCAGGGTGCCGGTCTTGATCGCAATGCCCTCAATCGGATCTTCCGGGGTGGTAATGATCCGGCTGTCCGCATCGATCTGCCAGAGTCCCTGCGGCCAGGCATCGGCCGGTGCCGTTACCACTTTGTCATCCTCCGGGGCAGCGATCGGCCGCAATGAAGGATCACGCAGCCGGCGGGCAAAGAAATCATTGAATGTCTTCCAGTTTTCAGCGTCTTCATACAGGCCGTCTTCCAGATGGAATTCCAGTTCCGTACAGGCATATGCGTAAGCTTCCTCGTTCCAGGAGTCTTCCGTTGTCAGGAACATGCCGAACTCCGCCACCATGCGGTTGAACCAGGTCCGGTACGGTTCATGGTAGACCAGCGAATTATGGAAATAGCCCCTGTCTGCCAGTTCATCCAGCGGCTGGTCCGCAATGTAGTAGAAACAGCCCATGCTCTGGTTGACCTTGTCAAAAGGCCTGGTGAACTTTGTGGTCGGGTTGATATCCCATGGCAGGGATGTGCAGATCCTGTCGATAAAGGCATAATAAGATTCCAGATCCTGTACCGGGTTGCAGTCGGGATCCGGAATGGTTTCCCAGCCCTGGCGGATTGCTTTTTCCAGCAGGGATTTCATCTCCCCGTTGTGTTCGAGCATATGAATCAGGTCCCAGGTAATGCCGATGTGTTCGCCCGTCCTGGCCAGATCGATTGAAAGCCCGCTGACCGGTTTGTCTGCCAGATGATTATTCATGTCCGCACCTCCGGATTACATGCATTTTCAGTATATCGTATCAGTGTCAGTTGGCGGTGCATCTGCAGGAAGCCGCCTGTGCAAACGGCTCAGATTATATAAAAACCCGGATATGCCGGGTTTCTTCCGTTTACTGGGCCAGGAAGGATGTCTTCGGCGGTTCGACCTTGACAGTAAAGTCAAAGTCTTCCACCCGCAGTTCTTCCATGGAATCTTCCGGATTGGCTACCAGACGCTTGGACTGGGTCAGGATGGCATCTTCGACAACGTTTCTTGCCAGTCTGCCGTTGCCTGCCTCAGCCGCGTTGATGGCCTGCACTTCATCGAAGTAGTCCTTCAGTTTCGGCTTGGCCTCTTCGGCAATGACATAGCCCTTGCCCTTGGCCTGCAGGACGGCAATCTTCAGCAGTTCATCACCGGTATAGTCCGGGAAGTGAATGATGTTCGGGAATCTCGACTTCAGACCGGAGTTGCTCTCCAGGAAGCCTGCCATTTCACGCTGATAACCGGCGAGAATGACAATCAGGTCATCCCGGTTGTCTTCCATGGCCTTGACGATTGTATCGATGCACTCCAGACCGAAGGAGTCATCCTTGCCGCGGTAAAGCGAGTAGGCTTCATCGATGAACAGGACACCGCCCATGGCCGACTTGATGACATTCATGGTCAGCGGGGCTGTCTGACCGACATACTGCGCAACCAGGTCAGCCCTGGTGACTTCCACCAGCTGGCCGTTGCTCAGGGCGCCGATTGCCTTCATATAGCGGGACAGCAGCCGGGCAATGGTGGTCTTGCCGGTACCGGGGTTGCCGGTGAAGATCATGTGCTTGGACACATCGGATACCTTCATGCCCTGCTGGCGGCGGATCTGCTGCATCTGGATATGGCTCTGCAGGGAATAGATGTAATCCTTGACCATCTTCAGACCGACAATCTCATCGAGTTCCCTGTTGATCTGTTCGATTTCATCCGCGCTTGTCTTGGAACGGACCAGGCTGACGGTCTCTTCCTTGACGTGGGCCACCGGGACATCGTTTTCCACGGTGATCAGCGCTTCCGTCTCACTGAAGAGGTTCTGGCGCAGCACGGCTTCACTGAGGCCGATATAGAAGTTGTTGAAGATCTCCTCAATGGCATCGGAGCCGTTTGTCTTGTCAAAGTGTTCGGCAATCCAGGTCATAACCTCCGGTTCCATCCTGACTTTCAGCTGCAGTTTCTCGTCTGCCCGGGCCGCGAGTTCATTGCGCTTGATTTCGCACATTTCCGCCACGGCTGCCGCATCCAGCGCCTTGAAGGTCACGATGTCCAGCACGTGGTACAGAAAATCCGCGCCGAAAGCATTCTGTACGGCCGAGGTGCCCTTGCTGGTGATGAAGACAAGATATTTGCCTTCCGCGCTCAGGGAGTCCACCGCGTCCTTGACCAGGCCTGTCTGGTTTTCCACCAGCACACCCTTGTTGAGGACATAGCGCTTGCTCAGGGTAACCTTGCCGGTATTGACCAGCGAGTCAACCATGCGCAGGAAAGCCGGGAAACCGACTTCAAAGTTTTCAAAGCAGATCACCGAGCCCTTGCCCTGCAGATCCTTGTAGAGATCCTGCAGGAAGATCGCTTCCTGGGCCCCGCTCTGATAGAGGCTCATGTCGATGGTATACACTTCATCGCTCAGGAACAGCTGGCGCTCGTACATGCTGCGGGCCACAGCCGCGATGCTGGCATGCCGGCCGCTGCCCTTGGGTCCGGTCACGAGGATGACATTCTTTGCCCGGCCCGGGGTCTCACCCATGACATAGGGCCGCCGGAAGGATGTGGTCAGCTGGGCCAGCGCTTCATCGTTGCCGACGATCCGGCTCTTGACTTCTTCCAGAATGTCAGCGAATTCCCGGCCCGAATCCATCGGCTTGCGGGTCTGTACTTCCTCCACGGAAATCCCGTAGTCATCGGCGATTTCCTGCTGAAAGCGCTCCATGTCCGCGTTGCTGAGGCCGCTTTCCCTGGTCATCTGCTCGAGTTCCTTCTGGTTTCCCTCAAGCACCTTGCGCAGGGACAGCAGGGCATCATCCGCCCGGCTGAGCAGGTCCTTGGACGCATTGACCGTACCGAAAGGCACTTCGGTTTCCTTGCCGGTTTTTTCGTTCCCGGTCGTCAGGACAATCTCCTTGCCTTCCTTGGAAAGAACCGTATTGCGGTTCCGGTTCATCAGTTCGCGCATCAGGCGTTCTTTTTCTTCTTCCCGTTTTCTGTCGTTCATGGTCCCTCCTGTTACTTTTTACTGCCGGCTTCTTCCATGGAGGCCATGGCATGGGCAGCCATTGTCCCGTCTCCGGCCAGGCCGTCCTTCTGCAGAACGGCTTCAAGAGTGGACATGTCTGCTGTCAGATTGATGAAATCACTGTCGGACATATCGGCAATCAGCTGCTGCATGGCCTGGTTGACCAGCCCGATGGTCTTCTTCAGATTGCTGACGGTTGCTTCATAGTTGGGATCCGATCTGACATTCTGCAGGTTTGCGTACTGGTTCAGAATCCGCACCTGGATCGGCAGATAGTACTGGTACAGTTTGTCCAGCTTGCCCTTGCTGTCCGGGAATTTCTGTTCCATCGTCTCGATCTGCTTCAGCAGCGCGCTGCTTTCGTACAGCCCGTTGGAAATCTCTTCGTCCGGGATATCATCATTCAGATCATTGATGACCCGGGCATAGTAAGCAGCCCGTTTTTCTTCCGGCTTGGCTTCCGGTTTCTTTTCGTTCTTTCTGTTTTCCACGATCTCGGCATCGACCACTTCGCCCTTTGCCGCGGTCTGGTCGTTGATCGCCATGGAAAGCAGGGTATCAAACATCTGGTCATAGATGTCGCCGTAACGGCTTCTGAACTCTGCCAGGGTCCCGATCCGGGAACCGTCCCGGTAGACATCCAGGCTGTACAGTGATTTATAGGTTTCCTCACGCAGGACCAGGTCGATATTGTTCGGCATGTCCAGCTGTTTCCGGGTCCGGAAATACTTCCGCAGATATACATTGATCCGGGCCAGATCCGCCCGGGACTGGCTGTTTGCGGTATAATCCGCCGAGGTCTGGGGCCGGCGGCGGTTATAGGTTGTCCGGCGGCGGTTCGCCTGCTGCTGTCTGCTTGACTGCACTGCTTTCGTCATCATCCAGGACGTCAGTCCGAGAATGAGGAATAACGGGAAAATGCTTCCCGTGCCAAACACGAAGAAAATCAGGAACAGCAGCCATAATCCGTCAAATGATGATCTTCTTCTCATTGATATCTCCCTTTCATGCGAAATTGATTATATCATGTTTCAACCCTTCGGAAATCAATCGCAACTTTATTTTAAATAATCTTCTTCAAAAAGCAGGAAAAGCCAGTCCGGCGGCCTGTCCGGGGCAGTGTGTCAGGGCCGGAAAGGAAAACACCCGTCCGTTTCAGACAGGTGTAATCATGCTGTTCATAAATGCCTTGAATCAGAACTCGGCGGTTTCCTCTGCCGCTTCTTCCGCAGGTTCTTCCGGGTCGTCTTCTTCCGGTTCCGGTCCGGTGGTCCGCCACATTTCGCTGTAGCTCATGAACAGAATATCATCGGCGTTGAGCTTGGCCTGGTTTCTCTGCTTCTTGACATTGCCTTCATGAACACTGTTGAGGATGTTCTTGTTGACCATGTACTGAACATACAGAACCTTCTTGAGCAGGAACCAGTTGACAACATATCTGTAGATGGCTGCGGTTCTGTCTTCCAGGGCCGACAGGATGGCCGGTGCTTCCGCCTTCAGTTCGCCGGCCGCCTTGACAGCCAGGTCCTTGAGTTCATCATAGTTGCGGTAGAAATCATGATCAATGCTTCTCTGCAGGGCGCCCGCCTTCATTGTGAAGAGCTTTGCATAGGCCCCGACAATTTTGTCGGCCCGGTCGGAAGTTACTGCCACGATTTCATTCTTGCAGTCAATGAACGGGCTGCCCGGTTCGGTCATGCAGTAATAAAGACCTTTTGCGTAGATGAAACTGTACGTACTGTATGGCACAACCAGCAGTGCTCTGTCCTCCCCGTCTTTTGTTGTATACAGGATATACGGATAAGTCAGCACTTTTCCGTTCAGTTTGAAAATGTCTTTATAGCGGATGATCTGGTTGCTGATTGCATCTTTGTTGATCTCGCTCTTCAGGCCGACACAGATTTTGACATCTGCATCCTGAGAAAGAATTTCGGTGAAAGCCTCCCGCAGAACCGGAGCCAGTTCCGGGTCAACCCCCATGTAGTCTTCGAGGTATCCGTTGAATTCGCAGTCCTCTCCGTTTTTACGACTGTCGAGCTGTAGGTCAAGAATGTTGCAAATAGCCATGTTGCCCTCCGTGATACGTGATTGCATTGTATCGCAATAATTATATATAGAAATCTATAAATTTCCACTCGGTAATTCATGCAAAAGTGTCTAAAAATAGCGGTTTAGAGCGGTTTTGAGGCATTTTGCCATGCCCGTTGCAGGGAATTGCCGCACAGGCATGTTCCCGGTCCTCCGTTTTTTATAAATGCACGATGTTATAATGTGGCTGAATGCAGGGAAATCCTTCCCTGCCGGACAGCAGTCCAGGAGGAAAAACATCATGAATGATCTGCAGTTCATACTGGATACGGCAGCTGAAAAAAGACCGGTTATTGACCGTATGACCCAGACGATCTGGGACTATGCCGAACCGGATTACGGTGAATATCAGAGCTGTGACTATCTCGTTTCCGTGCTGGAACAGGAAGGGTTCACGGTGGAAAAAGGCGTCGGGGGAATTCCCACGGCCTTTGCGGCCCGTTACGGACACGGGCATCCGGTTATCGGCATCACGGCGGAATATGATTCCCTGCCGGGCCTGAGTCAGGAACGGGGCAACCCGGTCCGCTCACCGCTCCCCGGTCATACCCACGGACACGGCTGCGGCCATAATGTCCTCGGCAGCGGCGCTGTCGGCGCGGCCATCCTGGCCCGGCACTGGCTGGAAGAAAGCGGTACGGAAGGCACGATTGTCTGCTACGGCACTCCGGCTGAGGAAAACGGCTTCGGCAAGACATTCATGCTCAAAGCCGGCTGTTTCCGGGAACTGGATGCCTGTTTTACATGGCACCCGCGGCCCTACAACGCTTCCCCGGCTTACTGCCATGTCGGCTATCTGGTCGCCAAGTTCACATTCTCCGGTGTCTCTGCCCACGCGGCTGCCTCACCGGAAAAAGGCCGCAGTGCCCTGGATGCCTGCGAACTGATGAACGTCGGCGTGAACTATCTGCGTGAACACGTGATCGACAAAGCCCGCATGCACTACGCCTATCTGGATGCCGGCGGCCAGGCGCCCAATGTCGTCCAGTCACATACGGTATTGCTGTATTACCTGCGGGCCCCGAAAATTGCCTACAGCAAATACCTGCTGGAACGTGTTTCCGATATTGCCCGCGGGGCTGCGCTGATGACCGGCACCCAGGTGCAGATCGAGCAGGTCGGCGGGATGTCCGACTACATTCCGAACCCGGTCATGTGCCGGACGCTCTCAGATGCCTATCTGGCTACCGGGGCCCCGGATTTCGATGAGGAAGACTACAGGATTGCCCGCCGGTTTGTCGAGGCGCTTCCGCCGGAGCAGAAAGCAGAAGTGCTTAAAAGCGGTGCCGCGGCCAACGGCGTCAGCGAAGAAGAATTCGCTGCCAAGCCGCTTATCACCTCCATCATCCCGTTTGATCCGGCCCAGCAGAACACGATCCTGACCGGGTCTACGGATTTCGGGGATGTCAGCTACGCGGTGCCGTGTGCCCAGCTGAATGCGACAACCTGCATACCGGGCACTTCCATGCACACCTGGCAGCATACCGCCATGGTGGGAACCTCCATCGGCAACAAGGCCGCCTTCGCCGCCGCCAAGGGCATTGCCTACGGCTGTGTAAAGGTCTTCCGCCAGCCGGAACTGTGTGCGGAAGCCAGAAAACAGCTGCTGGCAGTCACCCATGGTGAATATGAATCGCCGATTCCCGACGGCATCCTGCCGGGTGAAGGCATTACTCTCTGACAGCAGAAAGGGCCGGATATGTTCCGGCCCTTTTTCAGTTCAGCAGACTGTTTTCTCAGTCGAGGTCTTCGCCGTAGAGTTCCTTCAGTTCAGCCCTCATGCCGCCCTTGACAAGGATTTCCTTGAAGGTCATATGCGGCTTTTTGGAATTATCGATACCGCTCTTCAGGAATTCGATGGCATATGTGGCAGCCCCGGCGGCACCCTTGACGAGGACATCTTCGTCGATGTCGAAGTATCTGTTGTGGTGCGCTGCCCCGACGCCCTTATCATCGTTCTTCATGCCGATGAAGGCGAAGACGCCCGGCCACTGCAGCAGATACCTGGAGAAGCTTTCCGAAGCCATCCACGGTTCAGCATCATCAATGACGCAGTCACCGAGTTCCTCCTTCAGAACCTTCCGGGCAAACTGTGCGCATTCCGGATCGTTAACTACGGCATAACCCGGCATTGCGAAACGGTTGTACCTGACCGTGCAGTCATAGGCATCGGCAGTATCCTCAATGAGTTTCTTGAAGGCATTGTAGAACACCATGCCGGCCCCGTCACGGTCAAAGGTCCGCATCGTACCGCCGAAGGTGCACTCATCCGGGATGACATTGCCCTGCAGGCCGGCCGAGAGCTTGCCCACAGAGTATGTCAGAGTCTTGTACGGATCGATCTTGCGCAGCCGGATGCCCTCGAGGCCCTGGTAAATTGCCGCGAATGCGTCAATCGGGGAAATGGACTGGTCCGGTCTGGATCCATGGCCGCCGCGGCCTTCGAGGGTTACATCGAAGCCCATGGCACCGGCCATCATATTTGTATCGTTGACCGCAACCTTGCCGGTCTCCAGGGTGGAGAGCAGGTGGATGCCCCAGCAGCTGTCAATCTTCTTGTCGAGGCCGGTATCCTCCATGTACTTGAAGATATACCTGACATTGCCGGTGACTTCCTCACCCCGTTCAAAGCACAGGATCACCGTGCCTTCGATATCATCTTTTCTGTCAAGCAGGATCTTTGTGGCGCCCAGCAGCATCGCCATATGGCCGTCATGGCCGCAGGCGTGCATGACACCGTCATTCTTTGACTTGACGGTACGCGGCTTGTCAAACAGAACCGTATCGCTTTCCTGCACCGGCAGGGCATCGATATCCGCCCGCAGCAGAACGGTCTTCCCGCTGTCCTTGTCAGCCGGTCCCTTGATGGTGGCCAGGATGCCGCCGCGCGGGACAACAACATGCTCGACACCCAGCTTCTTCAGCTCTTCCGACAGGCGGTCAACCGTCGCGTCCTCATGGTCGGACAGTTCAGGATTTTCGTGGAAGTAACGGCGCATGGAGATAATGTAATCTTCATACTTCTTTGCCAGTTCGAAATTCGTCATAGATTATAAAAGTCCTCCCTTTCACTAAATAAAGAGTATCATAAAAATCCTATACGATGATATCGCATACATTATACAAATTGCCGATTTGTGCATAAAAAAACCGGAGTGTTTTCTCCGGTCAGTAGCCGCCTTCGATGACTTCCACCTGATCGCCGTAGGCCAGTTCGCTGTCCTCCTCGGTCAGATGATCTTCATAGACAATGCCTTCTTCAAATTTCTCGTCCAGCACCAGTTCAATATCCTGGATGTTGCCGCGCAGGTATTCGTAGTTATTGAAGTTGCCCCAGGACGCCAGACCGTTGGCTGCCCCGAAATATTCCTTGGCAATATTTGAATCAATGACGAATTCGATCACGCTGGCATCGTGGCCGGCGCTGCAGCCGTCCGGTGCATGTTCCGCCGCCTTGGCATCGATCTTGATGACCGGGATAATAATACCGGTGTCCAGTTCCACGTAGTAACGGGTTCCCAGCGCACCGAAACTGTAACCCATGGCAACACCGATGAAGCCGTCCTTGTCAACCAGGAAGCCGGTTGTTTCATCCACCGTCATATCGTTGTGGATCAGCCGCCACTGGATGGATGCCGTGTCCGTGATCGCCCGGTAATCTTCATAGGTTTTCGTTGACGATGCCGAGCAGGCCCCGACGGATTCCGAACGGAACTCCTTGTGGTAATCCTTCAGATCGGCAAGGCTAAAATCGTCAGGAGAATATCCTGCCGTGACGATCATACCGAGAAGCGCTGCCGCGCATGTCATCATCTTTGCACGTTTCATAAAAAGCGTAAAACTATTGTATCACAGCCTGTCAAGCCTGTTAACAGCGAATCTAGCGCGGTGTGCCCGGACGGATGGTATTCCGGATCGCCTGGGTAATGCCCATGCGCACCATGGTGGACGCGGCCCCATAGGATATCGCATAGCCGGCCTTGGTCTCATAAACCCGGACCGAACCCAGCTGCCGCAGCCGGACAGCATTCAGTTTCGTCGGATCATAGAGGCTGACCACCAGCCGGTTCTGGGAGGACTGGGTCATCTTGATGTTGCCGACCCCGCCGACCGCCTCGATAGTGCCGTCGACCAGCCGCTGCCGGTCACCGACGTGGAACAGATCCAGGGCCAGATACCGGAAATACAGGCGGGTCATGAAGAAATACAGCACAAAACTGCCGGCCCCGATCAGGGCTACGGTCAGCGCGGCCCGCCGCAGGTGCGGGTTGGTCAGATACGTCAGATATTCGGGCAGGGTTCCCGGCATGACTGCCATTGTTCCCGTGCCGGTATAGTTGAAACCGAGATATACATGCATGGCCTGGAAGACCCCGAAGAGGATGCCCGTGCACATCAGGTGCATGCCGAACAGCAGCGGGCAGAGCAGCACCAGGGTCAGCTCCAGCGGCAGGATCACCCCGGCAAACATGGAAATCAGGGAGACCACAATATAGAACATCAGCATCCGCCGGCGGTCGACTTTATCCGTACGGATGGAGAACATGCCCCACAGCATGCCCGGCAGGGCAAAGATGTTGAGCACATAATACGGTGTGATAAAGCGGCCTGCCATGCCGTTGAGGTTGCTGGAGGACAGCTGTGCTGTCCAGATGGTCACATCACCGATCAGGTTCGCGCCGGCCATGGAGATCCAGGAACCGCCGCTGACCCCATACCAGAACGGGTTGCGCAGCACTGTGTTCAGATTCAGCACACTGGTGATGCGGTCCAGGATACCGTACATCATCAGGTTCATCGGATTGGTTGTATCCGCCGAAATGAAGCGGATCTGGCTCTGCAGCAGGCGGATAAAATACGGCCAGGCAAAGGCCATGAGCGCCCCTGCCAGCATGCAGACAAGGATCGTCTGGATGACACACCAGACATCCTTGGAGATAAACGAGAACAGCCCGTACTCACTGTGATGACGCGAGCGGCTGAAGCACCACAGGGTCAGGGCGGACACAATGGCGGCCGCAAACACCCCGGTCTGCAGCGGATAACGCACCCCGCCGGTTGCCCCGACGATGTTCACGCTGGCTGTCGATATGCCGAGTATCGAGCTGTAAGCCGTCGCCGGCAGATTCCCCGGCGCAAAGCACATGGTCATCACCAGGTAAGTCACATAACCGCTCAGGGCGGAAATGATCGAGGTGGCGCTGCCGGCTTTGCGGGTAACCAGACGGATCAGGAACAGCAGCGGATAATTCGTAACCAGAAACGAACCGATGCGGATCATCGCTTCGGCCAGGGCCAGGATAATGCTGCTGTGTACGCTGATCAATGACGAAAATGCCGGGTTGGACAGCAGATTGCCCAAGCCCAGCAGGAACATCGCCGCGAACAGCACGCCGATGGGGAACTGCAGAACTTCATATAATGAATGCCAGTTGCGCATGTATTTTCTCCGTTGCCTATTTTACCATCATTGCCATGCCGGCACAAACTCAGAACAGCGTTTTCAGCCGCTCGAAGTAGGAGATCCGCCGGCCCCGCCGCACTCTGACACTGCGGCCCGGGCTCATCCGGACGGTCACCCGCTGAATATCATCCATGGACAGCACATCGTTGTCACTGCCCAGCAGGGCGCCCCGGAAGCTCTCGGCGCGGAATTCGATCTCGGCCGTATTCTTCAGCACCAGCGGTGATCCCAGGGACCGGTAGCGGGAATGATGGATACCCGAAATCTCGCACAGTTCAATGACCGGCAGGCCTTCCGCCAGCACCGCACCGCGCAGCGACCGGTTGTAAGCCGTACTGCCCAGCTGCGTGCAGACACACATGCCGGTGCCCCGATAAGTCTCAAACTTCTCGCCGTTGATATAGATTTCCATCACCTGGGTCCGGGCGGCATTTTCGATGCGGATCTCATTGACCGCATAGGTTCTTCCGCTCGCTGATATGCTTTCCAGCAGCGGCAGCCGCACTTCTTCCGTCTTCCCCTCCAGGAACACCTGCAGGAACTCCTCCAGATCGCTCTCCCGGTAATCCGTGCAGAATCCCAGCGTCCCGGTATGCAGGCCATAGAACGTCACATGTTCCAGCTGCTCCAGGTACTGGTGCACCGCATAGAGAAAGGTCCCGTCCCCGCCGATGACAAACACCGTCTCCGGACTGTCTGTCTCGGTATAACCGGCGGCGGTCAGGCGCTGCCGGATCTGTTCCGCCAGGGCGGCTGAGTGTTCGTCTTTTCTGGTCACAAAAGCAAATGTATTCATATGCAAAAGTATACTACATTCCCGGGCTTTTCCCGGCTTTTCGTTTAAGACTGACAGGTTTTCGTTTATTTACCCGTTTATGTCCATATATAATGGTATGGGAGGAAAGAATTATGAAAAAGTTTACGATAATTACTGCTGCCGCTCTGGCCCTTTCCCTGGCCGGCTGCGGCTCCAAAGCTCCGGAACCGGAAAAACCTGATATCACCGGCTATTACGAACTGACCGGCATGGTCAACAGCGGTGAGGAGATGGCATCGGAAGAACTCGAACTGCTCCGGGATATGGGCATGATCGTCTTCCTGGATATCAAGGACGACACCAATGCCGAACTGAATGTTTTCGGTGACCCGATGGACCTTACTTACGATCTTGGCGCCATGAAGTTCTACGCCGAGGACGAAGAAATCGATTTCACCTATGAAGACGGCGTGATTGTCCTCAGCCAGGACGAAGACTCCATGACGCTTACAAAGACCGAACGGCCGGCCGCCGAACCGACACCGGAAGCCACGTCAGCTCCGATTGCGGCTCCGGCAGCGTCTGCCTGGGCAGGCATTTCCGCCAAGCGGGTCGGCATGGACGATATCGGTTACTTCAACATCCCGGAAGATTGGGTAGATCAGAGCAAGACTGAGGATCCGGCCGCGATCACCCTGCATTACTGGTCCGCAGACGGCACCTACAGCCTGATGGTCTATAGTTACACAAAGGCCGAGTGGGAGCCTTTCGGCAGTGAGTACGGCGAGCTGGATACCTGGATTGGCGAGACTGCCCGCGGCACTGCGGAGGAATACGCCGATATCCTGACCAGCGAAATCTATGACCTGCCGGTCTTCATTGCCGGTTATAACGGCACCAGGGCAGACCTCCTGTTCAGTGATGATTCCGCGCTGACCAACGTGATCTTCAAGGATGATGCGGAAACCATCCATATCATCACGATGGAAACGTTTACCGCGGATTCCACCGCCCAGATCAATGACTTTACCAATTACGTAGTGGACAGTTTCACCGTTGATCAGTAATTTCAATACGGTTCCGGTTTTCCGGAACCGTATTTCATTCTTTGTTAACACATGATCATAAGCCGTTATAATAGCGGGTGGAGGAATTCATTATATGAAAAACGCAATTGTCCTGGCCGCCGGGAAGGGAACCCGCATGCACTCGGATGTGCCGAAAGTCCTGCATAAAGTCTGCGGCATGCCCATGGCCGAAGTCATTGTCAAGGTGCTGAAACAGGCCGGCACAGACCGTATCGTAGCCGTTACCGGCTTCGGTCATGCGCTGGTTGAAGAGGCCCTGGCCGGGCAGTGTGAGTTTGCCCTGCAGGAACCCCAGCTGGGCACCGGACATGCCGTCATGCAGGCCAGACAGCTGGCCGAAGAAGACGGGCTGACCCTGGTCGTCAACGGGGATGCCCCATGCCTGAAGCCGGAAACCCTGAACCGGCTCTATGATGCCCTGGGCGATGCCGATATGGCCGTCCTGACGGTCTCCCTGGAGCAGCCGGGCGCCTACGGCCGCATCGTGCGCAGGACCGACGGCAGCCTGGAAAAAATTGTGGAGTTCAAGGACTGCACAGAGGAAGAAAAAGCCATCCGCGAAGTCAATGCCGGCTTTTATGCCTTCCGCAACCGGACATTGTTTGACCATCTGGGAGAGCTGACTGACAATAACGCCCAGAAAGAATACTATATCACCGACATGGTTCAGATCCTGCTGGGTCATGGCCTGCGGGTCGCAGCCGTGGAATCCGATGATCCGGATGAAGTCCGCGGGGTCAACGACAATGCCGAACTGGCCAAGGCCGAAAAGATCCTGCAGCGCCGCATCAACACTGCCTGGATGAAAAAAGGCGTCACCATCACCGATCCGGAGACCGCATATATCGGACCGGATGTCATCATCGGCAAAGATGTCACGATTGGCCCCGGTGTTACCCTGTACGGGAAAACATCCGTTGGTGACCGCACCGTCATCATGCCGGGCTGCCAGCTGACCGACACCGCCGTCGGTGCGGACTGCACCGTCAATACCTCCGTAATCTGCGGACGTACACTCGCGGACAAAACGATAATTCAGCCTTATACTTACCTGCGAAATCAATGATTTTCTTATGGCATTATCTATCCATAACTGTAAAATAGATGTTGTTAGAGGGGAAAAGAAATGGTACAAGACACGATTATCTTCGCACTGACCTCAAGCACCGATCTGGCCAGAAAAATTGCCGGCAACCTGAAACTGCCGCTGGGTGAAATCAAAGTTGATCACTTCGCAGACGGGGAAATCCTCGTTACGCCGCAGGAAACAGTCCGCGGCCGTTCTGTCTTCGTAATTCAGTCCACCTGCCCGCCGGTTACCGAACGGCTGATGGAAGTCCTGGTCTGCATTGATGCCCTGCGGCGTGCTTCTGCCCGGGAAATCAATGTCATCATGCCTTATTACGGCTATGCCAGACAGGACCGCAAGGCAAGTCCGCGCCAGCCGATCACAGCAAAACTGGTCGCTGACCTGATCACGACAGCCGGGGCTGACCGGATTGTCACGGTTGACCTGCACGCTGCCCAGATCCAGGGTTTCTTCAATATCCCGATGGATGATCTTACAGCCGTACCGCTGCTTTCCTACTACTTTACCGGCAAGGAATTCAAAAACAAGGACCTTGTGGTTGTCTCGCCGGATCACGGCGGGGTTGTCCGGGCCCGGCGGATGGCGGAAATCCTCGACGCGCCGATTGCCATTGTAGACAAACGGCGGCCGCGGGCCAACGAAGTGGAAGCCAAGAATGTCATCGGTGACATCAACGGCAAAACCTGTATTGTCGTCGATGATATCTGTGATACTGCCGGCTCACTGGTGGCAGCCTGCCAGATCCTGAAGGATCACGGCGCCGGGGAAATCTATACGGCGATTACGCACGGCGTTTTCTCCCGGGATGCTCTGGAGAAGATCGAGGCATCCGTCATCAAGAAGATGGTCGTTACCGATACCATCCCGCTGCCGGAGAATGTAACCGAACGGACCGCCAAGATCCGCCAGGTATCCATTGCGGACATGGTTGCGGATACCATCGAGGCCATTTACGAGCATAAATCCGTGGCCAAGGTTTATACCCGCTACAGTGTGAAAAAATAAGCGTGGACAGCGTCCCCCGGGGCGCTGTTTTTTTGTCCGGGATAATTAATATCCTGATCATTTTCACTTTTCCGGTTGTGCCTTATAATTAATAGCAGAAGTTTCAGGAGGTATTACAATGACAAACAGACCTCATTCCCGCAAGCGCGGGGAAGCCACTTCCTCAGGAAGTGTTAACAGACGTAACGAAGGCCTGAATTCGGACCGCGTCGGCAAAGATTCCGGCCGCACCGGCAGCAACACCCTGAATAACGGCCGTGAAGAAGCCCGGCAGGAGCGCCGGGAAACCTTTGAACGCAAAACAGAGCAGACACCCGTGCAGCGCGGCATGATGGGCGGCGGACCGTCCTACGGCAGACGCCGCGGCGGAGGTGGCGGCGGCTTCATCCGCATCATCATATTTATCCTGCTCGTTCTGCTTGTCATGAACATGTTCGGCAGCTGCGGCAGCGGTTCCGGTTCCGGTTCAGCAGCCGTGACTCCGGCTCCGACACCGGCAGTGCAGACCCCGGCTCCGGCCCAGCCCTCCGGCAATGTGCTCCACGGGTACAACCCGCCGGTTACGACCTATACCCAGGTTGACTCCCAGGAGATCAACACGGCTTCGGTCAGCGGCGTGCGGGATAAGTTCACGCAGCTGAAAGGCAACGGCCAGGATACCGTAACCATCATGATTTACATGTGCGGATCTGACCTGGAAACCAATTACGGTATGGCCACTTCGGACCTGAACGAAATGCTGTATGCCGACCAGGCTGACAACGTGAATATCATTGTTGAAACCGGCGGGGCGCGGAAATGGAACAACTCCGTCATCTCCAACCGGGTCAACGAGCGGTACAAGATCATGTCCGGCCGGCAGATCGCCCGGCTGGCCACGCTGGATGACCGGGTCATGTCCGATCCGGGCAACCTGACTGACTTCATCCGGTTCAGTTCCCAGAACTTCCCGGCTGACCGCTATATGCTCATCCTGTGGGATCACGGCGGCGGCTCGGTCACCGGCTACTGCCATGACCAGAAGCACACCGGCGTTACCATGACCGTCCCGAAGATCGCCAAGGCACTCGCCGATTCCGGCATCAAGTTTGATGTCGTCGGCTTCGACGCCTGCCTGATGGCCAATGCGGAAACAGCCGTCGCGGTCGCGCCGTATGCAGACTATCTTATCGCTTCGGAAGAAACCGAACCGGGCACCGGCTGGTACTACACGAACTGGCTGAGCAGGCTGGCCGCGAACACATCCATTCCGACAGTCGAACTGGGCAAGCAGATCATTGATGACTTCATCATCCAGTCGGCCCGCACGTCCAGCCGTGACAAGACATCCCTGTCCATCGTTGATCTGGCGGAATTCGATGCAACTGTCCCGACTGCCCTGAAGAACTTCGCCGTATCCATCAATACGAATATCGAACAGGAAAACTACCAGCCGATCGCGGATGCCCGTTATGTAACCAAGGAATTTGCCCAGTCCACCCGGATTGACCAGATTGACATCGTGCACTTCTGCCAGAACATCAATTCCCCGGAATCCCGGGCCCTGGCCGAAGCCGTGCAGTCCTGCGTGAAGTACAACCGCACCAACAACATGAACAATGCCTACGGCATGAGTATCTACTTCCCGTATTCCTCGCTGAAATCCGTGTCGGTCATGTCCGGCATCTATGAAAATATCGGCCTGTCCGAATATGGCAGTGCCGTGCGTTCCTTTGCCGGCGTGCAGGCCAGCGGCCAGATGGTTACCGGGGCCGGGCAGAACAACCTGTTCAACATCCTCGGCGGCAGCGGCTCCTACAGCGGCTCGTCCACCCAGACCATCTCCAGCCAGGACATCATGAACCTCCTGCTCGGCACGGCACCGGCCCCGCAGCAGTCCAGTTCCTACGGTAATTCCCTGAACTCCCTGCTGGGCGGCGGAGGCAGCGCCGTCACACCGGAAGACATCATGCTGCAGCTGATCTCCGGCATGCTGTCGAACCGGGCCAACGTGGTCGATACCAGCGAGCTGGAACTCACCGAGGTCAACGGCCACAAGGTCGTCGCCCTGAGCGAGGAAACCTGGGCCCTGATCCGCTCCATTGAACAGAGCGTGTTCGTGGATGACGGTACCGGTTATATCGACATGGGCCTGGACAACGTCTTCGAATTCGATGATGACGGCAACCTGCTGGCAGAATATGACGGCAACTGGATGTCCCTTGACGACAACCCGGTCGCCTACTACATGATCAGTGACGAATATGTCGATGATGACAACTACCGCACCACCGGCTATGTCCCGTGCCTGGTCAATGACCAGAAGGCCCACCTGCTGATTGAATTCACCCCGGAAAACCCGGACGGTGTTGTCTACGGTGTCCAGAACGTCTATGAGGACGGCGTGGAAGCGCGTATTTACCAGCTGGTTGTTGACGACGAAGAACACGACGCCGACGTTGTCACCTTCATCGCCGACTACTATGACTACCAGAACAATTTCGATGATGTCTACGAGATCAGTGATCCGATCCCATACGACGGTGAACTGACAGTCGGCACCTTCCACATCGCCGGCCAGGGCACCATGTTCGGATATCGTCTGACCGATATCTACAACACCGAACTCAGAACCCCGATGCAGGCTTACAGCGAATAATCATACAGAGACCATGCGGTGCATGGTCTTTTTTTTACGTTCCCGCTTCTGTTACAATCAGGATAGAACAGGAGGCCTATTATGTTCAGAGAAATGCGGAGAATCAAGCAGCAGATTACCGAAGCCGAATGCATCGAAGTCCTGAAGACCGGCAGACGCGGCGTGCTCAGTGTCCTTGGCGATGATGATTATCCCTATGGCATCCCGGTAGATTATATTTATGATGAGGAAACCGGGAATCTGTACTTCCACGGTGCGCCGACGGGCCACAAGATCGACGCTGTCACAAAACACGACAAAGTCTGCTTCACCGTCTTTGACAATGAAGAATTCCGGGAAGGTGACTGGGCTGCCTGGGTCAGAAGCGTCATTGTCTTCGGCCGGATCAAGGTCATTGAAGACCGGGAAAAGAGGCTTTCCGTAACCCGGCGGATCGGACTGAAGTATTATCCGACGGCAGAAGCAGTTGAAGAGATTCTGAACCGGACTGCCGACCGGGTTGCCGCGCTGGAACTGTGTGTTGAACACATGACCGGCAAACTGGTACATGAAGAATAAGAAAAAGATCTTCACCGCAGGGTGAGGATCTCTTTTTTTATGCAGGCATCATGTCAGGACTCGGATATGTCAGAAACAGCGCTGCCGGCGTTCCCGGCGGCACTCTTCGATATGCCCGCACCTGTAGCACAGTTCATTGTCGCAGATCCCGTCACTGCGGAAATATGACAAGATATTGTTTACCGTTGTTTCGGCAATATTGTTCAGCGCTTCTTCGGTAAGGAACGCCTGGTGCGATGTCACGATGACATTGGGCATCGAGATCAGCCGGGCCAGTACGTCATCACTCATGATGTGCCCGGACAGGTCGTTGAAGAAGATATCCGCTTCCTCTTCGTAGACATCCAGGCAGGCGGCCCCGATTTTACGTTCCTTGATACCGTTCAGCAGGGCTTCCGCATCCACCAGGGCCCCGCGCGATGTGTTGATCAGCACAACACCCTTTTTCATCAGGCCGATGGCCCGTTCATCGATCATGTGCCGGGTTTCTTCGGTCAGCGGGCAGTGCAGGGAGATGATATCGCTCTCCTTCAGCACTTCATCCAGCTCCGCGTATTCGATCCCGCTGTCTGTCTTCGGGAACCTGTCATACGCCAGCACCCGCATGCCGAAGCCCCTGCAGATATCCGCGAAGATCATGCCGATCTTGCCGGTGCCGATTACCCCGACTGTTTTGCCGTGCAGGTCAAAGCCGGTCAGCCCGTTCAGGGAGAAATTGAACTCCCGGGTCCGGTTGTAGGCTTTGTGAATCCGCCGCACGGACGTCAGCAGCAGCGCCATGGCGTGTTCCGCCACGGAATACGGTGAATAGGCCGGTACATGCACAACATGGATTTTACCGAACGCGTGCCGCACATCCACATTGTTGTATCCGGCAGAACGCAGGGCAATCAGCTTCACCCCGGCTGCGTACAGCCGGTCAATCACCGCGGCGTTGACCGTATCATTGACAAAAACACACACCGCCTCACACCCTTCTGCCAGGGCGGCGGTTTCTTCGGTCAGACGTGTCTCAAAGAAACGGATATCCAGGCCGTTTTCTTTTCCGTACTTTTCAAAAGCCGGTCTGTCATAAGGTTTTGTATCAAAAAATGCAATTTTCATATATCCTCCTTTTCCTGTATACAGGAATGGTATATCTGTCCCTCTGTCATTCTTGCATATGTACCCTTCGGCATCAACGAATACGCCCCGTATATAAAAGGCAGCCCGCAGGCTGCCGAGGATCTCAGATCGTAAATGCTTTCTGAATTATATGTTTATTTGAGCAGTTCGTTGACTTTTGCCTGAACAGCAGCATAGTCATAACCGGCAGCTGTCAGCTTGTCTTTTCTTTCCTGGCCATTGCCCCAGTTGCCGCGGATGACTTCCTTGGCAACCTCTTCCAGCGGCTTCAGCGCAGCCGGAGCGGCAGCCGGTGCAGCACCGGACATCAGTTCATTGACCTTGGCCTGGACAGCCGCATAGTCATAACCGGCAGCGGCCAGCTTCTGCTTGCGGTCTTCACCATTGCCCCAGTCACCGCGGATAACTTCCTTGGCAACAACATCAAGGGCCTTCAGGCCGGCAGCCGGAGCAGCCTTGCCGGACATGATTTCGTTGACCTTGGCCTGGACCGTTGCATAGTCATAACCGGCAGCGGTCAGCTTTTCCTTGCGCTCTTCACCATTGCCCCAGTCGCCGTGAATGACTTCCTTGGCAACGACATCGACAGCCTTGAGGGCCGGAGCAGCCGGCTTGACGGTAACCGCCGGCTTGATCGGTGCAGCTGCCGGCTTAACGGCAGGCTTGACAACGGTAGCGGCCGGCTTGACTGCTGTAGCAGCCGGTTTAACAGGTGCCGGGGCCGGCTTGACTTCTTCCTTCTTGTCGTCCTTCTTCTTGCCGAGAGCAGCGATGTCAGCAGCAGTTACGCCGCTGGCGCTCTGTGTAGCGTCGTTTGTGTCCTTCTTCTTGAACAGATCTTTCAATGCCATGATATTTCCTCCTTCAATTTGAAACTCAAGAGATCCTTCTGTAATTAATGTAACACGTTTTTTTATGCAAATCTCTTAAAATATCGAGACATTTCTCCCCCTATCGGGTAGTTTATTCAAACGGCATTCCTGCATGATATAATCTGCTTATAACAGGAGGAATATTCCATGGAAAAAATTACCGTTTACGGCAGTAATGTCTGCCCGGGCACACTTGCTTTTCTGAACATTCTGACTTCAAATCATTATATGCCGGTTTTTATCAACGTCACCGGTTCCATCACCCTGCTCAAGGAATTCATGTATCTGCGCGATACAGAAGCCTGCTTCGACGGCCTGCACGGCACCATGAGCATCGGCTTCCCGCTGATCAAGATGCCGGACGGCACATTTACCAGAGACTACAAGATGGTCCTGGAATCCATCGGTATTGACGCTGACTTCTCATTCCGGTAAGCAGTACAGCCCGGTCCGGCAGGTACCGGGTTTTTTTATGCGGCGGTTTCCCCTCTGGCATGCGCAGTTACGGATTTTTACTATATCATAAATAGAGAAAGAGATTTCATCGGTTCTGTCCTGTGAAAAGGAGGGGATGACTATCAGAAAGACAACTTTGAAACAGAGATTCCGCTACTGGCTGGATTACCGCATGGCGGAAGGCACTGCCAGCATGGTCAAACTGCTGCTGACCATGGTTCTGACCTCCGTAATATTCGTCACCGTTCTCGTATTGCTGTTCCATCTCCACAGCGAAGGCAAGAGTGTCATTGCGGTCTTCTGGGATAACCTCCGTTCCGCCATGTCCTCCTCCTTCCCGTCTTCTGACTCCGGCTCACTGCTGTATATCATCCTGTATACAATCCTGGGCCTGACCGGCATGATCTTCACCGGCATGCTGATCGGTATCTTTTCCAGCACCATGCGCGGCAAGATCATTGCCCTGCAGCAGGATAACCCGGAGATCATTGAGGAAGGCCACACCGTAGTGCTCGGTTTCCGCATTGGTGAATATGCCCTGCTGAAGGAAATGATCAAGGCAACCGAAAAGGACCGGCGGACGATTGTCGTGGTGGAAAACATGGAGCGTCAGGATATGGAACAGGCCATCCGGAAGAACATTACCGTTCCGAAAAACATCCGCCTGACCGCCATCAAGGCTGATACGACCAGTTCCAACGCTCTGCGCTGCTGCAACATTCCCGACTGTTCAACCCTGGTCCTGCATACCCGCGACAAGGGCCGCACGATCAAAACCCTGCTGGCGGTGGAAATCCTCCTGATGAACAGCCGGCAGCGGCCGAAAATAGTTGCTTCCATGGATTCCAATACCCGCGTCTTCTCCCGCGACATGATGAAGGAAAGCGGCATTACCATGCTGCACTCCGGTGATGTCGTGTCCCGGATCATCGCCCATTCCACAACCCAGACCGGCATCTATGAAGCCCTGCTGGACATGATTGACTTCGATAACTACGAATTTTACTTCGAGGACCGGCCCGAGCTGGCCGGCCTGCCGTTCGGCGCAGCTGTGCTGGCAGCCCGCAGGGCGATTGTCACCGGGCTGTACCGGAATGAACAGGCCCTGATCAATCCCCCGGCAGATACCGTGATCCAGAAAGATGACACACTCATCGTGTTTGAGGAAGATCCCGGGGACCTGATCCTGAACAAGCCGGCTGAGATTGCCCTGCCGGAACCGGCGGAACCCGTGCCCCTCAAACAGATCCCTGAAGTCGTCATATTCGGAATCAACACTTCCATCGGCACAATCCTGCGTGAATTCCCGGATAACATTGAACGGGTCAGGCTGATCGGACTGTCCCCGCAGGACCGGAGCAGTTTCATCCCGGAAGATGAAGAATATGCGGCGGAACTGACCGCTGATTACCGCAGTACGGAATCCGACCGCAATCTGCTGGACATGATCCGCAATACGGCGCATATCTGCATCCTCTCGGACCGGCGCAAGAAGGAAGAAGATTCCGATACTGAAACCATGCTGCGGATCATCCGCCTGCGGAATCTGAAGAAACGGCACGGCCTGAAATTTACCATCACTGCGGAAATGCGCTGTGAAAACAACCGGAACCTGATCACGTCACAGGACAGCGAAGACTTCATCGTCGCCACCGACCTGTCCTCCATGATGCTGGCCCAGATCTCGGCTGACGTCCGGCGGGCCCCGGTCTTTACGGAACTTCTGGACGAAGTCGGTTCCGAGGCATACCTCAAAACACCGGATGAGCTGGGTGTCGCCGGCCTGGAATTGACATACGAGCAGCTGCTCCGGCAGGTCTACGCTTCCGGGGCCATCCTGATGGGCATCAGAACAAAAGAAAACCCGTTCCGGATTCTTGCGGAAAGCACTGGAACCATCACTCTTGGCGAAACCGACCGGCTGATTGTGATCAGCGAGGAGTAAACAAAAAAAAAGGTAATATGAACTAGCGTGTGGGTGAAAGAGAGCCCAGGGTGAAAAACCGTGTGGGTCACAGGATGAACCAGCGTGTGGGTCATAGCGACAAATGAAGAGATCGATCTCGAAAAAAGGGGTCGATCTTTTGTGTCTAATC
>JAFRHT010000139.1 GCA_017433125.1 Solobacterium sp.
AAATCAGAACTGGTCTGTGACGCAGCCAACGGGAAGGATGTTGTGATCACCGCAACCCGGGCTGCCAAGGACGATTTTGTCGTAACCGGCTCACTGGAAGTGGCGGAAGGGGAAACCGTCACGGTCAAACCGGCACTGGACAAGGGTGCCATCACAATTGAACTGATTGCCTCACCGGAAGAGCAGAGCATCGATGAACTGCCGGCCACCGATGGGGAAGCGGCGTTCAGGTTTGAAGTTTCCGGCACGGAGGAACAGACGGCCGCTGCCGCTGCCGGTGACTATATGATCCGGATTACAGTCACGGAAAAGGCGACCGGGACAATTCATCTCATTGCCGAATAACCAGATATTAAGAAGCGGTTTTTCTGAGATTTGATAAGCATTACGAGGGCATTTTCCCTTATAATTAATATCAAATCTCTTTTCATTTTTCCGGGACAGAAAAAAACCGGCCGCCGGGCGGATTCCTTTTCCCTCTGTAAACAGCCCGGGGAAATTCCCTGATAAACATCATGCTGTTTTACCATTACAATAGTATCTGTAAGGAACACACAGCTCATCATATACAAGAAGGAGAAAGATAGTATGACCATTAACAAGATCCTCAATGGAACCGAACTGACGCTTGCCCCGGAAGGTCGGCTCGATACAACCACCTCGCCGGAACTGGAGGCGGTTCTGAAAGAATCACTGGACGGGGTTACTGATCTGACCATGGATTTTGCCGGACTGGAATACATTTCCTCAGCTGGTCTGCGGATGCTGCTGGCGGCGCAGAAGATCATGAGCACCAAGGGCACGATGAAAGTCATGCACGTCAATGACGTCATTATGGAAATCTTCGAAGTAACCGGCTTTACCGACATCCTGGCAATTGAATAGTTTTCATTCTATGAACGGAATGATTGACCTGCATATGCATTCGACGATCTCCGACGGTACCGATACACCGGAGCAGATCCTTTTCAATGTCAAAAAAGCAGGCATACAGCTGTTTTCCGTCACGGACCATGACGCACTTGCCGGCAGCCTGATTATCCCCGGTCTGCTGAAAGAGGATGACCCGGTCTTTATTTCCGGCGTGGAAATCTCCTGCCGGGATGAAGAAGGACAATACCACATTCTCGGATACGGCTATGATCCGGCGGGGGAAGCGATCCGCAGTCTGACGGAAATGACCCATGCGCGCCGCATGAAGAAGGTGCGGGCAAGACTGGAGTATCTGGCTTCGAAGCATGATATTCACTTTCCGGAAGAAGAGGTGAAGCACCTGCTGTCCCTGCCCAATCCCGGCAAGCCGCATATCGCCAACCTGATGGTGAAATACGGATATGCCGCAACGAAGGAAGAAGCGATCAACGGCGTTATCAATGGTCTGAAATTTCCTGCTGACTGGGTTCATCCGCAGCAGGCGATACATGCCATCCTGGCTTCTGACGGCATTCCGGTGCTGGCGCATCCTTCCTACGGCAGCGGGGATCAGCTGATCATGGCAGAAGAGATGAACTGCCGCCTGGCCCGGCTGAAAGACTTCGGCCTTCAGGGTATCGAGGCATACTATTCCGGTTTTACAAGAAAGATCAGGGAGGAACTGCTCGGCTTTGCCGGAAAATATCATCTGTATGTAACAGCCGGCAGTGATTACCACGGTACCAACAAACTGGTGCAGCTGGGGGATACAGGTCTGGATGAAACTGACGAATTCCCGGAAGGACTGATAGAATTTCTGGCTGTCTGCCGGAAATATAACGAAAGAAAACCGGGGTAAAGAGACATGAAGCGATTAAAAAAACTGCTCAGCGGAGGTATCCAGAACAAGATCTTCAATCTGATTCTGGCGACTGTCATACTTATGACTGTTGCCTTTTCGGCAGTGGCTGCTTACCGCAACAACATGCTGTCAAAGCTGGCATCGGCGTCCAGTGAAAGGCAGAAGGAGTCCATCAGCGATATCAGCAATAATGTCATGACGGGGGTGATTGACCGTTCGCTCAGTCAGACAACGCAGATGGAAGCGCTCCTTGCCGATCACATGTTTCTTGACCTGAAAACCCGGGTGGAGATGATCGGGGAATATGCCGGCAAGGTTTTCGAGGACCCGGCCCGTATGCAGCGGTTTGCGTCAGAACTGCCGGATCCGGACAAAGAAGGGGAAGTGACCGCACAGCTGATCCTTGCGGACGGCGTGAACCGGAATGATGCCAGGCTGAACGACAGGATCGGTCTGGCGGGCAATCTGATCGATATGATGACTTCCCTGTACGGTGTTTCGGATGATACCAATTCGTGCTTTGTGGCATTGCCTGAAGGTGTTCTGCTGGTTGTTGATGACCGCTCAGCCTCCAAAGTTAATGAGGACGGCAGTGTTGTCTCATACGATCCCACAACCCGGGAATGGTACCAGCAGGCAGTGGAAGCCGGTCACACCATCTTCTCGGATGTGGAAATAGATGCCTTTACCGGTGATATCGGGATCGTGTGCGCCACGCCGGTCTATGCCAACGGCCAGCTGACAGCCGTCGTCGGCTCGGATCTGTTCCTGGCATCCATGCAGGAACAGGTCAGCAGATCCGGGGAAAACGGCAGTTTTTCGTTCATCATCAACCGGAAAGGCCATGTTGTATTCTCCCCGGATGAAGAAGGTATTTTCCGGGTGAGGGCATCGGATGAAGCGGAAGATCTGCGCCGGTCGTCCAATACACAGCTGGCCGGCTTTATCATGGATGCCATGCGGGTCCAGACGAGTGTCAAACTGATCAATCTGGAGGACGGTGCCTATTACATGGTCGGCTCCCCGATGCGGACGGTCGGCTGGACGCTGGTTTCGGCACGCAGTCAGGAGACTGTCACCAGACCCGCGGCCATGATGACGGAAAGCCTCAATGAAATCCAGAACGGCACCACACAGGAATACCGGGATATGAACGGACACACACAGTTCACCGCGACCCTGCTGATGCTGGCGATTGCGGCCGCCATGGTCGGGTTGTCCCTGTCCATCGCAAAGCGGATTGTTGAACCGCTCAAAACAATGACCACACGGCTGACCCACCTGAGCGCAAAGAATCTTGAATTCAAGATGGATGACGCGTTCCGGACCGGCGACGAGGTCGAAGAACTGGCGAAAAGTATTTCCGATCTGTCCCATAAGACCGTTGAATATATGGAAACGATCAGCCAGGTGACAGCTGAAAAGGAGCGGATCGGCGTGGAAATGTCACTGGCCAAGAATATCCAGGAATCGATGCTGCCGCATGCCTTCCCGGCCTTCCCGGACCGGCATGACTTTGATGTATACGCCAATATGGACCCGGCCAAGGAAGTCGGCGGTGATTTCTATGATTTCTTCCTGATTGATGATGACCATCTGTGCATCATGATTGCCGATGTTTCCGGCAAGGGGGTTCCGGCAGCGCTGTTCATGATGGCTTCCAAAATCGTCCTTCAGAGTGTTGCCATGCTGGGTCATTCGCCGGCACAGATACTGGCTAAAACCAATGAAGCACTCTGCTCCAACAATACAGCCGAGATGTTCGTAACGGTCTGGCTGGGTATCGTCGAATTGTCAACCGGGCGTCTGACGGCAGCCAATGCCGGTCATGAATATCCGGTATTCAAACATCCGCATGGTGCTTATGAATTCTATAAAGACAAGCATGGCTTTGTCATCGGCGGGATGGCGGATGCACAGTATCAGGAATATGAACTGCAGCTTGAACCGGGCAGCAGGATCTTTGTCTATACCGACGGCCTGCCGGAAGCCACCGACAAGAAACAGGAAATGTTCGGTACAGACAGGATTATCAGTGTCCTGAACGAAGTGCCTGACGCAGACGCGAACCACGTGCTGGAACACATGCGGGCAGCGGTGGATTTCTTTGTGCAG
>JAFRHT010000140.1 GCA_017433125.1 Solobacterium sp.
ACTGGAAGGCAACGCGGAGTACAAGCGGCTGCTGAAAGAGCTGGAAATGCCGGAAATCATCGAATACATCAACGAGTGCATCGATCTTTCCTTCAAATACCTCGCCGAACAGGAAAAGGTCCGCATGCCGCTGCATGAAGTGCCGTTCAAGATCATGAATAAGGGCGGTGACCTGGCCCATGCCATCACCAGAAAAGCTTCGCTTTCCTACGTTGAAGTAAATATCGGCAATGTAAACCGGGATAACCGGGAAGACCGGGATAACCTGCTTCTGACCATCACCCATGAAGCGTTCCATATCTGTCAGAACATGTATCGGGCACCCATTGACTGGATTACGGATGACACCCGGTTTGATGAAATGGTTGTCATCATGGTCGAAAGCAACGCCAAACAATGGTATCAGGACAAAGCCTATATCATCACTGATCCGAAAACGACAGATATCAATAACTGGGCCACACTGCGGCTGCCGGCAGACAGTGCCGCGCGGGGTATCGAGGGAGAAGATCTGAACCGCCTGCTGATTAATGAGGGATACAATCTTGGAGATTTCCTGATGTACCTGCGGGATGAATGCGGCCTGAAAGTGTCACCGGCAAAGATCATGAAAGCCCGCAGCTTAATAACGCAGGCAACAACGTCCGCGCCGGTCTGTGCGGCCCTGGGCATATCCGAAAAGGACTTTGACCAGTACTGGCGGAACTGGCTGATCAGCCGCCGCAAAGTAATCTCAAAATATGTATATGATCAGTTCAACGGGGCACCGTATATGCCGGTTAAGCGGATTATCGTGAAACCGGGTGAGGAATATCCGGTAAAACTGGAGCGGGACGCCAGCTACTTCCTGCGGCTGCGCGGATTCATGCAGAAAACAAGGGACACAGACCAGCCGGTGCTGCTCGTCCCGGATGAAAACATTCAGGCTGTTTTCCCGGAAGTGACGCTGGTCCCGGCCGCCACCTACTACAATACGAAGAAAGGTGTATTCATTCCGGCTTTCGTTGATTACAATGTGGCATACAACTGGCTCGGGATCATGGAAATTCATGGGGCTGCCGGAAAGACAAAGACCGACGGCGATGCCGGGTATACACTGTATGCCATGGATCAGACAAAGAAGCCGGTGCTGATCGATGATCCCGACAATGCCTGCTTTTCCATCCGGCTTCCTGAACTGGACGGCCTGGCAAAGAAGGGCCTGATTGACGGCTGGCAGGTAACCCTGCGGACCAGCACCGGCATTAAAGCCTCCAACTATCCGGGCATTGAGAAGGCGGGGAAGACGCTCAAGGTACATTATGCGGATATCTGGGACAAGGATGATCCGTACAAGCCGATTGATATCGAGGTGACCTTTACGGAATACGTGCTTGACACCAAGGACGTGAAGCATCTTGGCATTGTGTCGGAAACGGCGGAGATGACCGTGACCCCGAAGCCGGTCAAGACGGAAGGGGCATTTGTGCCGTATGACGGGCCGGTCACCATTGTCCCGGTACCCTTTACCGTCGGCAGCGCCAGCTGCATCTTTGACAGCATTGCCGGCAATGCGGGGTTATACAGTGAAGAATATGAACCGACCCGGCAGAAAGCAGATGCCATCATGGGCCAGCCGCACCTGACCATTACCGAAGACGGCCGCTTCACCCTCACGATCCCCGCCATGCCGAATACATCGTTCACCAGTGAAGCCAGTGATTCGGGCGTGTTTGAAGTCAGAACGGACAGTTTCTCCTTCACCGGCCAGGCTGTCTCCGGATATAAGCCGCGCTGGGGTTACTCGACAGACAAAGTCAACACAGCAGCCGAGTGGATTGCCGAAAACAGTCAGATTGCCATGAATCCGGTGACCGCGGCGGCGGAAAGAAAATGGCACGAGGACAAGGTTTCCTTTTCAGATTATCTCTGGGCAAACAATGGTCTTGATGATTATGGCAGGCAGTGGGAGCTGGAAGAATACATGACAACGAATTCCCGCGGTTACCCGGTGAAGGGTAAGAGATGGCGGCTGACCGTACACTATGAACTCATCTGGAAGTACAGTCTGGCGGATGGCGAGCGGCAGTTCCATGTGGTATGGAATGAAGCGGAAAACCGGTATGACTTCTCGTTCAGCGCCTATGTGATAAAGCAGAGCAGTTATTATGAAGACGGCAATCTGGTTGATGACAGTAACAAGACCTATACAAGCGAAACGGCAATCAGGATCAGCGGTTATTTCTACGGTAATCACCCTTGACAGCATGCGTTTCCCGGCAGGAAGCATCATGCCCTGCCGGTCAGCGTTTTCTGCATGCAGTGCGGTAAAAAGTTCTATAATGAAATCAGATATACACTCTGCCGGTGATACCGCCGGATCAGACAGCATAATTTCAGAAACTGCCGGATAACACAGAACAGTTTCATGATCCGGAAAACTTTTCGGTTTCATGCATTTCCCTGCAGAGGTTTTTCATCAATGCGGAAGGGGGGAAGGAATATGACGAAATACTGTCCCACCTGCGGACGGGCTCTGCCGGATGAGGCCAGACACTGTGACTTCTGCGGCACTCGTCAGCCGGCCCGCAATACGGATTTTTCAGCCGGCAGGCACAACTATATCAGTACACGGACCTTTGGCGCCGCTGTGGATATTGCGGCTGTGCGCAACCATGACCCGTACCGGGAATGGAGCTACCGGGATGCCCCGGATTTCTTCACCTGGAATCTGAAAAAGGTGAAGCGTTTTGCCGGCAAGGCAGACTGGCGCTGGGCAGAGGACAGCATCAAGCCGGTTTACTATGTTTCGCCGCGGGGCGCCATCGGGCAGGTATACGAAGAGGATGGCATCCGCTATCTTGAATGGTGCTTCTATACCCGGGAGGACGGCCCGCAGGAACTGCCGGACTCGGTCCCGGAACTGGAAAGACTGATGCAGGATGGATGACCAGCATGAAAACACCGCCGGTTATACGGCGGTGTTTTTCTATACAGCGGTTCAGATTGCCGGTTTTGTCATGGTTTCTGTTCCCGGCTGTTTGCGGTACCGGGTTGTGAATACTGCAGGCATTTTCTTATAATATCAGCAGGGAAACATCCATCTGTCCGGATAACCGGAACCATCCTGCATAATTACCGTCTTTCCTGATTTGCCAATACAGAATACATTGATACCGGCTTTTTGCCGTATCCAATGCATGGCACAAGAGATGAATAACAGAAAATGACAGAATCCTGTCATTGCGGCAGTACAGAACTGCCGGAGGAGACCGATGAAACATGAAAAAACTGATGATATGCCTGGCAGTGCTGCTGACTGGCTGTGCTTCGCAGGCCACAGCCTCCATGGCCCCGGCCATGAACAATAAGACCGATGATAACAGTGTCATTCCGGAATCGGATGATTTCTTTGAGATCAGTGTGGAAGCAGAGGAAGAGAAGACGGAAACACCGCGGCCACAGGCGACTGCGCCGGCGGGGCAGACTGCTGTTCCGGCCGAGACCCCGGTGACCCCGAGCCCGGCAGAGGATCCGGAACCGGGGCAGAACAACGGTTTCAATACGGAAGTCAGCCCGGATGATTTTGCTTTTTATACGTCTATCGTTTATGACGGTGTTCCGGATGACGCGGAATACCCGCCTCTGAAATATGCCGAAGGTACATGGAAGTACTA
>JAFRHT010000141.1 GCA_017433125.1 Solobacterium sp.
CTGGCGGAGATTGCTGACGAAGCCTATCTCGTCAAAGGGGATCAGCGGATTCCCTGGGGAGAAAGACAATGAATGTGCTGTCTGTTCCCTTTATCGGGATTACCGTTTTTTCGTTTGCACTGGTCTGGCTGGCCGGGGTGAGATATCAGAAATGGACGGTAATGCTCTGCAGCATCCTGTTCATTGCCCTGCTGAAGCCGTCAAAGCTGGATCTTGCCTATCTTTGCTTTTTATATCTGTTTGTCCTGATCATGGGCAGGCTGATATCCGGAAACGGGAAACTGATCTGGCTGGGGACGGCAGTACCGGCTGCGGGTCTCTGCTTTTTCAAATATGCAGGTTATTTTTCCGCCTGGAACCGGGCCATGCCGCTGGGACTGTCCTTTTTCACTTTCAAGGCCATCAGCTATCTTGCCGACGTGTACAGGGAAAAGGCAAAGCCGGCGGAGCCGGTTCTGCTGTTTGATTATCTTTACTTCTTTCCGACATATCAGGCTGGTCCGATCAACCGGGCTGAGGCGTTTTTCCGTCAGATGGAAGCTCCGGCAGATTTCTCGTATACTGATCAGAAACACGGCTGTGTGCAGGCGGCTGCCGGCATCTTTGAGAAAATAGTCATTGCGGATTTTCTGGCCAACATGTGCAGCCGGTTCCTCAATCCGGAACTGACCGGCATGTATACCGTATTCGGCATGATTCTCTACACATTCCAGATTTATGTGGATTTTGATGCCTACAGCAATGTTGCCGTCGGTGTGGCGCGGATGCTGGGCATCCATCTGGAACGCAACTTTCATACGCCGTATATGGCTCAGAATATCAGGGATTTCTGGCGCCGGTGGCATATCAGCCTGTCCTCATGGCTGCGTGACTATATTTATATCCCGCTGGGCGGAAGCCGCAAAGGAAAGGCCCGCAAATGGCTCAATACCATGGCGATATTCCTGGTCTCCGGGATCTGGCACGGTTCCACGCTCATGTTTGTGTTCTGGGGGCTGGGGCATGGCCTGGTCAGCGTCATTGAAGATATGATCCGCCACGGCCGGAAAGATACGGATAACCCGTTCCTGCGGGCTGCAGGTATTCTGGTAAACTTTGTGATCGTGATGCTGCTGTGGGTATTCTTCCGCTCGGCATCCATGCCGGAAGCACTGCTGATTTTCCGTCATATGGCTGCCGTGACGCAGCAGCCGGCTGTGCACTGGTATGATGCCGGCCTGACATTGAACGAATGGCGGTGGCTGTGGATCCTGCTCGCGATGACCATCGGCAGTGATATCCTGCGGAACAGGCTGGACATGGTGGAGTGGCTCGGCAGCCGGAAGACCTGGGTGCGCTGGGGCATTTATTTTGCCATGATGGTGATTGCCATTGTCTTCGGTATCTATGGGCCGGGCTATGATCCGCAGAGCTTTATCTACATTACTTTCTGATGATGAAAAACAAGAAGACTGCCAACATTGTGAAGATCCTGCTGAAGAGCATCCTGGCATGCGCGCTTTTCGTGTGTGTCTGGTTCGTGCTGACCCCGTATTTCCGGGTGGATCACAATGATGACGGAGATATGTTCCGGAATCTGGACGACAACTGCATCGATGTCCTGGCCCTTGGTTCGAGCCATATACAGTATGCCTTTGATCCGGGTGTCTATTATGCGGAAACAGGTCTGTACAGTTATGTCATGGGATCGTCCTGTCAGCCGATGGAAACGACGTATTATATGCTGAAGGAGGTGCTGAAGACCCAGCATCCTTCGGTTGTGATCATCGACACATTCACCCTGCTGCCCCAGAGCAGTGTCTGCTATGCGGACGGCATGTTCTATAAAGCGATTGATATGATGGAAGGGGCTAACCGGATTCAGGCCGGGCTGGACGTGCCGGTGGACGAAGTCAAGACTGTTTATGCCTTTGATCTCATCATGAATCACAGTAACTGGAAGGACATGGCTTTATCAGACCTGAAAGAAATCATGGAAGGGGCAAAACCTACCACGGAAATCAACTGGATCGGCGGCTATGTGCGCCAGGAACCGGACAATTTCAACCCGGTGCCGCTGGATACGTATACGGTTAATGATGAAGTCACTCTCAGTGATGAAGAACAGCATGAACTGAACCGGATCATTGAACTCTGCAGGAAAGAGAACATCTATCTGCTGTTTACGAAAACACCGTATGCCATTGATCAGGGCAGCACGAACAAACTGGCTGCTGTCTGGAAGTTTCTGGACGAAAAAGGGATTGACTATGTCGACTATACCCGGAAGGCGGCAGAGCTTGGCTGGTATATGAACCTCCACGGGGACAGCTGGCACAACAATGCCTGGGGCGCCGAGATCGTGACCCGGGATCTGGCCGCCCTGACGGCAGAGCATGTTCGTGATCACCAGGACAATGCCCTGATGAATGACATCATGGCCAGTACGGAATGGATGTCCACTAGATCCCTGTTCATGGATACAAACCTGGATGTCTGCCGGATGCTTGACAACGCGTCCAAATATCCGACCGTCGTGCTTGTCCGCTACCGCGGCACCCCGGCTACCGTTATCACGGAGAAAGAAAACCGGCTGCTGCAGAATCTGGGTATCCGGCATGATTTCGTCAACGACTGCGATACGGATTACTATGCCTTGGTGGTGGACGGGCAGGTGGCCGAGGCTTCATCTGAACCGCTCACGGTGACATGGAATGATGTGGCATATACATTGAACAAAAAGGAAATCCTGCGGGACGGGGCAGTCTGGTTCGGCAGTCACGGCAATATGGATATCTTCTTCATGGATCATCCCGTATCGGTTACCAGCGGCATCCAGATGGATACAACGGCGGAATTCTGGCCTTCACACTGTGACGGCTGGTCCTGCTCATATTAGCGGTGGAGAAAACCATCGCTTTTTGTTATACTTTTGACGTATATGGACAAAAAGACAACTGTTATCGTACCGGTTTACAATGTGCAGAATTATCTGCTGGAATGCCTGGAGAGCATCATTGCGCAGACAGAGGATAATCTTGAGATTCTCTGTGTCAATGACGGTTCCACCGACAACAGCAGGGAGATCCTGGCAGAATTCAGCCGGCGGGATGAGCGGATAAAAATCCTCGATAAGCCAAACGGCGGCCTCAGCGATGCCCGCAACTTTGCCCTTGACCGGGCAGCCGGTGACTATATTGCCTGTGTGGATTCGGATGACCGTATTCACCCGGATATGATCGCGCATCTGCGCAGGGCCCTGGAAGAGACCGGCAGTGATATTGCCGTGTCGGATATGGAATACTTCTATGAAGACGGGACGGCAAAGCAGAGTGACGGCGGCCGGTTTACCTGCACCAGTGTCCGGGAAACACCGGCGCTGATTGCAATCAACAATTCCGCCTGCAACAAGCTGTTCCGCCGGGAACTGTTTGCGGATATCCGCTTTCCGAAAGGAAAGTTCTATGAGGACCTGGCGGTGATCCCGATCCTGCTGTACCGGGCCGGGAAGGTGGTCAAAGTCAATGAACCGCTGTATGCCTACCGGCAGCGGCAGGGTTCGATTGCCCACAGCAGTGACCCGCGGATCTTTGATATTTATGATGCCCTGGATGGCATTGTGAACTATGTGAAGGCGCATGGCAATGAGCCGGAAGTGCTGGCGGCGCTGAAGTCGCTTTACATTGTGCATGGCCTGGACCTGACTACGCTCCGGATCCGGGATTTTTCGGACCGCAGTATCCGGGCGGACTATCTCAGAAAGAATATGGCCCGGCTGCGGCAGTCGTATCCGGACTATGACAAAGACCCGGCGCTGAAACAGGCCGGCTTCAAAAAGAAAGTGATCTACCACCTGCTGAAGACCGGCAGGATGGAACAGGTATTGAAACTCTATGACCGATAAGCGGAAGATTCTGTTTGTCAATGATGAAATGCGCATGGGCGGGGTGGCCCGTGTTTTGAACACGCTCATGGCAGCCCTGCCGGAAGATAAATATGAAATCGACCTGCTGATCCTGCATAAGGAAGGGATGCTGCTGAACGAGATCCCGGCCAAGGTTAATGTCCTGGAGGGCGGCCCGTTTTTCCATGCGGTTGATGAAGCCCTGAACGATATTCTTGAGCGTAAGGACCTGACCGCGCTGGCCCGTAAGCTGCGCCTGCTGTTCTATATGAAAAGCGGCCTGATCCGCGGCCGGATTATCAAGGAACGCAAAAAGCTTCTGCACAAGCAGTATGATGTTGAAGTAGCTGCCAAAGAAGGATTCTGCACGATCTTTACGGCCTGCGGTGATTCCCGGCGCAAGATCAACTGGGTGCTGACCGACTACAGTGTCAACAACTACTCGGCCAATCATATGCCGCTGGTCAGGCGGGCCCTGCAGGAGATCGATCTGAACATTGCCGACAGTGAACAGGCCCTGGTGGCTTACAAGACGGTTTTCCGGGTACAGAACGGGGTGACGATCCATAACCTGATGGATGTGGATACGGTCAAGGAAAAGATGAAGGCCCCGGTCATGACGGAACTCTCACCGGATGTGCCGAATCTGATTGATGTTGCCCGCTTCCACCCGCAGAAGAGCATTGACCGGCTGCTGATCGCTTCCGACGAGGCATACCGCCGGGGTTATCCGCACATGCTGTATCTGATCGGCGGCGGTGAGCAGGAGGACATGCTGCGGAAGATGGTGCAGGAGCGCAACATGAAACATGTTGTCTTCCTGGGCTACCAGAAGAATCCGTATGCCCTGATGGCGGCCTGTGACCTGTTTGTGCTCAGCAGTCTATATGAAGGCTTTGCGACCGTGATCAGCGAGAGTCTGATTACCGGCACGCCGGTACTGACCACCGATGTCAGCGGCTGCCGCGAGCAGATTACCGAACCGGACTACGGGTGGGTTGTGGAAAACAGCCAGGAAGCCCTGACTGCCGGCCTGATCAATGCCCTGAAAGACCCGCAGCGGCTTAAGGAAATGAAGCAGTCCCTGCAGACATATGAGTATCCCAATGAGGAGATCCTGCAGCGCTTCATGGAAGTTCTTTAAATGAAAGATGAAACCAGAAAGAAAATAGTCCGGCTTCTGCACGGACTGATTATCGTGCTGATCGCGATCCAGCCGCTCATTGACATGGATTACCTGTTCTATGAGTTCCTGGATTCTTTCGGCCTGCCGCGTTTCTCTACCGTACTGCGTTTTCTGATCCTGCCGGCCCTTGTGATCCTGTCCTTTGTGCTGCGGGAGACAAAGAAGAAGCGCACGTTTGTCCTCGCGGCTGTCTACGGGGTTCTCTGCATCGGTTATTTCTTCCTGCACTGCCGCCAGGCCCAGGCCCTGTTCCCGCGGCTGGCATTTACCGAAAACTTCCATTTCGGGCTCTGGCAGGAGCTGACCTATGTGCTGACCCTGGCCATACCGTACGGCATGATGTATGTCTTCTATCACGAGCACTTCCATGAGGAAGAACTGAAGAAGATGACAATGTTCCTGTCAGCGGTGACCGGCATCCCGATCTTTATCGGGGACCTGTTTGTCTTCGGCAAGAGTACCTACTACGGCTATACCGTGGCAAACTTCTTTTCCTGGTTCACGGATATCTATGACTGGTACCATCCGCGGGAACTGGCCTCGAAATTCTTCTTCAACGAAGGCAATACGATCGGCATCCTGATGTTCATGGTCCTGCCGATGATGTACTACTTCTTCTCCCGGGAGAAAGACAGCCGGACGCGGAAACTGATCGGCATCCTGATCTTTATTCAGTCCATGAGCATGCAGATCCTGGCTACCCGGGTGGCGACGTACGGGGCCGTGCTGATCCCGGTGATGTTCCTTGGTCTCTATCTTGCCGGCCTCTTCTTTACCAAGGAGAAGCTGCAGAAAAGCGTTCTGGTCTTCTGCCTCAGCGCTGCGGCGGTCTTCGGGCTGATCCTGGATCATACCCCGGCCGTGGAGAACCAACGTGTGGACGCGATCAACGATACGGCCCTGCTGCACAACGGCATGGCGGCGGAAGGGGCGGCAATGCTGGCCGAAGCGAAAGACCTGATCCCGGGCACCCCGGAATACATCAATTTCTACGTATACATGTTTGAGACCTACGGCATCAATGCCCGCTATATTCAGAGCGTGCCGTCAATGTACTATACGGAATACTACAATTACCAGGTTGACCCGAAGTTCTGGACCGATGTCTGCTTCATGCCGGTCTTTGACCGGGTCAGCGGCCGGCAGATCGAAACGATATTCTTCAACTACAAGTATCAGAATCTGACGCAGAAGGAAAAAATCCTCGGGATGGGATGGTCCACGTTCATGAACGGCTCCATCGTCCTGGAACAGGACTTCAAGCAGCAGATTTATACCCTTGGTTATGCCGGTGAAGTCCTGCTGGTGCTGCCCTGGATCGGGGTATTGCTGTATGGGGTCTTCATGTTCCTGCGCCGGTACAAAAAGCTGTTTACACTGAGCAATGTATGCATGGCCCTGGCACTTGGGATGGGCCTTGGCTCGGCCTGGCTGAGCGGCCATGTACTGGATCAGTTTATTACAACCTCGTTTGCGGCACTGCTGGTGGCGGTGCTGCTGAACCGGGTAAAGGAGGCAGAATGAGACCGCTGGTGAGTGTGATCGTACCGTGCTGGAACTGTGCCGCTACGGTGGAAAGGACGCTGGACAGCCTGGCTGCCCAGACCCTGAAAAACATGGAACTGATTGTCATCAACGACGGTTCCACGGACAATACGCTGGAGGTACTGAACGCCTACAGGGAAGCCCATCCGGAAATGCTGATGAATATCTATACAAAGGAAAACGAAGGGATTGCGGAGGCCCGCAATTTCGGCCTGCGCAAGGTAACGGGTGAGTACTTCGGCTTCCTGGACAGTGATGACTGGAATGAACCGGAAATGTTCAAGGAGATGTACCAGAAGGCGAAAGAGGAAGACCTTGAACTGGTTGTTTCAGATTTCTGGTGGGAGAACTCGAAGGGGCAGACCCTGCAGAAAGAAGGACCGTACAGAACCGGGCCGGACATGATGGTAAACCTGTTCGCGGTGCTCTGGAACAAGCTCTATAAAACCGACTTCATCCGGGCGCTGGACATCGAGTTCCCGTGTGGCGACCGGTATGAGGATGCCTGTTTCCTGTACTGCCTGACCTGCCAGCTGACCTCCGTCGGTTTCATGGACAAGGCTTATGTGCACTATGTGCAGAATGAATCAAGCATTACCCACACGAACAACGAGCAGGTCAAAAACATGATCGACGTGTTCCAGATCATCCTGCGCTATTACCGGGACCATGCCAAATACAATGAGTACAGGGATGCCTTGGAGTACATTCACGTCAAGTTCTTCCTGGGCAACAGTTTCCTGCGCAGCGCCCGCATCCCCGACCGGGAAGACCGGCGCAATACCATCATGATGGGCTGGAACCTGCTGAATAAAGAATTCCCGCAGTGGCATAAAAACCGCTATCTGAAGGAGATGGGCGGCATGAAAAACCGGTATTTCCGTACGGTACGGGGCTGGAATATCATGCTGTACGCCTGGATGTTCAGACATTTTAAAAAGGACAATCTTTAAGATGGTCCTTTTTCAGTTTGTAAACTGCAGATCAACTAATGTATAATAGGCACGTTCGGAGGTAACATTTTTTCATGTCGTTATTATCAATTGTAGTTCCATGCTACAACGAACAGGAAACAGTAAAACTGTATTATGATGCTGTATCTAAAGTTCTCAGCACCATGGATATTGACCATGAGATCATTTTCATCAATGACGGGTCGAAAGATAACACACTGGCGGAACTGACCGCATTGTACGAAGACCATCGGGGAGAAATCAGAATCATTGATTTCAGCCGCAATTTCGGCAAGGAAGCGGCTTTCCTGGCTGGCCTGCGGGCAGCGAAGGGTGATTATGTGACCGTCATGGATGCCGATCTGCAGGATCCCCCGGAGATGCTGCCGAAGATGTTCGAAGTAATGGAGAAGAACAACAATGATGTGGTGGGGAGCCGGCGGGTAACCAGGGCCGGCGAACCGAAGATCCGCTCGTTCTTTGCCCGTAATTTCTATAAGATCATCAACCGGTATATTGAGGTGGAGATCGTTGACGGAGCCCGTGACTTCCGGCTGATGAAGCGGCCGGTCGTGGATGCAATTCTTTCCCTGAAAGAATACAACCGGTTTTCCAAAGGCCTGTTTGTCTGGGTGGGCTTCAAGTGTGAATATCTCGAGTATGAGAATATCGAGCGCGTGGCCGGAGAGACAAAGTGGTCATTCTGGGGACTGTTCAGGTATGCGCTGGACGGCATCATTGAATTCACCAATGCCCCGCTGCACTTTGCCTTCTGGACCGGGGGCGGGCTGACCTTCACCATGTTTGTGGTCCTGCTTGTTCTGCTCATCCGGGCATTGCTGGGGAAGGCGGTCGCCATGACCGCGGTGATTCTGTCCTGCGTCCTGTTTATGGGCGGCTTGATTCTGCTCTGTGTCGGGATCCTTGGAGAATACCTTGCCAAGACCTACGGCGAGGTCAAAGGCCGGCCGAATTACATTATTAAAGATTTCTACGAATAGGAGGTTCATAAATGTCAGAAGAAATTCGGAAAAAGCATTCTGAAATGAATGAACATCATACATCAGCCGCGAAAAACAGCCGCAGAAAACAGCGCCGTCTCAACAACACTCTGATGGCTGTCCTGTGCCTGATCACTGCTGCAGTAGTGGTGGCAATGCTGCTCAATATGAAAAATGTTCTGAGCAGCGGCTCATTTGAAACGGAACCCGCAACCGTTGAAACAGATACACAGAAGACGATGAAAAACGATCTCTATGAGATCGGCAACAATCCTTCAGAGATCCAGAAGCAGTACTTTCAGGAACTGACAGATGCCATTTCTTCCGGTGACAAGCAGGCGTATGCCGAAGCACTGGTCAAATGCTTCGCCGCTGATTATTTCAGCTGGCAGAATAAAGACGGCAACTATGAAGTCGGCGGCCTGCAGTATGTCTACGGCCAGAAGTATCTGAGCCTGAATGACTGGACCCGGTGGAATTATCAGGCAGATTTTGATCTGTATCTGAACAAGTACGGGAAAAACAACCTGCCGATGGTGGCGGAAGTGACGCCGTACATGTTTGAAAAGAGAGATGATTTTACGGTCAAACTGGTTGACCCGCAGCAGACCCTGCCGTGCTATGAGGTCAGGGCTAATATTTCCTATGAAAGCACCAGAGTGGACCTCGATGACTTTGTGAATGTGGTTGCCGCCATTATCGTTGACAACAACGGCCGCCTCGAAATTGCCGAGGTCTATGCATACAACAATTAAACGGGAGGGAAGGCAATGAGTACGAACAAGAAAAAGCGCACAGCACCGGCCGGCACTTCCGGAACAGCAAAGAAAACCCCTGTTCATCGGGATATGTCAACAGTCAATGTCGTTCTGACCGCGTTAACGGCCCTGGCAGATCTCGGTATTGTCTATACAATGATGAACACTACCCGGTTTGCCACGCTGTCAAAGCCGGCATTCATACTTGTCAATATCCTTGTGCTGATCCTGCTGCTGATCCTCAATGTGTCAGTCATGCTCGGCATCCGCAGCCGGAAACGGGGCATGTACATTATGGGAAGTGCCCTGATGGTTGTGTTCCTGCTGATCGGTGCCTACGGATCATTTGCAATCTCCAAGGTGAATACAAATATTGATAAGATCACCAGCACCGAAACAACGGAATCCGTATCAGCCAGTCTGGTTGTCTACAACGATGACGGGAAGGCTGAGATCACGGATGTGGCGATGCTGGACGGCAAAACAGTCGGTTATGCCATGGGCACCAAGCCGGCGGAAATCGGCAAATCCCAGATTGCTGCCCAGAACGTCAATGTCTCCTATCAGGAATATCAGGATTACTCAGCTGAATTCATCGGCCTTCTGAACGGTGAGATCCAGTGTGCGATCCTGCCGAGCAACTATGAAGCCATATTCGTACAGGAAACCAGTCTGAAGCAGTATCTTGAAAATACGGTTTCCATTATGGACTTCACGGATACCATCAAGGTGGAAAACCAGGCGACTGCCGGCAAGGATCTGACCAAGGAACCGTTTACCGTACTGCTGATCGGCAATGCGGACGGCCTGTCGGATACGATGATCCTGTGCTCGGTGAACCCCATTAGCATGCGGGTTACCATGTCTTCCATCGCCCGTGACTCTTACGTTCCGATTACCTGCTACGGCGGCGGATTCAGCAAGATCAACGCGGCCAATGCCGTCAGCCGGGAGTGCCGGATGAATACCATCAAGCAGCTCGTCGGCGTCGGAATTGACTACTATGTGGAAGTTAACTTCCAGGGTGTTGTTGACATTGTCAATGCCATCGGCGGCATTACCGTCGACAGCCCGGTGGAATTTGTCGGCCAGACCGCATCAACGGTACGCGGCACCAAGACAGTCTGGGTGCCGGCCGGAAAGGACGTACCGCTGAACGGCGAGCAGGCCCTTGCCTTCGCCCGTGAACGGTATGCGTTCTCGACCGGTGACTTTGCCCGTCAGGA
>JAFRHT010000142.1 GCA_017433125.1 Solobacterium sp.
ACTGGAAGGCAACGCGGAGTACAAGCGGCTGCTGAAAGAGCTGGAAATGCCGGAAATCATCGAATACATCAACGAGTGCATCGATCTTTCCTTCAAATACCTCGCCGAACAGGAAAAGGTCCGCATGCCGCTGCATGAAGTACCGTTCAAGATCATGAATACGGGCGGCGACCTGGCCCATGCCGTCACCAGTAAAGCTTCACTTTCCTACGTCGAAGTAAATATCGGCAATGTAAACCGGGATAACCGGGAAGACCGGGATGACCTGTTGCTGACCATCACCCATGAAGCGTTCCATATCTGCCAGAACATGTACCGCCTGCCGGTTGACTGGATTACAGATGATACCCGGTTTGACGAAATGGTTGTCATCATGGTTGAAAGCAATGCCAAACAATGGTATCAGGACAAGGCCTATATCATTACTGATCCGAAAACGACAGATATCAATAACTGGGGCGCACTGCGCCTGCCGGCAGATGGCAAAGCCCAGGGAATGAAGGGTGATTCGCTGAACCGCCTGCTGATTAACGCAGGGTATAATCTCGGCGATTTCCTGATGTATCTGCGGGATGAATGCGGCCTGAAAGTGACCCCGGCAAAGATGATGAAAGCCCGCAGCCTGATTACAAAAGCTGCCACATCAGTGCCGGTCTGCGCGGCCCTGGGCATATCCGAAAAGGACTTTGACCAATACTGGCGGAACTGGCTGGTCAGCCGGCGTAAAGCCGTTTCGGCAGAGTTTTATAATCAGTTTTCCGCGGCCCCGTACAAACCGGTCAAACGGATCATTGTGGAGCCGGGGAAGGAATATCCTGTGATTCTCGAACGTGATGAAAGCTATTTCCTGCGCCTGCGGGGATTTATCCAGAAAACCCGGAATACACCCCAGCCGGTGCTGCTGGTTCCGGATGAAAACATACAGGCTGTTTTCCCGGAAGTGACCCTGGTCCCTGCTGCCACCTACTACAATACGAAGAAGGGTGTATTCATTCCGGCCTTTGTTGATTACAATATGTCAAACAACTGGCTGGGGATCATGGAGATTCACGGTGCGGTGGGCCAGGCAAAGACCACCGGCGATGCCGGCTACACCATTTACGCCATGGACCAGACAAAGAAACCGGTGCTGACCGATGACCCGGACAACGCTTATTTTGCCATTCAGCTTCCTGAACTGGACGGCCTGGCAAAGAAGGGCCTGATTGACGGCTGGCAGGTGACGCTGCGGACCAGCACCGGCATCAAAGCCACCAACTATGCGGGGATCGAGAAGGCGGGCAAGGCCCTCAAGGTGAATTATTCCAACATCTGGGACAAGGACAATCCGTACAGCCCGATTGATGTCGAGGTTACCTTTACCGAATATGTCGTGGACACAAAGGGAACAAAACACCTCGGAATAGCGTCTGAAACGGCCGAGCTCACCGTTACCCCGAAAAAACTGCAGACAGGTCCGTTCATCGCATATGACGGTCCGGTGTACCTCAATCACGGTGCGAGCAGCAATCCTTTCTATGACAGCATTGTCAATGTTGACGGTATATCCGGAAGTGAAACGGACAGTTTCCGCAGTATTGCCAACGGCACCATGGGACAGCCGCATCTGACAATCACGGAAGACGGCCATTTCACTCTGACAATCCCGGCCCTGCCCGGCACCGTGTTTGTCCGGGAGGACGCCAATTATGACAGAATGGAAGTCCATGTCAGCGGCTTCTCATTTACCGGCCAGGCAGTTCTCGGATACAAGCCGCGCTGGGGTTATGCCACCGACAAGGTGAATACACCGACAGAATGGATTGCCGAAAACAGTCAGTTCACGATCAGCCCTGCTTCGGTCAAAGCGGAAAACACCTGGGTGGAGGACAAAGTCTGCGGTTTGACCTGGCTGAGCAACAGCAACGGGATCGATGAGTACGGGCGCCAGTGGCATCTGGAAGAATACCTTGAAACCGATCCCGCGCATTTTGACCGGCACTACACGGCAAAACGCTGGCGGCTGACAGTACGGTATCGGGCGGTCGCTGAGTATTCCCTGGCAGATGGTGAACGGCAGTTCTATGTGGGATGGAACGAAGAAGAAAACCGGTATGAGTTCCGGGTATCGGCCTATATGACCAAACACAGTTCGTTCTATGAAGACGATATTCTGATCAATGACGGGAACAAGTCCTATGTAACGACGGTTGCTACGGGGCTCAACGGATACTTCTATGCTGACCAGCCCTGAGCCGGAACAGACTGATATACAAAAAGGCCGCCGGGTAAAAACCCGGCGGCTTCTGCATGTCCGCTCAGCGGTCCAGATCAACCTTCTTCAGGGCTTCGATCAGCGCGGCGGTGTATTCTGCTGTGGCCCGGATCATCTGTTCGCCCCATTCCTTCGTGGCATATTTCGGATGGTCGATGCCGGCCCAGCCGTTGTCCGTTACATCGCGGGAGAAGCGGCGTACCGGGATATCCACACCCCGGAAGCGTATCGTTGCCAGGCTTGAGAAGGGCAGTTCGTCACTGAGCCCCTTGAGGCCGGAGTCGGCGATGGCATCGTAATCAATCAGGTCCGGGTTGATGGCCATGACGGCAGCGGTCTCCTCCGCGCCGCCGTGCCCGCCTGACCATGGCGTTTTCCCGTTCCAGTCCGGCACCAGGTCCCAGACCAGCGTCCACCAGTTGACCGGGATGAGGATACATCCTTTTTCCTGCAGGTCCAGGGCCAGCCGGTCCAGCGGGGCATTGTTTCCGCCGTGCCCGTTCAGCACGACAAAGCGCCGTGCCCCGTGTTTCCGCAGTCCGTCCAGGATCCGGGACATCACCTGGTAGGTCACCTCGGGCCCGAGGCTGACCGTGCCCGGGAAAACAGAAAGATAGTCGGTGTTGCCGTACGGCATTGTCGGGGCGATCAGGGCATCGGTGAGCGGCTCCAGCACTTCCAGGATTTTATCCGGGATCAGCCAGTCCGTGCCCAGCGGCATATGCCGCCCGTGGCATTCCGTGCTGCCCAGGGCAATCAGCACTGTATCATGTTCTCTGAAATACGCTTCGGCCTGCGGCCAGGTCATTTCTGCCAGTCTCATGTCATATCCTCCCGCCGCCAAATGCGGCATACGCAAAAACGAAGATCATTCCTGATCCTCGTGCTGGTTGATTCTCAATTGATACTCGCCAGTGCATTCAAGCATGGAACCGTCACTGAGCTCGATCTGCCCGTCCCGGTATTCCCGGACCCGGCCGGCGGCATCGGTGACACTGAGGCCGGAGTCATTGACCGAGGAAATCCAGTACTTGCCGCTCTTGATGTTGCGGGGAACGGCATAGGTGCCCGGGGTCAGCGTCATGGTATTTTCACTGGCCAGGTAAATCAGGTTCTTTTTCTCTTTCCGGGCCATGTGCAGGATGTGGTAGAACTTGTGCCGCAGCAGGAACAGGTCGGCATTTTTTGTCTGATAGATGTACTCACTGCGCTTTTCGATCACATGCAGGGCATTGACATCCGGACTGTCGACCACCAGGTTGGTCGGCCGGTGGACGTTCAGGAAGTGCTCGCTGAAGAAATAGACGGCCGCATTGGTTTCATATAGTGTGCCGCTGACCTCAACGGCGTTGTCGGCGGTGCTGCTGGGCAGGTTGGTGATGTCTTCTTTCTGTACGGCGGTGATTTCGGTTATGGCACTGCCGGCAGGAATCCTGTCCCTGTCTACCTTGATGGTGACCGGCTGGGCGGTGATCAGTTCCTCACCCCGGTGCAGGATCATCTTGCCGTGCGGGAAATACTTTGCAATACAGTCGGAGATCGTGTGGGTTTCCAGATAGCTGCGCATGATCATGTCCCGCATTTCCGGTTCGTGCACGACCAGTTGCTGGAACAGGTCAAAGCGGAGCGGCAGATCATAGCTTTCAATGATTCTGCGGCAGTCACTGCAGATCAGCTGTCCGTCCGGCGTGGACTGCAGACGATGAAAGAACGATCCTTTTTCATCGAGACAGAAATCACAGATACGGCTTCTGGCCATGGCAGTTCCTCCTACCAGCAAATAATATAACCATTTAAATGGAAATGCACGGGAAACGTCTTCACTTATATATCATCATAAGCAGATTGTCAGTAAACAGGTATCTGATTTAATATAGTTGTAAAGAATAAAATACTATGGAGGACAAGATCATGGAATTTACTGTCAAAGTTGCCGAATTCAGCGATCTGGCGGAAGCCGCTGCCGTTGAAGCAGCCGTCATGCCGGGACATCAGTATGTTGAAAATGCCTGGAATTACTATTGGAATACACCGGGTGCCTTCCTTTGCGCGTATACCGAAGGCAAGATGGTCGGTATTGCCCACCTGGCTGTCCTGCCGGACGGTACAGGCTGGTTTGAAGCCCTGCGCGTGCATCCGGATTATCAGAATAACGGGGCCGGCAAAGCACTGTATGAAAAGGCCCTGGAACTGATTGACACAAAGTTCCACTGCACCGCCCTGACCATGTATACAGGTCATACAAATGTGCGCAGTGCCGGCCTGGCAGCCCGCTACGGCCTGACCAAGGTTTATGAGCACAAGGAATACAATTATAAGGTAGACGGGCCGAAGGATACCCACGGCTTCGTGCACGCGGACTGGGAAGCAGCGGAAAAGGCTGCCCTGCTGCTGGCGGCGGAATACGGGGATGTCATCTGCCAGACCCGGACCTGGTACCATGTCAACGCGGCCAATATCAGGGCTCTGGCTGACAGCGGCTGCTTCTACAGGAACGATGACGGTGACTTCGTCTTTGTCGGCACCCGGTTCGATTACCACAAGAAGCTGTTTGTCATCATGATGGGCGGCGACTACAAGAAGGGACTGGATTTCGCGGTCAACCTGGCGGCGGCCCAGGGTGTTCCGGTCGTGACCTGCACCTTTACGGCAGTCAATGAAAAACTCGAGAAGGCGCTGCTGGACTACGGCTTTGAAAAGGGCGGCGAACTGATCACCAAGGAACGGATTTTCTGAGATTAATCCGCAGACAGAAGAAACAGGGAAGGACGCCGGGCTGGCGTCCTTTTTCCTTTCGGTTGACATGTCAGTTAGGCAAACCTAACATGAATGTATAACGAGAGGAAAACGAGCATGTATCATATCGAAAAGAATACTGTACAGGAAACCCTGATCATCCCGCTGTTCGGGCGGATGATCTGTGCTGAACATTATCCGGAACTGCTGGCAGATCCGGAGGCAGAACGCATCTGTGCCAGCCTCGACTATGATTTCAGCGCAAAGCGGAAGGTGATGGAATCGGCACCGGGTCTGTTCGGGGCCCTGGAAGTGGCGCAGCGGCATTATGATCTCCTGTGGGAAGTAAACGACTATCTGCAGACACACCCCGAAGCGGCCGTGGTGAATCTCGGCTGCGGGCTGGACGATACGTTCGCCAAAGCGGACAACGGGCAGTGCCGGGGATACAACATTGATTTCCCGGATGTCATTGATATCCGCAATGAACTCCTGCCGGCCGGGGCACGGGAGATGAATATCGGCTGTGATCTGAACGATTACCGGTGGATGGATCAGATTGACGGCAGTAAAGGGGCAGTCTTCTTCGCCGCGGGTGTATTTTATTATCTGAAGACAGAAGACGTGAAACGGCTCACGGCAGCCATGGCGGAACGATTTCCGGGCGGGGTGCTGGTCTTTGACTCGTGCAACCGGCGCGGCGCGAAGATGATGACGAAAACCTGGCTGAAGGGGGCCGGCATCCGCGATGTCAATGCCCTGTTTGCCCTCGATGATCCGCTGAGCGTCAGGACCTGGAGTGACAGTTTCGCCTCTGTCAGTGCCAGGAGTTATATGCGGGGCTACCGCGATATCTATCCCCGGCTGGGGCTGTTCCATAAATTGATGACCCGGTTCTGTGACAGCCTGGTGCTGATGAAAATCGTCCGGATTGAATTTAAAAAAATAAGAAAAGCCGGCTGAGAATTCAGCCGGCCCTTTATTTCGGTCAACAGGGTCGTTGCCGGACATGTCAGTCATTGTAGATATTCAGGGCTTCTTCCCGGTAGAGCGCGAAAGCATCTTTGATGGAACCGGTGAAAACCCGGTCGGAAGTGTCCGGGCCGTCAGTCAGGAAATTCACGGCGTAGCAGAGATGGGCCGCACAGCCAAGCGCCAGGGCATTTTCGTCCGGTTCAAAACACTCGTTATGGGCTGGGGCAGTCATGCCGGCAGCTTCGTTGCGGACGCCGAGACGTACATAGACGCCCGGGTACAGTTGTGCCGTCAGGGCATGGCTTTCGCTGCCCATCGAGGCCTGGCCGGAAACCGGTACATCCTGGCCGAGGTCACGCCGGAAGATCTGCGTTGTATAGCCGGAACAGACAGGATCATTTTTCAGCGGCAGGGTGGGTCCGACAATCGTGTACTCTGCCCGGCAGTCATAGACCTCACACGTTTTGTTAATCAGTTCGATCATCTTTTCCTTCAGGTGCCGGGAATCCGGGAAGTTGAAATGCCGGAATGAACCGGAAAAGGACAACTCACCGGGTACGATGTTGTAGGCACTGCCGGCATGAATCGTGCCGATGGAGAAGGTCATCGGATCAAACGGGTTGGCATATTTCATCCGCAGGCCCTGGATGCCGTCATAAACCGCATGATAGCAGTCAACCGGGGAATGGCCGAGATAGGGGGCGGAACCGTGGGAAGACTTGCCGATGATCTTCACATCAAAGCGGATAAAGCCGGCATTGACGTTTTCCGGCTGGACACAGATTGTCCCGGTTTCATAATTCGGATCAACATGCAGGCCGAAACTGCTGTCGATATGCAGACGGTTCTCGTCGATCCAGCGCAGCAGATAGAACAGGTTGTTGGAATTTTCTTCACCCCGCTCGAACATCAGTACTACCCGTCCGTTCAGGGATGCCTCGATTTCCTTCAGGGCCCGGGCGGCACCGAGCAGGATGGCCGTGTGGCAGTCATGGCCGCACATGTGGGCGACACCATCGGTTTCAGACAGCACAAGTTTTTCATTGCCGCCGCCGTTGGTGCGTGATTCCCGGATCGGCAGGGCATCGATATCCGCCCGCAGCAGGACCGTGCGTCCCTTTGTTTCATCACCCAGGAAGGCAAAAACACCGCCTTTGGGTACATTGACGAACGGGATGCCGTCTTTTTCCAGTTCGCTGCAGATGAAAGCGACGGTATTCTCTTCCACATCGGATAATTCGGGATGACGGTGCAGATGGCGCCGGCAGGCAATGATATAATCTTCCCGGGCGGCCGCAAGTTCTCTGAAATTCATATGTATTTCCTCCGCTTTCATCATACTGCGGACCGCAATAAATCCATATATAAAATAAGTGTTGACAGGCCCTGCAGGATGTACTAAGATAACAGGGCTTAGCGTGAAAGTGGCTTTGTCATGGGCAAAGCCAAAAATTAGTCTAAGAAATGGCACGCTTGGAAATGTGTGCATAAAACGGAAGGAGAAAGCAATGCCTACAATAAATCAGCTGGTACGCAAAGGCCGTACCGACAAAGTGACAAAGTCCAAGTCACCGGCACTGAACAGAGGGTTCAACTCTCTGCGCAACCGTCCGACAAACCTGAGCAGCCCGCAGAAACGCGGCGTCTGCACCCGTGTCGGCACAATGACCCCGAAGAAGCCGAATTCCGCGCTGCGGAAGTACGCCCGTGTCCGTCTGTCCAACGGTATGGAAGTGACAGCGTACATCCCGGGTGTCGGCCACAACCTGCAGGAACACTCCGTCGTCATGATCCGCGGCGGCCGTGTCAAGGACCTGCCGGGTGTCCGTTACCACATCATCCGCGGTACGCTCGACTGCGCCGGTGTTGATTCCCGCAATCAGAGCCGTTCCCTGTACGGCGCCAAGAAGCCGAAGGGCAAGTAAGAATAAGGAGGAACTGAAAAATGCCAAGAAAAGGTTATATTGCGAAGCGTGATGTTCTTCCGGATCCGATTTACAATTCGAAGCTCGTCACCAAGCTCATCAACAAGATCATGCTGGACGGTAAGCGCGGCACAGCCCAGAGCATTCTGTACAACGCGTTTGCGATTATTGAAAACAAGACCGGTGAAAATCCGATGGAAGTCTTCGAGAAGGCCCTCGGCAATGTCATGCCGATGCTGGAACTGAAGGTCCGCCGGGTTGGCGGTGCCAACTACCAGGTGCCGGTTGAAGTCAGTGCTGACCGTAAGCTGACCCTGGGTCTGCGCTGGATTGTCAACTATTCCAGACTGCGTCATGAACCGACCATGGAACAGAGACTTGCCGGGGAAATCATGGATGCCGCAAACGGCACCGGTGCTTCCGTCAAGAAGAAGGACGATACTCATAAGATGGCTGAAGCGAACAAGGCATTCGCTCACTATCGCTGGTAATCTTACCCTCGTGTAAATTCAAGGAAAGGAGCGATTTATGCCTAGAGTGTTCCCATTGAACAAGATCCGTAATATCGGAATCATGGCTCATATCGATGCCGGCAAGACGACAACGACTGAGCGTATCCTGTATTACACAGGTAAGATACATAAGATCGGTGAGACACATGACGGTGCCTCCCAGATGGACTGGATGGCACAGGAACAGGAACGTGGCATTACGATCACTTCGGCAGCCACAACTGCCCAGTGGCAGGACTGCCAGATCAACATCATCGATACACCAGGTCACGTCGACTTCACAGCTGAAGTAGAACGTTCCCTGCGTGTCCTCGACGGTGCTGTCACCGTGCTGGACTCCAAGGCCGGCGTAGAACCGCAGACCGAAACAGTCTGGCGCCAGGCAACCGAATATAAGGTCCCGCGCATTGTCTTCTCAAATAAGATGGATGCGACGGGCGCAGACTTCTTCATGTCGGTCAACTCCATCGGCGACCGGCTCGGCGCCAAGGCGGCGGCGATCCAGATGCCGATCGGCGCGGAACAGAGCTTCCGCGGCATCATCGACCTGGTCGAAATGAAGCAGTACATGTACATGAACGACCTCGGCACAGACATCAAGGTATCGGAAATCGATGCCCAGTTCGCGGACAAGGCGCAGGAAATGCACCAGGCGATGCTGGAAGCGGTCGCTGATTACGATGATGATCTGATGATGATGGTTCTGGAAGGCGAAGAGCCGGATGTCAGGGATGTCAAGCAGGCAATCCGCAAGGGTGTCCTGACAGCGGAATTCTTCCCGGTTCTGTGCGGCAGTGCTTATAAGAACAAGGGTGTCCAGCTGCTGCTGGATGCGGTTGTCGCATACCTGCCGGCCCCGACCGATATCCCGGCCATCAAGGGCCATCTGGAAGACGGTACGGAAGAAGACCGTCACGCCAGTGATGAAGAACCGTTCAGCGCGCTGGCCTTCAAGGTCGCCACTGACCCGTTCGTCGGCCGTCTGACATACTTCCGGGTTTACTCCGGCAAGGCAGAAGCCGGCAGCTACGTGCTCAATGCGACAAAGGACAAGAGAGAGCGCTTCGGGCGTCTGGTCCGCATGCATGCGAACCACCGGGCTGATATCACTGAAGTCTATGCCGGTGACATCGCCGGTGCTGTCGGTCTGAAGAACACGACAACAGGTGATACGCTGTGCGATGAAAACCACCCGATCATTCTCGAATCCATGGTCTTCCCGGAGCCGGTCATCCAGATGTCCGTTGAACCGAAGACAAAGCAGGATTCCCAGAAGATGGATGACGCGCTGGCCAAGCTGGCGGAAGAAGACCCGACCTTCAAGACATATACAGACGAAGAAACAGGCCAGACAATCATCGCCGGTGTCGGTGAACTGCAGCTGGATATCATCATGGACCGCATGAGAAGAGAGTTCAAGGTGGAAGCCACTGCCGGTGCGCCGCAGGTTGCCTACCGTGAAACCATCCGCGGCACAGCCGAGTGCGAAGGCAAGTTCGTCCGGCAGACCGGTGGTCATGGTCAGTACGGTCATGTCTGGATCCGGTTTGAGCCGAATGAGGGCAAGGGCTTCGAATTCGTTGACGCGACTGTCGGCGGCTCTGTCCCGAAGGAATACATCAAGCCGACCCAGCAGGGTCTGGAAGAGGCTCTCGGCAACGGTCTGATCGCCGGTTATCCGATTGTGGATATCAAGGCAACCCTGTTCGATGGCAGCTACCACGATGTTGACTCGTCTGAACAGGCGTACAAGATCGCGGCCAGCCTGGCACTGAAGGAAGCTGCCAAGAAGTGCAGCCCGGTCATCCTCGAACCGGTCATGAGAGTTGACGTAACAGCCCCGTCCGAATACCTCGGCGCTGTCATGGGTGACATCGTCAAGCGGCGCGGCCAGATCCGTCAGCAGGAAGAAACCGGCAACGCGATCAAGATTGAAAGCTTCGTACCGCTGAGCGAAATGTTCGGGTACGTAACCGACCTGCGTTCGTTCACACAGGGCCGCGGCACCTACGTCATGCAGACAGATCACTACGAAGAAGTACCGAAGAATATCGCCAAGGAAATCATCGAAAAGAACGCGGTTTCCGCCAAGTAAGTAATTATTGCAAACGTAAACCGATTATCATAAAATGAAATCGGTCTAACGATTAAAATCAGGAGGAAGAAAGCATTATGGCAAAGGAACATTTTGACCGTTCGCTGGAACATGTTAACATCGGTACCATCGGCCACGTTGACCATGGTAAGACAACACTGACAGCGGCAATCACCAAGTATCTGGCAGAGCATCCGGAAGATGGCAAGGCTGTCTTCGAAGCTTATGACAAGATCGATGGTGCACCAGAAGAAAAGGCTCGTGGTATTACAATCAATACCGCACACGTCGAATATTCGACAAACACACGGCACTATGCACACGTTGACTGCCCAGGTCACGCTGACTATGTCAAGAACATGATCACAGGTGCAGCTCAGATGGATGGCGCGATCCTGGTTGTTGCAGCAACCGACGGACCGATGCCGCAGACACGTGAGCACATCCTGCTGTCCCGTCAGGTAGGCGTACCGACAATGGTCGTTTTCCTGAACAAGTGCGACATGGTCGACGATCCTGAACTGATCGACCTGGTTGAAATGGAAGTCCGCGACCTGCTGAGTGAATATGGTTTCGACGGTGACAACACACCGATTATCCGCGGTTCTGCTCTGAAGGCTCTGGAAGGCGATCCGGAATGGCTGGCTCCGATCAAGGAACTGCTGGACGCTGTTGACACATGGATCCCGGCTCCGGAACACGAATTCGACAAGCCGTTCCTGATGGCGGTTGAAGATGTCTTCACCATCACAGGTCGTGGTACAGTCGCTACCGGCCGTGTTGAGCGTGGTAAGCTGAACCTGAACGACCAGGTTGAAATCGTCGGTCTGAAGGACACAAGAACAACTGTTGTTACAGGTATCGAAATGTTCCGTAAGACTCTGGACTTCGCCCAGGCTGGTGACAACATCGGTGCGCTGCTCCGTGGTGTCAACCGTGACGAAGTTGAGCGTGGCCAGGTCCTGGCAAAGCCGGGTTCCGTTACCCCGCATACAGAATTCAAGGCTCAGGTCTACGTTCTGACAAAGGAAGAAGGCGGCCGTCATACACCGTTCGTCTCCAACTACCGTCCGCAGTTCTATTTCCGTACAACTGACGTTACAGGCGTCATCAAGCTGCCGGCAGGCACAGAAATGTGCATGCCTGGCGACAACGTCGTCATGGAAGTTACTCTGCTGTCCCCGATCGCTGTCGAGCAGGGCACAAAGTTCTCCATCCGTGAAGGCGGCCGTACAGTCGGTTCCGGAAACATCATCGAAATCACAAAGTAAGATTCCGATATACGGATAAACGAAAAGACAGTCTCATGCGACTGTCTTTTTTTGCGGTCGAAAGGGCCGGCCCGGTAATGGTATGATTAGGGCAGAATAATCTTAAGAAACCGGAAAGATCAATCCGATACAATAAAAGACAAAGGGAGGCGGAGAGAATATGCTGCCTAATACACGTACACAAGTAAAGCAAGAAGCGAAGGAATACCTGCGCGCTTCCTACTGGCCGGCAGTAGCGACGGCCGTGGTCCTGGTGCTGGTAACCGGCGGAATGACGGCCGGCAGCGGCGGGGTGGAAATCAACTATACATTCAACGGTTCATCTTCCTTTTATCGTCTGCAGCGGCTCATGCCGGCGGCGGCCTCGCTCAGCGGGGTTGTCCTGCTGCTGAAGATCTTTGTGATGATGCCCCTGGAAGCAGGCTGCCGCAGCTGGTTCCTGCATCGGCTGGACAACAGTGAAGGCAGTGACCTACAGGACGTTTTCACTTCCGAAAAATACGAGCGGACCGTGCGGACAATGCTGCGGCGGTTCCTGACGGTGCTGCTGTGGACATTTGCGCTGATCATACCGGGCATCGTGGCAGCCTACCGCTATCTGTTTGTGCCGTATATCATGGAGGATTACCCGGATCTGACGCCGGCGGAAGTGCTGGAGCTGTCTGCCGAGATGACCCGCGGGCATAAATGGGATCTCTTTGTCTTCCACCTGTCCTTTATCCTGTGGGGTATTTTGACCCTGATCACAGGCATGCTGGCCGGCATCTTCTATGTCTGGCCCTACATGGCACTTGCCGAAGCGGTTGTCTACGATGATATCCGTAATGAATGGGAGGACCGCCATGCATAAATTACTGAGAAAACTGTTTGTCCTGCTGCTCCCGCTGCTGATGCTGGCCGGGTGCACGCACGCCCCGTCGCCAACTGCAGTGCCGTCACCGACACCGACTCTGGCTGTGACCGCGGAGCCGACGGCTGCCGCGGAAAACGTGCCGGATGAGCACGGGGTCTATGATTCCAGGGACGATGTGGCGCTGTACCTGCATGTTTACGGCCATCTGCCGGATAACTTCATGACCAAGAAGGAAGCCCGGGCGGAAGGCTGGCAGAGCGGGGCATTGAACCGCACCATAAAGGGCATGTGCATCGGCGGTGATGAATATGGCAACTTTGAAGGAAACCTGCCGGAAGCGGATGACAGGATCTACTATGAGTGTGATATCGGTACGCTGCATGCCAAAAAACGGGGGGCCAGACGGATCGTCTGGTCCAATGACGGTCTGATCTACTATACGGATGATCACTACAAGACGTTTGAGCTGCTGTACGGGGAGGAATGACAATGAGCCGCCGGATAAAAATTAATGCGTCAAGAATGCAGACCAGGGATGATATCCATGACTACATGGAAGATATTTTCGATTTCCAGGACTATTACGGCAGAAATCTGGATGCCCTGTATGACCGTCTGCAGGAAGTGACGGATGATATTGACCTGGTCTTTACCCATGATGCGATTGCCGGGATCCTGGATGTGCCGTATGCCTACCGGACGCTGATGGTACTGGGCAAGGCCTGTGACGAAAACCCGCACCTGCATATCCTTTTCCGCCCCTGACGGCAGGAACATGATAGAATAAAAAAAGTATCAGGAGGTTGACTATGAAACTGATTCTTGCAATCGTATCCAACGATGACGCGTCGGATGTTTCTTCCGCGCTGACAAAGGAAAACTATTATGTAACCAGACTTGCTACAACCGGTGGATTCCTGCGGGCCGGCAATACAACCATTATTGTCGGAACCGAGGATGAACGGGTGCAGCAGTGCATTGATATCATCGGCGAGCAGTCCAAGCGCCGTACGGAGATCGTGCCGTCCACAGCGAGCTATGATGTCGGCAGATATTCCTCTTTCCCGGTCGAAGTGGAGATCGGCGGGGCGACAATCTTTGTCCTTGATGTGGAGAAGTTCATTAAGCAGTGATGAC
>JAFRHT010000015.1 GCA_017433125.1 Solobacterium sp.
GGTGAGGATCTTGGCATTTTCTGCCGCTGTGGATATGCCGAGACCGAGAATGACCAGGTTCCCGATGACAAAGAATGTAATCATCAGCAGGATCGACTTTGTCGGTCTTCTGGTGATGTATCTCCATGCCCGCGCTAAAAAATTCATTTTCGCGTCCTCCGTAGATTAATTTCCGCCGTCAGTTGTTGCGGTAGGTGTAGAGGTTGAGGTTGAGGCTGGCGTTGCCGGTGTTTTATTGTAAGTGACGGCAATCGTATCGCCCTCTTTGATCATTTCCGTAAACGATTCCCCGGTGGAATGTGGCGCCCCGTTGACTGTGATGGTGACATCCGGACCGGAATCAGAAGGTGTATAGCTGCAGTTCATACCATTGGAATTGCAGAACGACTGAATCGTACTGAGACTGGCAATATCACCTGTGGAAATAACAACATCCTTCTTCTGCGGAGCCGGCGGCGGGGCCACACCGCATGCGCCGGTTGAGATCTTATATCCGATTCTGGAATATGCGTTGAGCGGCCGGCCGCAGCCATCCGCAAGGTCACTGGTTCCGTAGAAGCATGCATACTCGATGATCTGACCCGGTGTGGGGAATTCATTGGAACACTCAGCACCGCCGATATATTCACCGGCCTGGATATTGACACTCCTGTCCTTGCCGTTGACATCATCAACCCATTTCTTCAGCTGCAGATAATCCTGGCCCAGCCACTCCCGGGAATGTGTTTCCATCAGCGGCATGTACAGCGACCTTGTCAGCATCACTACTGCCCCTTCATCTACCAGACTGCCGGGCGGGATGTCCTGGCCGATAATGGTACCCTCCAGGGCCCAGTCATATTTCTCTGTATAGATGATCGTCACATTGTTTCCCTTGCCGGCCTGCCATGCCTGCATCTGCTCCGCTGTATAGCCGACAAAATTCGGCAGGGTCACACCTTTGCCCTTGGAAACAATGACGATCAGGACATCGCCTTCCGTCATGGTTGTACCGGCCTGCCGGTCAGTGGAAATGACATTTCCGGCCGCGACGGTGGCACTGTTGGTTTCCCTTTTTTCCAGCAGGACCTTCTTGTTCCGGGCCCAGGTTTCCACTTCAGCGTAAGTCTTGCCGCGGAAATCATCCACGGTTACCTGGCTGGCCGGTGCCGGTCCCTTGGAACAGATGACATTCAGCGTCGTGCCGCGGGTGAACATATCCTCACTGCCGTTCTTCACTTCATAGGAAATAACTTCGCCGCTCGGGACGGTGCTGCTGTACTGGGTTGTAAGTTTGAACTTCAGCAGTTTATTCTCGTTTTTCCAGTCCTGGATTTCCTGCTGGGTCATGAAATAGATATTCGGAAATTCGATCTCTTCATCCGGATCCGGACCGTTGGATACGGTGATGGTGATCGGGGTATTCGTCTTGACCTTGCGGCCGGGCGCCACACTCTGCCGGATAACGATATCCTTGTCATATTCCATACTGTATTCGGCCGGTGCCATGGCAACTACGCCGCTTTCCATCTGGTTCTGCTTGGCCCAGGTGGAAACCGTGCTGACCGGCTGGCCGACAAAGTCAGGCATCGGAATATGGGGCGCAAAGAAAATCCACCAGATCCCGAACGCCAGGGCCGCTCCCAGCACAGCCAGAAGGGCAATGCCGGCCGGCTTCAGCTGCCGCCGCGGCTTATCAACCCGGACCAGTTTTTCCTCCGCAAAGCTTTCCGGGCCGTCATAGTCATCATCGTCATCATATAGGTCGTCATCATCCGCTTCGTCAGCGGGCTCTTCCTTTTTCACGGGCATGATGAAAACCGGCTTGGCCTTTGGTGTTTCCGGTACTTCTTCCGGTTCGGGTGCCGGCTGCGGTTTTACCGGTTCCGCCGGAACTTCCGGCACCGGTGTTTTTTCCGGGGCAGCCGGATGAATCGGTTCGGCCGGTTCCTGATTTTCCTCCCTGATGACCCTGCGCTTCTTCGGCACGTAATCATCCACGGAATTTATTTTTTCTACCTCGCCCCTCTTTTTGGCATCAACCTGACGGGCCAGTTCGCTCATGAAATCCTTTTTTTCAGCCATGATTATTTTTTCCTCTGACGATTGTGATTATAGAAAAAACAGGCAGTCTCTGCAACCGTCCCTGCCATCCGGCAGATATATACAATACTCTGCCGAACACCTTGAAAAACAGCGCCGGACTGCCTGGTTCTGCGCTTTTCTGCCGGTGCCGGCATGACCGGATTCCGGTGATTAAGTTATTATTAAGATTTTTCTGCTGATCAAAACACAACACAAAGGAGACCTTCAGGGCCTCCTTTTCAGTCTTCAGCTTTCAGTTCGAAAATCATATCGCGCAGTTCGGCAGCCCGCTCAAAGTCAAGCAGTCTGGCCGCTTCGCGCATCTCCTGTTCCATGCCGGCCAGCATCTTTTCTTTCTCATGCCTGCTCAGTCTGGCTTTCTTCTTCAGATACTTCGCCGCCATTTCCTTTGTTTCCTTGCCGCGGATCGCATCTTCCACCGGCTTGATAACCGTCCGCGGAACGATGCCGTGTTCCTCGTTGTAGGCCTGCTGGATGGCCCGGCGGCGGTTGGTCTCGTCAATGGCCCGGCGCATGGAGTCAGTAATGACATCAGCGTACATATGTACTTCGCCGTGAGCATTTCTGGCAGCCCGGCCGATGGTCTGAATCAATGACCGTTCACTGCGCAGGAAGCCTTCCTTGTCCGCGTCAAGGATGCAGACCAGGGATACTTCCGGGATATCCAGGCCTTCCCTGAGCAGGTTGATGCCGACAATGACATCCACCTTGCCCAGCCGCAGGTCATGGATAATCTGGGACCTCTCCAGGGTCTTGGTCTCATGATGCAGATAGGCAACTTTGTAGCCGCGCTCTTTCAGGTAATCGGTCAGGTCCTCTGCCATGCGGACGGTCAGAGTGGTGATCAGCACCCGTTCCCCGGCCTTGATGCGGGCATCAAGCTGGTCGCAGATATCGTCGATCTGGCCCCGGGTCGGCTTGACCCTGATCAGCGGATCGAGCAGTCCGGTCGGCCGGATAATCTGTTCCACAACTTCATGATTGACATGATCCAGTTCATAATCTCCCGGGGTCGCCGAACAGTAGATGACCTGGTTGATCATCCCTTCGAATTCATCAAAGCGCATGGGCCGGTTATCCAGGGCACTGGGCAGCCGGAAGCCGTACTGGACCAGCACTTCCTTGCGCTGCCGGTCACCGTTGTACATGCCGCGGATCTGCGGCAGGGAGACGTGGGATTCATCCACAATCAACAGGTAATCATCCGGAAAGTAATCAAACAGGTTATACGGACGCTGGCCCGGCACCCGGCCGTCAATATGCATCGAGTAGTTCTCGATACCGGCACAGTAGCCGTTTTCCCGCAGCGCTTCCAGGTCAAACCGGGTGCGCTGTTCCAGCCGTTCCTTTTCCAGCGGCTTGCCTTCCTGCTCAAAGTACTTCAGCCGCTCTTCCAGTTCCGCCTCGATATCATTGCAGGCCCTGAGCATCTGCTCGTGCGAGCGGGCATAGCCAGTCGCCGGGAAGATGTTGTAGAACTGGTATGCATTCAGCACATGCCCGGTCAGCGGATCCACTTCGGTAATCCGCTCGATTTCATCCCCGAACATTTCAATCCGGATATTGAACTGGTCTGTGTAGGCCGGCACGACCTCAATCACATCCCCGCGCACCCGCAGGGTTCCGCGGCCCTGGTCCATGTCATTGCGCACATACTGGCGGTCGATGAACTTCCGCAGCAGGGTGTTGCGCTCAATCTCTTCACCGACCCGGACCGTGAAGAACATGTCCTTATACTGTTCCGGGTCACTGGCCGCGTAGATGCACGCCACCGAGGCAACAATGATCGTATCCCGCCGCTCGACGATGGAGTTGATGGCGGATTCACGGAACATATCCAGTTCCTCATTGATCGCCGCGGTTTTTTCGATATACATGTCGTTCTTCGGCATGTACGCTTCCGGCTGATAATAGTCAAAATTCGAAACAAAGTATTCCACACGGTTGTGCGGGAAGAGTTCCTTGAATTCGGAATACAGCTGGCCGGCCAGAGTCTTGTTATGGGAAAAGACCAGCGTCGGCCGGTTTACCCGGGCAATAACGTTGGCCATGGTAAAGGTTTTGCCGGTGCCGGTGGCCCCTTCCAGTACCTGTTCCTTCTTCCCTTCCCGCAGCCCGCGGACCAGCTCATCAATCGCTTCCGGCTGATCCCCGGTCGGATGAAACGGAGAGACCAGTTCAAAATGGTCAGCCATGAAGCACCTCCAGCGCTTTCTGCAGCTGCGGATCATGGGCCTGGTTTGTATTCCAGTCCAGAATAAGCCGGGAAATCAGCGTATTATATGTTGTCTGGTCCAGAATCCCGGTCACCTCCAGACCGGTATCCTGCTGGAACTGCCGCAGGACATCCTGGGTGCCGCGGGACATGTATCCGTCAGTGCGGTCCGGACCGTATCCGAGGTAATCAAGGCAAAGCTGCGCAAAGCGCACATACTCGGAAACCGAATCGTAATCGAAACTGCCGTCGTCCGGCATTTCCGCATAGACCGTGCTGATCACTTCGTGCTCCGGTACGGCAAGGACCGGTTCGATGCCGGTGCCGTTGACCCATACGCCCTGACTGGAAATCCATTTGGAAGTTGTATACTTCAGAGCCGAACCGTCATTGAAATACCTGGTAATCTGTACGGTGCCCTTGCCGTAGGTGGTTTCCCCGATGGTGGTGACATCGTCCCTGTTTTCCGTCATGGCCAGGGTAAAGACTTCCGCAGCACTGGCAGTATTGCGGTCAACCAGCAGGACAACCGGGGAAAAGTCAAAAGCCAGGCCGTCCACACTGCGCAATTCCTCCACCTTGCCGTCGCTGTAAACCTGTTTCATGATCACCGGGCTGCCGCTGATAAACAGCGAAGCCACGGCCCGCAGCGAGTCGAGATAACCGCCGCCGTCCCCGCGCAGGTCAATGATCAGTTTCTGCACATTGCCATCCTGGAAATCTTCCAGATAACCCCGGGCTTCCTGGGCAGTGGAATCACCGAACTGCATGATCTCCAGATAGCCGATGCCGCCTGGCATGATTTCCCCGAAGACCGTATTATTGATCGGCGCCCGGGTAATATCCAGGGTGATGATCTCACCATCCCGTTCAAACCCTACGGAAACGGCTGTCCCTTCTTCACCGCGGACCCGGTCGGAAATATCTTCACTGGTCATGTCTTCCGTGGATTCCCCGTTCACGAAACGGATGAAATCCCCGGCCTGCACCCCGGCCGCTTCCGCCGGCGAGGATCGGAATACCCGTTCCACCAGGAACATGCCGTCACCGGCATCAATATACTGTATGCCGATACCGACAAAACGCCGGTTGATGGACTGCGTGAACGATTCGATCTCTTCACTTGACATATAGGAGGTGTGCGGGTCTTCCTCGTTGGTGGTCATGCCGTACAGAGCCTGGTCAGTCAGGCGGGTGCCGACATCCTCAATATCCGGCGCGAAGAACCAGTCCTCGGACATCACCCGGAGAATTGAAGAGAACTTGTCCGACGAATCCATGCCGGCAACAGAATTGATGCTGTTCTGCAGGCTGTGGGAATACGCAAACGGCAGGACGCTTCCGGCCAGCCAGCCCAGCAGAAGGCATAGCACCGCCAGACAGGCCATGATGATTTTCAGGTGCCCGTGTTTCTTTTTCAGTTTTTCATAATCTTCCGCCGGTACGGAATAGTGCCGCATGACAGGTATACGGATCAGGTCATCTTCTTCCGCGGGAAGGGTTTTCTTTTCTTCTTCACTCATAATGCATTTATTTTAGCACACTGTATCTGCCCGCTGACATGGAGCGCCCGGAAAAAAAAGAGATCCTCATGAAGAAGATCTCTTATCCGTTTCCAAACAGGACTTCCGGTTTGACCCGGCAGGGAGCCCCGGCCCCGTTTTCGCACAGCCGGTTCAGGCCGGCCGAACCCCAGCCGCAGCCGAAGGCAAGATCACCGTTCCAGTTCTGCGCGTAGCTTGTAAAGTTGTCGGCGCTGCCGAGATAGAACACTTCGATATGGCAGTGCGGGCCCGATGAGTTGCCGGAGGTGCCGACCTGTCCGATATAATCACCGGCCAGGACAATCGTCCCTTTGGCCACCGGGGTTCCGGCCAGCATATGTACATATTTGACCGCGTACAGGCCGCCGTTGATCTTGGTCAGCAGGTATACCTGGTTGCCGCCGCCGAGTGATCCGCCCGGACTGCCGGCACACCAGTTGCCCAGGTAGCCGTCGCCGCAGCCGTCCGCACTCTTGATGATGACGCCGTTGCCGACCGCCATGATTGTGGAACCCTTGGCTGCCGCAATGTCCATGCCCAGATGCACGCCGCCGCTGCTGTAATGCCAGGTGCCGGCAGAGTAACGGCCGCCGGCCACCGGGTAGGTCCAGCCGGACGTACCGGCAATCTGGTTGAGCTGTTCGGTGATCTCCCGCATGGTTGCCTGGATCGCTTCGATATCACCGGCGATCCGGTTGCCCTGCGCTTCCAGTTCGGCGAACTGGTTCCGCAGTTCCTGCTCGACCAGCTGCACTTCGTATTTCAGCGCCAGAATAGTATTCTGCTTATCCACGACTTCCTGCTTGGCCGCATCGAGCTTGACCTTGTCTTCCTCAAGTTTGGCCTTGGTCCGGTTGAGTTCCTCGATATCATCAGCCAGGTCCGTCATGGTCTTTTCATCATATGCCGTGATATCACTGATGCCGTTGGCGATCCGGATGAAGTCATCGAAGGTCCGCGCGCCCATCAGGATGTCAAGATACTGGTTCAGCCGCATTGTGCCCTGGGCACTGACCATGCGGTCCTTGATCTTGTCCTGGACGGCGTCGATCTCCGCTTCCTTTTTGACAATCTGTTCCTCGGCCTCCTGGATTTCCTTTTCCAATACGGCGATCTGTCCGTTCAGCGCAGCGATCTCCCCGTTGAGGGCATCGGCCTGGGCCTGATAATTCCGGACCTGCGCCGCGTAATAGGAAATGTTGGCGGAGATTTCCGCCCGCCGGTTTTCGATTTCCTGCAGCTGTTCCCGCAGCGAGTCAGTCTGACCGGCAATGTACTGCATATACCCCATGCAGGCACTCTTTTCCGCATCGGTCAGCGCCTGGCCGCTGGTGCACATCTGGTTCCAGTAATCGGTATTGCTGTAATCCTCTTCCGCTTTCACCGGCTGACCCGGCACAACGCATACCGCCAGAACCACAGCCGTCACAAAGGCAATCAGCTTCCGCCTCATCGTTTCCACCTCAGGTACTTGTTCACGGACAGGAAACTGCCGATCAGGCCGACCAGGATACTGATCGCCAGCAGGACACCGCATACCTGCCAGATGTACGGGAACGGTTCAATCAGGCTGAACATGCGGGAAATGACATAACCGCCGGTAATCTCATAGAGATACCGGTAGCCGAAAAAGATCATGGCAATCGGAATCAGGGCACCGACAATGCCGATAATCATACCTTCGATGACAAACGGCGAGCGGATATAGCTGTTGCGGGCCCCGACATTGCGCATGATGGCTATCTCATCAGCCCGGGCCATAATCGTCAGTTTGATCGTATTCTGGATCAGGAAGATCGCCAGCAGCGACAGGGCCAGGGCCAGCACCGTGCCGCCCAGCCGGATCGACCGCATGGCCGCCACCATCTTCACCGCGCTCAGCCCGCCGAAGTTGACTTCCTCAACCCCTTCGATCTTTTCGATCTGGGCCGCAATGTTCTCCAGCTGCGTCCCGTCGGAGACTTCCACATAGAACGCGTCATGCATCGGGTTGTCATCCCGGAACGGCGCGTAGGCTTCCTTCATCTTTTCATCATTGAAACTGTTGATGTAGTACTCGAATTCATCTGCCTTGCTGGAATAGTTGACCGCACGCACCCCCGGAATACCGGCAATGGCCAGGCTGATGCGGTCTTCCTCACTGGCTGCTTCATAGTCATAATCAACCTTGACGGAGATCTGCACACTCTGCTCCAGACCTTCGGTAAAGCGCGATACATTGGTCATGAAGACACCGAAAATCCCGATAATAATCAGGGTGATCGTAACGGCCACGGAGCTGGACAGCGCCATTGCCCCGTGCCTGACAAAGCCCTTAAACCCGTCCCGGATCGGACGCCATATTCTACTGATCATGCTGAACATAGCCTCCTTCCTTCAGGTCGGCGGTAATATGCCCGTGTTCCAGGGCAATCGTCCGCTTGCGGTGTTTGTTAACGAGGGCCAGATCATGGGTAACCATCAGGATCGTTGTCCCGTATTCCCGGTTGATCTTTTCCAGCAGGGTCATGATTTCATCCGACATGGCCGGATCGAGATTCCCGGTCGGCTCATCGGCAATCAGTACCTTCGGCCGGTTGGCAATCGCCCGGGCAATCGCAACTCTCTGCTGCTGGCCGCCGGACAGTTCACCTGGCAGGGCATTGCCCTTGTCATCCAGACCAACCAGGTTCATGACTTCCCGCACCCGCCGGCGGATCAGGTCACTGCTCATATTGATTACTTCAAGAGCATAGGCGATATTCTCAAAGACCGTCTTGCTTGGCAGCAGGCGGAAATCCTGAAAAACAACCCCGATGTTGCGGCGGTAGATCGGCACTTTGGAATGCCGCAGCCGGCCGACATCAATGCCGACGACGTAGACATCACCCTTGGTCGGAATCTCTTCGCCGTCCAGCAGTTTGATCAGAGTGCTCTTGCCGGAACCGGTCGGCCCGATAATATACACAAATTCTCCCTGGTCAATTTTCAGGTTGATATCAAAGAGCGCGTTGACGCCTTTCTTGTATTTTTTATAAACGTGGGTGCATTCGATCATCTGGTCACCTCCGTGGAATCCATCTAATAATTATAGATAATCCGGCAAATGTTTTCCACCTTGCAGGATATTAAGATTCACGCCGTTATTCTATACCAGATATCCGATTTGTGCTATCATACCGTGCATATGAAGAAAACACGTAAACACTGGTGGGTCTGGCTGATCGTATTCGCCTATATCGGCTGGATCTTCTCGAACTCCATGATGGTGGCGGAAGCCTCCCAGGAGATGTCACATACGTTCACATACCGGCTGCTGGCGATTGTCAACCGGTACGGCTTCTGGGTGGACTTCGACCTGTTTCATCACTATGTCCGCAAACTGGCACACTTCGCAGAATTCAGCGGTCTGGGTTTCCTGGTTGCCCTGGCCATGTGCATCTGCCCTCTGTTCCGCTGGCGGTTTATCAACTTTGCGCTGTTCCTGTTCCTGATCCCGATGGCGGATGAAACCATCCAGACCATGGTGGCCGGGCGCAGCAGTGAAGTCTTCGATATGTTCATCGACGGCGGCGGGATTCTGTTCGGCGGCTTCTGCGGCTATGTGCTGATCCTGATCCTGCGTGATCTCTTCCGGCCCGGAAAAAAACAGGCCTGAGCCTGTTCAGCCGCGGGTCAGCGCCGCAGTGATGCCGTTTGTAACGCGCAGCAGGTCTTCCGGATTCAATTCCACCTGCAGGCCCACTTTGCCGGCTGAAACCATGATCGTATCAAACAATACAACCGTTTCGTCAAAGACCGTGACGAACGGTTTTTTCATGCCCACCGGACTGCAGCCGCCATGGATATACCCGGTCAGCGGCAGCAGCGTTTTCTGGGGAATCATCTCCACGCTTTTGACCCCGACGGCCCGGGCACAGGCTTTCAGGTCCAGCTTTTCGGCCACGGGAATGACAAAAACATAGTGCTCACGGTCATCCCCCTGCGTCACCAGGGTCTTGAATACCTGCTCGGGATTCTGACCGCACTTGCGGGCCACCGTGACGCCGTCCAGCTGGCCGTCACTGACGTCATACGCGTGCACGGTGTAGGCAATCCCTTCATTGTCCAGCATGCGCATGGCATTGGTTTTCTTCTCTTCTTTTGCCATGTCCTCATTGTACTGCAGATGCCGGAATTCTGCCATTGACGCCGAAAAGCGCCTTTTCCTAAAATAGATACGTAAGGAGACATTATCATGACGACGATCAGAAATGTGACCCACGCCGCGAATATCCGTCTTTCCGACGATGGGAAGAAAGTCATAATCATTGACCAGACAGCCCTGCCGAACCGGGTGGTGCATCTGGAACTGGACGAACTGCAGCCCTGCTACGATGCCATCCGGCTGCTGCAGGTGCGCGGGGCCCCGGCGATCGGTATTTTTGCCGGCTATGCCATGTATGTACTGGCAGCGCAGTATCAGGACCTGCCATATGACCGGTTCTGTGAAAAGTTCCATGCGGACAAGGAATACCTCAATTCCTCCCGCCCGACCGCAGTCAACCTGTCCTGGGCGCTGAACCGGGTGGAGCAGCTTGTGCTGAATCACGCTGATACACCGGTGGCGGACATTGTGGAACTGCTGAAACAGGAAGCAATCGCCATCCACGAAGAGGATATTGCCATGTGCACAGCCATCTCCGAGCATGGCCTGTCCCTGCTGAAGGATGGCGACGGCATTCTGACGCACTGCAATGCCGGCCCGCTGGCTACTTCACGTTATGGCACAGCCATCGGCCCGGTCCTGCTGGGCCGCGAGCGGGGCATGAATTTCCATGTCTTCGCCGATGAAACAAGACCGCTCCTGCAGGGAGCCCGGCTGACTTCGTATGAACTGAACAGCGCCGGGGTTGACGTGACGCTGATCTGTGACAACATGGCCTCGATCGTCATGAAGAACGGCTGGATCAACGCGGTCTTTGTCGGCTGTGACCGGGTGGCGGCCAACGGCGACGCCGCCAACAAGATCGGCACATCCGGTGTGGCCATCCTGGCAAAGCACTACGGCATTCCGTTCTACGTGCTGGGTCCATCCTCCACCATTGACATGAACACCCCGACCGGTGATGACATCCGCATCGAGCTGCGCGATCCGGAAGAGATCAAGAAGATGTGGTACGTGGAACCGATGGCCCCGGAAGCCGTCAAGTGCTATAACCCGGCCTTCGATGTGACTGATCACAGCCTGATCGCCGGCATCATCACGGAGAAAGGCATTGTCCGGCCGCCGTTTGACATCAATCTGAAGAAACTGTTCGCTGAATAATAAGGAGATTAAAACACTATGGAACCAAGAGAATCTATTTCCGCCAGCATCCGCGCTACCGCCGAGATTGCCAAAGTTGTGCTGATGCCGGGTGACCCGCTGCGCGCCAAGGCCGTCGCCGATCAGTACATGACCGATGTCGTCTGCTTCAATGAGGTCAGAAACATGCTTGGCTTTACCGGCACCTACAAAGGCAAGCGCATCTCCGTCATGGGCCACGGCATGGGCGTCCCCTCCATGGGGATCTACGCAACCGAGCTGTACAACCAGTTCGGAGTCGAAGCCATCATCCGCATCGGCTCAGCCGGCGGACTGGCTGATGATGTGGATGCCCGTGACGTCGTGATTGCCCAGGCAGCCTCCACAAACTCCTCCTACGGCAATGCGTTCGGTATTCCAGGCCAGCTGGCAGCCTGCGGTGACTATGACATGCTGGAGGAAGCTGTCCGGGCGACACGCGAAAAAGACGTGAAGTTCAAGGTCGGCAAGGTCTATACTTCAGACTTCTTCTACTATCCGCAGCCGGACCTGAACGAGAAACTCAGAAAATTCGGCCACCTCTGCGTGGAAATGGAAACATCCGGCCTGTACTGGACAGCTGCAGCCTGCGGCAAGAAAGCCCTGTCCATCCTTTCCATCAGCGACCATCTCTTCAAGCCGGTCGCCCTGACTGCCGAAGAGCGTCAGAACAGCTTCACCGACATGATGGAAATCGCCCTGGACACAGCCTGGAAATTCTCGGAGTAACTCCCGTCATCCTGTTCAAGCAAAAAGGAGAATCGTGTGATTCTCCTTTTGTTTATCTTTCCCTGAGCCAGCGGGCCAGCAGGTCCAGGCTTGCTTTCGGGACGCAGAACCGCTCCCGGGTCCGCTCGATTTCCTGACGCACTTCCATCATGTCAAACCACCGGACCGAGGCCACTTCGCTTGCCTGCAGGACCAGCATATCGGCCTGTACAGGCTTCTCATACACGTAGACCCAGGCAACTTCATTGTCCCGGAACAGGGCTTTATGAAACACCTTCTCATACTGAATATGGAACTGCCCGATGTACTGCAGATCTTCGGGCTCCGCCGCAAGGCCCAGTTCTTCCTTTAGTTCGCGCAGGGCAGAAGGCAGCGGTTCCTGACCGGCAGGTACATGGCCGGCCGAGGAGGTGTCAAAGAGACCCGGAAAGGAATCCTTCTGCAGACTGCGCTGCTGCAGCAGGACTTCATACCGTCCCTGCACAAGGCGGATGATCCAGATATGGGCCGTACGGTGCCGGATACCGCGCCGGTGGGCTTCCGCCCGGCTGACGGTTTCCCCCAGGGGACGGCCGTTTTCATCACAGATATCAAAGTACTCCATCATTTTGTTCATTCCCCGGGAAAACCGGTTTCCCCTGCCTCATTCCGGCAGTTCTTCCCGGATATAACGGATATATTCATCGCCAAGGCGATGCCGGATCTCGGCAATGACCGGCTCAATCATCCCCATGGCGGCATCGTGATCCGCGGCCGCGGCCGTAACCCGGATCAGGCAGCCGTCATCCTTGGCATAGGTGGCTACTGTCGGGTTTTCCTGATCCAGCAGTTCATCAAGGGCATCGGCAACCGGGGCCTCGCCGACGGCCAGCCGCGGCGCCTCCTCTATGCTGAGCATCTTGATATTGACGGAAACCAGCACCCGGTGGCTGCGGGCCCGCAGATAATCCATGCAGTATTCCGCAAACATCGGCTCCATCTCCTTCGGGGGACCCGGCAGAAGGATGCAGGTCCGGCCGTCATATTCCATGATAATGCCCGGGGCTGTGCCATGGTGGTTATACAGCACCAGGCTGTTCTCCGGCACCAGTGCCTGCTTGGCCAGACTGTCCTTCAGAGACTGCCGGCCAGCCGCGGTCAGCAGATTTTCCAGCATGGCCAGGGCCTGTTCATCCATGACCAGTTTCCGGTGAAAGTATTCTGCCAGCATTTCCTTTGTAATATCGTCTTTTGTCGGGCCCAGGCCGCCGGTCATGATGACCGTATCCGCCCGGGTATATGCGGTTTCCACCGCTGCCATGATCCGGGCCGGGTTATCGCCGACCACGGTCTGAAAGTGCACTTCAATACCCAGATCCGCCAGATGCTTCGACAGATGCTGCGCATTGGTATTCAGGATGTTCCCGAGCAGCAGTTCCGTACCGACACTGATAATTTCCGCTATCATAAACGCCTCATTTCTCCGTACTGTACTACTATAGCAGACCGCCGTAAAAAAACCATGTCATCTGACATGGTTTGTGTTTCAGCCCAGGATTCCGGCCAGCACCTTGTTTACGGTCTTGCCGTCGGTCTGGCCCTTGTACTTTGCCATCATTTCCTTCATGATGACACCCTGTGCCTTCTTGACCGGCTCGAGTCCCTTTTCCTGCATGATGGCTTCAATGGCCGCCCTGATTTCCGCCTCGCTCATCTGCTGCGGAAGGTAGGCTTCCAGAATGGCAATTTTCTTCTGTGTTTCCGCAATCAGGTCAGCCCGGTCAGCCGGTGTTTCCGCCAGTGTTTCCTTTGTCTGCTTGAGTTCCTTCTGCACATAGGTCAGCTCATCTTCTTTGCTCAGGGTTTCCCCTTTTTCCTTTTCTCCCAGCGCAATGGCGGAGATCAGCAGGGACAGGACGCCTTTCTTCAGCGTGTCCTTGTCCTTCATTGCCTGCATGTTTTCCTTCCGCAGCTGTGTCAGTAATTCACCCATATTTATTCATCCTTTCCTTTGATCATCTGCTGGTATGCCTTTGATACCGCGATGGTTTCCGCATACCATTCCCGGAAGAACGGTTCCAGTTCCGGATCTTCCAGCAGCCTGCTGTTTCTCTCCATGATGACGGCTTCGCGGCCGCTGTCCAGAATCGGCAGATCATGTTCCAGCTTATAGGCAATAATCTCCTTCACCGCATGCATGCGCCGTTCAAACAGCCGTACCAGTTCCGCATCCGTTTCATTGATGACTGCTCTGTTTTCTTCCAGTTTATCCATATGTGTCATTATACCGCGATCTTCGCTGATCATGGTATAATAACCCGGTAAAAATGCGCCTGTGGTGAAATCGGCAGACACGACAGATTTAGGATCTGTTGCCTCACGGCGTGCAGGTTCAAGTCCTGTCAGGCGCACCATACTGCAAAAATATGAAGTTCTGATCCCGGGAATCAGAACATTTTTTGTGTTCAGCGCCAACAAGAAAAGATACGGTTGTTTTCCCGTATCTTTTTCTGTCTGTTTATGCCGGTTTCCTCAGGGTAAAAGATTCAATATCCATAACCGCATTCCCGTCCGCCCGGAAACTGATGCCCTCAGCGCCCAGGTCCGTGCCGATTGTCATGGTGAAGGTCTGCTCACCATCATTGACAAACAGTTCCGCGCTGTACCGGTCCAGGACCAGCCGCAGTTTCAGCTCATTGCTGTATTCCGTTATCCGGAATGATTTCCTGTGCAGGACAGCTGTTTCCGCGCCGGAACAGCTGCGGTCTGCCGTGATCTCCTGCCGGCCGCGGTCATATATAAACGATGTATGGAAAGCATCATCTTCAGCCAGCCGGATTTCAAATAACCGGTACCCGCCGTCCCCCGGCCTGATGACAAGCGTTACATCCATGGTGCGGCCCCGGATACCGTTCAGTTCCGTCTTCTGTGACACCGGCACATCCTTGTATGCATGCCGGTCATGCCGGTACGCAAGCAGTTCCCTGACCGGCTGCTGGCACAGTCTGCCGTTACGGACGGTCAGTTCACGGGGCAGGATCATCTGGCCGAACCAGCGCAGACCTTCGGCATTGTTCTGCAGATTGTCCCAGTTTGCCATCCAGGCCGTCATGATACGGCGGCCATCCGGGGTCAGCAGGGTCTGGGTGGCGTAGAAATCAATTCCTTCATCAACCGGCTGATCCTGTTCGTTCATCAATACGCAGTTCTCCCGGTCATAATCCCCGATCAGGCACAGCGTTCCCTTTCCCCCGCTGTACTTTCCGGTCTTCTGCATGTCCATCGGACTGCACAGCAGCACCGCCTTCCCATCGAGCAGGAAGAAATCAGGGCACTCCCAGATCGTCCCGAAGCGATGATGGTTCGCCGCCAGGATACTTTCAAAATGCCAGTCCAGCCCGTTATCACTGCGGAACAGCAGGATCCTGGCATCCCGGTCAGCCGTGCACCCGCAGGCTACACAGCCATATGTACCGTCCGCTCGGCGGAATAACTTCGGATCCCGGAAATCATAACAGCTCAGTCCTTCCGGCAGGTCCGTCGCTGCCAGTACAGGATTGCCGTCATGCTTCTCATATTCATTGCCATCCCCGAAGGCCAGGCACTGCACCTGCAGCTGCCGGCCAGAGCCATTGCCTTCAGGCATGACACCGGTGTACATCAGCATATGCCGGCCGTCAGCCAGGGTCACAGCGCTGCCGGAGAAACAGCCGTCACAGTCAGCCGGCGTATCCGGCGCCAGGGCAGCAGGGCGATACTGCCATGTCACAAGGTCACGGCTGACTGCATGGCCCCAGTGCATCGGGCCCCACACCGGCGCGTAAGGATAATACTGGTAAAACAGATGATATATACCGTCATATACGGAAAATCCGTTCGGGTCATTCATCCAGCCGCAGCGGGATGACAGATGAAACAGCGGCCGTTCTTCCGCCGGTATTTCCCGGTCTTTTTCCGCCTCATATTCCCGCGCTTTTATCAGTTTATGACTCTTCATCCGGTGTTCCTCTTCTTTCGAATATTATATTACCCTGCACCCGGCGACAGAAAATATCATTTTTTTGTTGACAATTATATCGTTAACCGATATATTGTAATTACGATATATCGAACGCCGATATAACGATCGGCAATATAGTGAGGTCCCTATGAATGAAGCTTATGCATTAACCGAAACAACCTATTACATCCTGCTGGCCCTGTACCAGCCGAATCACGGCTACGGGATCATGCAGAAAGCCGAAGAATTATCATCCGGCAGGGTCCGGCTGGCAGCGGGAACACTGTACGGCGCGCTCAACGGCATGTGTGAGAAGGGCTGGATCATCCAGCTGCCGGTGGAAAGCGGCAGCCGGCGGAAAGAATACTGCCTGACAGAAGCCGGCTATGCGGTTCTGGACAATGAACTGGCCCGGCTGGAAAAACTGGTCAATGACGGGAAAAAGGTATTGGAGGAAACAATATGAGTGAACTGACAACAATCCATAAATGGTATTGGGTATGGGATTTTGAAAAAGAAGAAGAATGGCTGAACCAGATGGCTGAAGAAGGACAGCTTCTTGACGGCGTCGGCTGGTGCACATACAGATTCAGAAACAGCCTTCCGGGTGAATATGTCATCCGGCTTGATCTCGACCGGAATGAAGGCAATTTCCACGAACTGCTTGCGGATGCCGGGGCCGAGTGCATCGGCAAAGTATTCAAGTGGGCGTATTACCGCAGAAGAACGGATGAAGGACCGTTTGAACTGTACAACGATATCGATTCGAAAGAAGAGTACCTGAACCGGATTATCAGATTCATCGGTATTATCTGTATGCTGAATCTGGGCATCGGCCTGTTTGGCATCGGCGCCGGCAGCCCTGCTGCCCCGCTGAACATGCTCTGTGCCGTACTTCTCGCTTATGCCATCGGCAGAATTCACGGCAAGAAGGAAGTCCTGCAGAAAGAACGCAAGCTGCACGAATAGACAGAGCAGCATGATCAGGGCTTTGCCCGGCGATCTGTATATTCTCAGTATAAGCATCATGCGATAGTCCAGTCAGACACAAAAGGTTCCGTCAGTTAACCGGAACCTTTTTTCGGGCTGAACGCCCTGTTATGATGTTTCTCTGCGGAATCAGACACCGGTTTTCGGCATATCCGCATAGGCATCCGTACGCGGCAGCCAGTCCAGGAACCGTTCGATTTCCAGGTTCCAGAAACGCCACTCATGCGCATAGCCATCCAGTTCTTCCCAGGTGACATCAATGCCAAGTTCCTTCAGCGCGTCCCGGGTCTTCACGTTTTCCTCATACAGGAAATCGTTTTTCCCGCAGGCCATGTAGATCTTCGGGAATGTTCTGCCGAGTTCATGATTCTTTTTTGCGGCATCCAGGGCATCGACCACCCTGACATCAGCCGGATTCTCCGGGGCTGCGCCAGCTCCCCGGCCGTATGTTTCCGCAAAGGCAGTGGACAGGCGCGGGGCCGCCGACAACGGGCCCATGGCACAGTACTTTTCCGGATTGCTCAGGCCATGGATCAGCGTGCCGAAGCCGCCCATGGAAAGCCCGGCGATATAGGTATCCTCCGGCCGCTTTGAGATCGGGAACATGCCGGTGACAAACTCCGGCAGTTCCTCGGAAACAAACTGGAAGAACCTGTCTGCCTTCAGATCCAGATATGCCTTGTTTTCGGCGGAAATCGTCACAATGGCAATATGTCGTTCCTCGGCATACATCTGTACATTCGTGTAGTTCAGCCAGCCGTTGCGGTTATTGCCGAAGCCATGAAGCAGGTAAACCACCGGGAACGGGTCAGCGGCGCCATGGTGCACCGGGGCCCCATTAGCATTCATCATGTCCACAATGGTCATGGATGGAACGATAACGGTAATTTCCACATCACGGAAGAGTGAATAGGAAGAAAAAGTTACATCAAATCTGGCCATGAAAAGTCCTCCTGTATTGATTTGATTGTAACACCTGCGGATATCTTCTGTCCGTTTGCCCGAAACCGGTTTTCTGTTATAACATATCCCCGAAAGCAGTCATATTGATCGGGGGACAGTTTATGAATTGGGAAAATGAAAGAAAAAGATTTCCGGCAGCCTTAACCCAGGTTTATCTGGAAACCGGCGGCACCGGACTGATTCCGGACTACGTTTATGAAGGCATCAAGCACTTCCAGGACGGCCGGTACCTGCGCGGCGGGGATGCCGACTGGGGCGGGATCGGAACTGTGCAGATGATGTCGGAATCCCGTGAGCACATTGCCCGGATGCTCAATTGCAGAAAAGAAGATGTCTTCTTCGGCAGCAACACCAGCCAGATCCTGTCCATTGTCTTCGGCGGCTATCCGTTCCAGCCCGGTGACAATATCGTTACTTCGGCCTGGACTTTCTTTGCCCAGAAATATGCCTTCTCCTTTCTGGAAAAAGAAGGTGTGCAGATCCGCTATGTGACCCCGGAAAAAGGCCGGATCACCCTGGCAATGCTGCAGGAGAAAACCGATGCGCGCACCCGCATGATCTGCCTGGATTTTGTGGAGAATTCCACCGGGTTCCAGATCAACGCGAAAGCGATCGGCGCGTTCTGCCGGGAGCACGGTATCTGCTTTGTTGTGGACGCCTGCCAGGGAACCGGGGCAATGCCGCTGGATATGTATGACATGAAAATAGACTTCCTGGCAAACAATGACTACAAGTGGATGATGAATTACTGCGGCACCGGTTTCGGCTTTGTCACGGCAGAATTAAGGAACCGGCTCAGCCAGCGGACCTGCGGCTGGATGTCAGACAAGGATCTCTTTGTCGAAAAAGAGACCATCGAGCTGCGAGAAGACGCGGCCCGCTTCGAATTCGGCTATCCGAATGTATCCGGCATCTATGGCCTGGGGCTGGTGGCGAAACGATACTGCGAGCTGGGCGGAAAGAATATCGAAGATTATATTCTGGACCTGAACGCATATCTTGAAGCCCGTGTAAGGGAAATCCCGGGTGCGCACTTCTGGAGTGACTATGAACGGGCAAACCGCAGCGGGATCGTCGTGGTCTGCTTTGACCATGAAATCGACAGGCAGAAGCTGGCTGACCGGCAGATTGTTGCCCCGGTCCGCAGCGGTGCCATGTACGGTTATCCGGCGGCGATGCGCATCGGCCTGCATTACTACAACAACCGGGAGGACATTGACCGGCTGATCGAGGCCCTGGCTGACTGACACCGGCCTTATACGGCTTTGAATCAATATAAAAGAAGCGCCTGTCAAAGCGCTTCTTTTTCAATGATCTGCCGCAATGCCGGCGGTATCAGTCCCACCTGCTGACCAGCTTGCTGAGTTCCTTGAGGAACTTCTTCAGTTCGCTGTTCTTTGCGTTTTTCCGCTTTTCGATCAGCCTGATCAGTTTCTGACCCTTCGCCATCAGTTCGGCATAATACGCGTTCTGGCCGGCAGTATCCTGTTCCCTTGCCTGATCCTGCCGGATCTGTTCCTGCCTCTCCTCAGCACTGACAACTCTCGCCGGTTCCTCTGTCTTCAGATATTTACCGGCCAGAAGGTCATAGACATATCCCGTGTACGGCGCGGAAGCTTCATACCCGTATTCACTCTGCAGCAGTTTGGCATAACCGTCGGCGACCGCGTCATCTCCGTGGACAACAAATACTGCCTTCGGTTTGTCCGGATTGTCTGTCAGCCAGTGCACCAGACCGTTGCGGTCCGCATGGGCGCTGACATCCTGCAGCTGGACGATTTCAGCCGCCACATGGATATCCTCCTGGAAGATCCTGACATCCTTTTCACCGTCGATCAGCCGTCTTCCCAGCGTATCCTCAGCCTGGTATCCGGCAAAGGCAACCGTGCATTCCGGCCGCCACAGATTGTGCTTGAGATGGTGCTTGATCCGTCCGCTCGTGCACATGCCTGAGGCCGAGATAATCACCGAAGGCGTGGTGACTGTATTGATCAGTTTTGACTCCTCGACGTCAATCACCATCCGCAGGTTCGGGAAGACGAGCGGGTGACCGCCGTTGCGGATAATCTGCATGGCCTCCTCGTCGTAATATCCGAAGGTATTGTCATCAAAGATCGCCGTCGCCTCCTCCGCCAGGGGGCTGTCCACATAAACAGTGAAGTCCTTGTTTTCAACCAGATTCTTTTCCAGCGCCTCGCGGATAAAATAGAGGATTTCCTGGGTCCGTCCCACCGCAAAGGCAGGGATAACCACATTGCCGCCCCGGGCAAATGTCCGGTTCATGATATCCGCAAGCTGACTGACCGGATTGGCCGTTTTTTCATGCAGGCGGTCCCCGTAGGTGCTTTCGGTAATGACATACTCCGTCGTTTCCCGGGGAGAAGGATCGTTGACAATCGGGATGCCCACATTGCCGAGGTCGCCGGTATATGCCAGGGTCCGTGTCTCACCGTTTTCCTGTATGGTCAGATAGGTGATGGCACTGCCCAGAATATGGCCGCCATCCTCAAATCTTGCCGTAACCCCTTCCACCGGGGTAAACGGTTCACCGTACCGGACATCCTGGAAGTACTGCATGGCAATCTCCGCGTCTTTTACGGTATACAGCGGCTGCACCTGCTTATGGCCGCTGCGTTTTGCCTTCCGGTTTGCCCACTCCACTTCAGCCTCCTGGATATGGGCCGAATCCTTCAGCATGATATCGCTCAGCTGCCGGGTGGCATCCGTGCACCAGATTGTCCCGTGGAACCCGTCTTTGACCAGTTTCGGCAGCAGTCCGGCATGATCGATGTGGGCATGTGAAAGCAGGACGGCTGCGATTTCTGAAGCAGGCACCGGCAGGTCTTCATTTACATAAATATCCCTGCCCTGTTCCAGACCGCAGTCCAGCATGATGTATCTGCCGTCAACCTCAAGCACATGGCAACTGCCCGTCACTTCCCGGTCAGCGCCGATAAAATACAATTTCATATGATCACCTCTTTGCGGCAAACCCGAAATATGATTTCAGATGTACATGCCGCTGCCTGTTCCTGATTTCATTATACCGTAATTGCACTCATTTATCCTTTTATCCGAAAGTATGATACGCTGAGCGCAGAGAGGTTTTGTTTTATGAATACTGATATTTGCCGGGAAATACTTCACCGCGAAAACCTGACATGTGTCATTGCGGATGAAAATGACATTGTTCTGAAAAGTGACAGGAAGGCAATTCTTCCGATGCTTGATATCCTGGATCTTTACCGGAATCATAACTGCAGGCCGCTGTACCAGGCAGACAAAATCATCGGCATGGCGGCTGTCATCATAGCGGCAGAATGCGGCATCCGGGAGATCTATGCCGATGTCATCAGTGAAAAGGCCTTCGCCATTACCGGACGGAAAGGGATCCGTGTCACTTATGACAGAAAAGTGGAAATGATTCTCAACCAGGCAAAAACCGCGGAAGGCCCCTTCGAGGCAGCCCTGCACGGGGTTGATGAGAATGACTTCGAGCAGGTGATGACGGTAATTTACGCGGTGCTTGACCGGATCGGTATCAAATACAGGCCATGACAGTGCGCACCCGGGACCTTTTTACCGCAGAACCGCACTTCGTTTAATCCCGGTAACCGTATGGCTGATCGGCGTCCATGAGACATTTGTGAATAACGCCGCACAGGCCACCGGCAGATAGGTTGCCATGAACAGCGGGAACGTAAATACATACAGCAGTTTCCGGAAGGCGTTGGTATCAATCCGCTTCCACTCAGTGACTGTTGTCAGCAGCCCCATGCCGAAGAAACAGGCATAACCCCGCAGGATCCCGTTCATCATATTCATGACGGCAGCGGCCATTCCGCTGCCTTTCATAAATGCGCATATGAGCATCATCCCCTGCAGCAGCAGTGAAACCATGGCCAGTACATATGCGCCGCCCAGTGTCCACAGATAATCAAAGCAGGCAAAACTGCCCTTTCCTATTCCTTTCAGCAGGGATATCGAGCGGCTCCCGAGAACCTGCAGGATGCCTTTCGACCAGCGCAGTCTCTGCCGGAGCGACTGCCGCAGTTCCACCGGCTGTTCATCATACAGGACGGCTTCTTCACAGTAACGGATTGTTTCACCGGCTGCAATCTGATCCGCATTGAATTCCAGGTCCTCAGTCAGGGCATGATAATGCCATTCCGCCAGGACATCCCGCCTGAACATGAAACCCGTGCCGGAAACCGCGCAGCTCAAGCCAAGCAGGTCCCGGGCCCGGTTCAAATAGCGGCATTCCCGCATGAACCAGAGGGACGATCCGGCAGAAAGCCAGTTCGTATCATAATTCTTGCTGGCCCGGTACCCGGTCACAATCCTGGCCCCCTGACAAAGAACCCGGTTCATCTGTTCCAGATAATCATGCCGGACAAGATTATCAGCATCAAAGATCAGAAATGCCTCATGGCAGCTGCCGTAGTCCCGCCGAATATTCTGAAACAGTTCTTCCAGGGCATAACCCTTTCCGACAAGTCTGGTATTATACCGGCGGTATACAGCCGCACCCTTCGCAGCGGCTGCTTCAGCCGTATGATCCGTACAGTTGTCGGCCATGACAAAAACCCGGTAAGCATCCTGCGGATATGTCTGCGCCGCCAGGCAATCCAGCAGATCCCCGATGACCGCTTCCTCATTGCGCGCACAGATCAGCACCGCAATCCGGTGCATATGAACAGCTTTTTCTGTTTTCCGCTTCCGTGCCAGCAGAGAAACAAGCACATAGAATACCTGATAGGCAAACAGGGTCACAAAAAACACGTTGACAATCCTGAGCATCATTTCCAGCATAAAGTGACCTCCCGTACCTTTATGCTAGCCGGGACTGTGCTTAAGAAAAAAGCAGAGAACCCCTTAAGAAATCATTAATTCCATTAACATTTCCGGCGATGCAGGAAATGCCCGGAGAATTTGCTACAATGAAATCAATGGAGGTCTATATATATGAATAATCTTATCCAGACCAGGGTAACAGGTGTAAAAATATACCGGAACGGCGCGGAAACCATCCGCCGCGGACAGGCTGAACTGAAGGCCGGTGTCAACCATCTGAAAATTGCCGGCGTCACCCAGGGGATGGACACCGGGACTGTACGGCTGTTCTTTCCGGCCGGTGTCACCATGTCCGATATCCGTTTCCTCAATACGCTCAACTATAACCCGGACGAAAAGGAATCCGACCGGATCCGGGCCGAAATCGAGGCGCTGAAACAGCAGATCGAAGTGAAAGAACTGCAGATAGCCCTCTGGAAGGAAAACGGCAGTTTTGCCTCCCGGCAGGAACAGAATCTGCAGGATATCGAGTCGTATATCAGCAAATTGCCGGAGCGTCTGGGGGCTATCCATCAGGAAATCGCTGCCCTGCAGACGGATATTGCCCGGCTGGAGAAAAAACTCAATGATACCGTTAGGACAGAGTCCTGCCCGGTCATCTCGGTGGAAGTGGAAGCACAGGCCGATGGTATCTGCGATTTTGAAATCCGCGGTCATGAGGGCTCTGCCATGTGGCAGCCGGTTTATGAAATCCACACCGATGCTGAAGGCCCGCTGACTATGCGTGTCCGGGCCCGGATCCTGCAGAATACCGGCGAGGAATGGGATAAGGTCAATGTATCCCTGCTGACCGGCAATCCGGCCTCCGGCGGGGTCATGCCGGTCATCAGGCCCGTCTATCTCAGCATCCGCACTTCCGAAACGGTAACCCGGGCCAAAGGCAATATGATGATGGGCAGGATGGCCATGGCAGCGGCGCCGATGATGGCTGATGAAGACATGGCAATGGCTGACACCATGCAGATGAATCGTCTGGAAACAGAAGAGGCGGAAGTCAGCACTGAGGAAACCATGACCGAGTACATCCTCCCCGGCACAAAGACCATCCCGTCTGATTCCGAAGGCACCATGGCCGATCTGCAGCAGTTTGACCTGCCGGCAGACTATGTCATTTCCGCTGTGCCGAAGATGGATGTCAAGGCCTGGCTGAAAGCCACGGTGAAGACCGTCGACCTGCCGGCCATGGTCCGCGGCAATGCGGCTGTCTACCTGAACGGCATCTTTACCGGAAATACCCTCATCAATCCGGATCTGACCCGGGAAACATTTGATATCCCGCTTGGTCAGGAAGAAGCCGTACAACTGCGCCGGACGGAAAAACTGAAGAAAACATCCGAGGCCATGCTGAAGAACCAGCGGACTACGGAATATGCCTATGAACTGATGATCACCAATTCCAAGGCCAAAGAAATCACTGTCACGGTTCAGGACCGGCTGCCGGTTTCCCGGGACAAGACCATCGTGGTCGAACCGGTGAAGACCGACAAGGCGGAACAGGATGCCGACAACGGTGTGCTGACCTGGAAGATCACACTCGCCCCAAAGGAAACAAAGACGCTGAACCTGGCCTACCGGGTCAGCTGGCCGAAGGACAAGAAGATCCAGGAAACTTCCGGCAGCTCAAACCGTTTCTGCCCGAACTGCGGGGCCCGGGTCTATGATCTGAAGTACTGTCCGGAATGCGGCACGCAGGTTGATTTCTGATCATTGCGAATAAA
>JAFRHT010000016.1 GCA_017433125.1 Solobacterium sp.
CGTCAGCCGGGAAGTGGCGGCGATGAAGCCGCTGGTAGTCACCGTCGGCAGCCTGCATTCCGGCACCCGGTTCAACATCTGCTCCGGTGAAGCGGAACTGACCGGCACCTGCCGGTGTTTCGATGTCGAGCTCCATCACCATATTCCGGAAATGATGGAACGGATCATCAAGGCAACCTGTGAAGCCTACAGATGCGAATATGAGTTCGAGTACAACTTCATGACTGAACCGGTCATCAACAGGCCGGATATGACAGAAATCGCCAAAGAGGCGGCTATGAAGGTCACGGATGGCCCGGATTGTGTCATTGAACATGATGCGATTATGGCCGCTGAAGACTTTGCGGCTTACATGGTGGATTGCCCCGGTACGTTCTGCCTGATTGGCGGCGGCGGGGAATATCCTGTCCACAGCGATTATTTCTGGATCAATGAGGATTCGCTGGAAATCGGCAGTGCAATGTATGCGCAGTTTGCGGTTGATTTCCTGAATAAATAAAAAAAGAGGAGAATATAAAATGCAAAACATCAGAGAACTCGCCCACAAGCATGCACAGTATGTCATTGACCTGCGGCGTGACTTCCACAAACATCCGGAAAAGAGCATGGAAGAATACCGTACAACCGGCGCTGTCGCGGCCGAACTGGAAAAGATGGGAATTCCGTTCAGGGTCCTTGAACCGTCAGGTGTCATTGCCGAAATCAAAGGGGCATTTCCTGGAAAGACCATCGGTCTGCGGGCCGATATGGATGCCCTGTCCATTACCGAAAAGACGGATGTTCCGTTCAAATCCGTCAATGACGGCTTCATGCATGCCTGCGGTCATGATACCCATACGGCAATGCTGCTGGGTGCCGCTAAAATCCTGGATGAAATCCGGGGCGAACTGCATGGCACGGTAAGACTGGTTTTCCAGCCGGGTGAAGAAGTTGCCCAGGGCGCGAAGAGTGTCATTGCCCAAAAGGGTATTGAAGGCGTTGATGCGATGTTTGGCATTCATATCGGGGCCCAGCGGCCGGTCGGCCATGTCTTCATGATGGCAGGTGCATCGGCGGCTGCCTGTGATGAGTGGATTCTCAAGATCAAGGGCAGGGCCGGACACGGTGCTGCTCCGGAAGCGTGTGTAGACGCATCTGTCTGTGCCGCGGCTGTTATCATGAACCTGCAGACAATTGTCAGCCGTGAAGTGGCTGCCATGAAGCCGCTGGTCGTGACCGTCGGCAAGCTGGAAACCGGCACCCGGTTCAATATCATTTCAGGTGAAGCAGTCATGACCGGCACGAACCGCAGTTTCGACTTCGATCTGCACCACGCGCTGCCGGGTATGATGGAACGTATTATCAAGGGAACCTGCGATGCGTATCGCTGTGATTATGAACTGACCTACAATATGCTGACGGAAGTCCTCGTCAATGATGCCGGCATGACCGAACTGGCCAGGAAGGCAGCAGCGAAGATCACGGATACACCGGAGTGTGTGGAGGAATCCACCCCGGGTATGGGCGGCGAAGACTTTGCGGAATACACACATTTCTGCCCGTCTGCGTTCGCCAACCTTGGTGCCGGCGGCGAATATCCGCACCACAGTGACTATTTCTGGGTTGATGAGAGTTCCTTTGAAGTAGGTTCAGCCCTGTATGCCCAGGTAGCGGTTGATTACCTGAACCAGGAATAAGCCCGGCACAGCCGGCAGAAAAGAATTGATGTTTTCCGCCGGCTTTGATAAAATACATTTATTCTGCAGAACCGGCAGCAGTAGATTCGCGGACATGGCACAGAGACCCGGGGGCTGGTGAAACCCGGGGCATGGACGGCTTCGAACTCGGCCGGGGAGGAATTGCCTTCCGGCATTATCGGAACAATGAGCGCATGATTTCGATCATGAACTAAGGTGGTACCGCGTTTTATAACGTCCTTAGCAATAAGGACGTTTTTCTTTCAGGGGAGGACAGAAAATGACTTATAATCACCGCGAAATTGAAAAGAAGTGGCAGGAGTACTGGGAAAAGAACAAGACCTTCAGGACGGATGCGTATGACTTTGACAAGCCGAAGTACTACGTTTTGGACATGTTTCCGTATCCGTCCGGGCAGGGCCTGCATGTCGGCCATCCGGAAGGATATACGGCAACAGATGTCATCGCCCGCATGAAGCGCATGCAGGGCTTCAACGTCATGCACCCGATGGGCTTTGATGCCTTCGGCCTGCCGGCTGAACAGTATGCTTTGGCAACCGGACATCATCCGTCTGAATTTACCTATGCCAATGTGGATCACTTCCGTGAGCAGATCAAATCGCTTGGCTTCAGCTATGACTGGGACCGGGAAGTACGTACATGTGATCCGGATTACTATAAATGGACACAGTGGATCTTCCTGAAGCTCTATGAAAAGGGTCTGGCCTATACCGCCGAGATGCCGGTTAACTGGTGCCCGGAACTCAAGGCTGTGCTGGCCAATGAAGAAGTCATTGACGGCAAGAGTGAGCGCGGCGGCTACCCGGTTATCCGCAAGAACATGCGGCAGTGGGTGCTGCGGATTACTGCTTATGCCGAGCGGCTCCTGGAAGATCTGGACCAGGTGGACTGGCCGCAGAGCACGATCGACATGCAGAAGAACTGGATCGGCAAGTCGACCGGGGCGGATGTCATCTTCAAGATAAAGGATACCGATAAGGAATTCACGGTATTTACAACCCGGTGTGATACACTGTATGGCTGCACATACTGTGTCCTGAGCCCGGAGCATCCGTTCGTTGATGCCATTACATCGAAGGAGCAGTGGGATGCTGTCCAGGCATACAAGGAAGAAGCGAGCCATAAGTCCGACCTGATGCGGACCGACCTGAACAAGGAAAAGACCGGCGTCTTTACCGGGGCTTATGCGATCAACCCGGTCAACGGCAAGGAAGTGCCGATCTGGATTGCCGACTATGTCCTGGCAACTTACGGTACCGGGGCCATCATGGCGGTTCCGGCGCACGATGAGCGTGACTATGAATTCGCCAGGAAATTCGGTCTGGAAATCATTCCTGTCCTGGAAGGCGGCAATATCGAAGAGGCAGCCTGGACAGAAGACGGCCTGCACATCAACAGTGAATGGATGAACGGACTGAACAAGGAAGATGCCATTGAAAAGATGCTGGACTGGCTGGAGGAGCACCATGTCGGTGAGAAGAAGGTACAGTACAAGCTGCGTGACTGGCTGTTCTCCAGACAGCGTTACTGGGGTGAACCGATACCGATTATCCATATGGAAGACGGCACACTCCGTACGGTTGACACAAGTGATCTGCCGCTGGAACTGCCGGTAACGGACAACTATCAGCCGAGTGATGACGGGGAAAGCCCGCTGGCACACTGTGAGGACTGGCTGAATGTGGAGATTGACGGCATGAAGGGCGTACGGGAAACCAACACGATGCCGCAGTGGGCCGGTTCCTGCTGGTACTACATGCGTTATCTCGATCCGAAAAACAACGAGGCACTCGCCGATAAGGCACTGCTGGACCACTGGCTGCCGGTTGACCTGTATGTGGGCGGTGCCGAGCATGCCGTGCTGCATCTGCTGTATTCCCGCTTCTGGCATAAAGTGCTGTATGACTGCGGCGTGGTCAGCACTCCGGAGCCGTTTAAAAAACTGTTCCATCAGGGCATGATTCTTGGCGAAAACGGGGTTAAGATGTCCAAGTCGCTGGGCAATGTCATCAATCCGGATGACCTGGTCAAGAGTCACGGGGCAGATACCCTGCGTCTCTATGAAATGTTCATGGGCCCGCTGGAAGCGTCTCTGCCGTGGTCAACAACCGGTGTGGACGGGGCCAGAAAGTGGCTGGAAAGAGTCAGCCGGATTGTCGAAAACGGTACGATGATCGTTGATGAAGCAACCCCGGAACTGGATTACAGCTACAACTTCCTCGTCAAGAAAGCTACGGCGGATATTGAATCCCTGAACCTGAATACGGCAATTTCCCAGATGATGATCTTCATCAATGATGTATATAAGAACGGCAAGGTCAGCCGGGATATGTTTGCCAACTTCCTGAAGATCTTCAGCTGCTATGCCCCGCATCTGGGTGAAGAACTCTACAGCCAGGTAACCGGCAGGGAAACTGTCACATATGAGCCGTGGCCGGTCTGTGATGAAGCCAAGCTGGTCAAGGACAAAGTGACCATTATCGTCCAGGTCAACGGTAAAGTAAGAGGGCGGTTTGAAGCGGATACGGACGCCGACAAGGCCGATGTGGAAGCGGCTGCCCTGGCTCTCGAATCGGTAAAGGCGTTCACAGATGGGAAGACCATCCGCAAGGTGATCGTCATTCCGAACAAGATCGTCAACATCGTTGCGGCATAAACCCGAAAAGACGTCTCTGGCTATGGAGAAGAGACGTCTTTTTTGATATAATCACTGCGGTATATGGATGAGTTCAAGGTTTCAGTAGAACAGTTTGACGGTCCGCTGGACCTGATGCTCCATCTGATCAAGGAAAAGGAACTTGATCTTTTTGATCTGGATGTCAGCGTTCTGACGAATCAGTATATTGCCTATCTGAATGCCATGCAGCAGATGCACCTGGAAGTGGCCAGTGAGTACCTGGTGGAACTGGCCGAACTGATTGAATACAAGTCCCGGAAACTGCTGCCGAAAAACACCGGTGACATTACGGATGAGTATGAAGAGGATCCGAAAGACAGACTGGTCAGAAGACTGCTTGAATACCAGCAGTTCAAGGAAGTCAGTTCTTCATTGTATCAGATGTTTGAGGCCAGGCAGAATCAGCTGACAAGGCCGCTGGCAAAAGAGGCGGAGCAGTGGATGCGCAGTATCGATGACGAACCGTATGACGGCAATGCCAATGAACTGCTGCGGGCCATGAAGCGCTGCCTGATGCGGATGCAGCTGACCAAACCGATTGAAACCCGGTATACCGAAAGGGAAATCTCGATGGAAGACCGCGAACTGGAAATCCGGGCAAAACTGGACCGGCTGCCGCCGACTTTCCGATTTGAGACGCTGCTGGATGACTGCCACGATGTGCCGACATTTATTGCGACGTTCCTGGCGGTGCTTGATCTGGCCCGGCTCCATACACTTGTTTTTACAGTAGACGAAAATGACGTCATCTGGTTTTCTCGGGGGACAGGGATCGCATGAGTGAATTAAATACGGAAGAAATTGTACAGACAGAAGAACCTGCTGCAGATCAGGGCGATCAGGCTGCGGCGATTCTGGAAGGCCTCCTGTTCCTGGTCGGGGATGACGGCATTACGGCTGACCAGGCGGCCCAGACCATGGATATCAGTGAAGAGCGGGTCAGGGAGCTGTTCGATCAGCTGCAGCAGAAATATCTGGATGATTCACACGGTATCGAGATCGCGGACTACGGCGGGATCTACCGATTCCTGAGCAAAGCGTCCGTGCATGCATATGCAAAGAAGCTGTTCCAGCTGGGAAAATCCTCCACGCTGTCCCAGGCGGCGCTTGAGACCTTGGCAATCATAGCCTACAAGCAGCCGATTACCCGGGTTGAAATCGAGGAAATCCGCGGGGTCGGTGCGGATGTGATGCTGCGGAAACTGATGGCCCGTGATCTGATTAAGGAAACCGGCCGAAGTGATGCGCCGGGACGCCCCATTTTATACGAAGTAACCGAGGAGTTCATGAACAGTTTCAAATTGATGAGCCTGGATGAACTGCCGGATCTGCCTACATTTGGTGATGAAGAAGAAAGTGACAACCTGTTCAGACAATGAAAAAGATGATGACAATTCTGCTCGTTCTGGGATTAAGCTGCGGCTGCAGCGGCACAGCTGAAAAGGAACAGAGTGCAGACAATGAGGCAGAATACAGCTGCCGATATATTGATTCATATAACTACGACAATCCGGTCCCGTACAGTGAGGCCGTGGATGAATCGTATTACGATGATGTTCTGTTTGCCGGGGATTCCCGTATGGGCTCAGTGGCGCTATACGGCCGGCATGAGAATGCCCATGTTGAGTTTGTCACTTCGCTGAATCTGATGATGATCGATATCATGCCGATCGATGACCTGTCCAGGGAACCATATGTTGAAGGGGCAGGAAAGTCGGAGGAAACCCGGACCCTGATGGATGTCATCAACGACAATGAACGGAACAATATCTACCTGCTGTTTGGCATCAATGAGATCCGCAACCCAAGTTTTGACGCATTTGCGGCCAAGTTCCAGGAAGTCCTGGATGTGATTCTGGCAAAGAACCCGCATGCCAGTGTCTATATTATTCTGGCGTATCATCCGGATTATATTTCCGGTCTGCCGGAACCGGCCCTGACAATCCAGCTTGTGGATCTGAATGAACATCTGATTACGCTGGCCCGGAACAATCATGTTTACTATCTTGATCTTGATAACGGACTCGATGACGAGGACAATACAATCAGGAATGAATATGTGGCAGACGGTCTGCATTTCACCCCGACCGGGACACATGCCCTGGAAGACTATTTTGCCACCCATGTGATAAGGAGAGAAGATTATGTTCAGAAAGTTTGTCAGTAGTCTGTGTGCAGTTGTCATGCTGTGCGGCTGCGGTTCGCAGCCTGCTTCCAGCCGGCCGGATACGGCGGCTCTGGCGGCGAAGGCGGTGAAGGATCTCGGTCTGGAAGAAAAAACGGAAGAACTTGAAGACAGAATTGTCCAGGGTCTGTTCTTTTTCGAAGAGGATACCCTGGAGGCTTCTTCGGTTTATATTCATAATGACAGTTCCGCCGATATCGTTGCGGTATTCGATGCCAAGGATGTCGACAGCTGCCGGGAGAAGATTGATACTTACCTGCAGACAACCAAGCTGCAGATGCAGAACTATTATCCGGATGAAGTATTCAAGGTGGACAATGCCGTCGTGGAAGACAACGGCAGCCTGATCGTCCTGATTATCTGTGATGACCTGCAGGCCGCAAAAAAAGAAGCGGATACGCTTCTCGGGAAATAGTCACATTTTCTTGAGAATGAAGTGACTGCGGTTTGTCTCAAAGTATCCTTCCCGCGCCAGGCGTGAGAGTTCGGCGGACATCGCGGAACGGTCAACACCGATATAATCGGCCAGTTCCTGCCGTGAGAAGGGGATATCAAATTCACTGGAACCTGCTTTCCGGGCCTCGTCAGAGAGGAAGGAAAGCAGTTTTTCTTTTGTGGACCGGCGGCTGACATGAAGCAGTTTTTCATTCAGGGCCAGGTTCTTCATGGCCAGGGTATTCATGATATTCCGGATCAGGGCTGTGCGGCTTTCATCAGCTGCGTCCACCTTCAGAATATCCATGATATCAAACCAGAGGATAACGGTTGCTTCATCAGCCTGTACAGTGAAACTGCTGAGCGCATGCCGGTCACAGGCGAAAGCTTCGGCAAAAATCTGGCCGCTTCGGCGCCGGTCAATGATAATCTGCCGATTCCAGAAATCCGTCTGGAACAGGGTGACAGAGCCCTCCATGACCAGTGCAATCCGGCGGACCCGTGAACCGGCGGAAAGGATTGTCTGGCCTTTACGGTAGTTTTTCAGCTGGGCATCCAGTGACTCCAGAATGCGGCGGGCCTCATCCCGGCGGATGCCATGAAAGAGTTCCGAATCCCGCAGGTCACCAAGCAACGTTTTTCTCATACACAAACCTCTGTTGTTTTTACAACATGTATGATCATCATAGCACAGCCTCAGTTGGAAAGCCAACGATGTGAAAAAACGGCATAAATACGCCTAAAATACAACTTTATAAAAATATTGCGCTGAACTGTGGGCTGCATCAACGCCTAGATTTTCCTTGAAAAGATATTGTTTTATATATATTGCGTGAAGGGGACGGGGAGCGATTTTATGAATATGCTTGACGGATTTGATACAATATTATGCGGAAGTGGGGTAAACATACAATATGACTCAGACAAATCAGAATCCTGAAAACTGCAATCATAACTGTGAGGGATGCACAGCCGACTGCAGTTCCCGGCAGGAAAAGCCGGATTTCAGTGCGCATCTTCATCCGCGTTCAAGTGTGAAGAAGATTATCGGTGTTGTTTCGGGCAAAGGCGGGGTTGGCAAGTCATTCGTGACCAGCATCCTGGCCAGTGAAATGCAGCGCCGCGGTTACCGGACAGCAGTACTGGATGGTGACATTACCGGCCCGAGCATGGGCAAGGTTTTCGGTATTCATGAAAGAGCTCACGGTGACGGAGAGCTGATGATTCCGGCCAAGACAGAAAAAGGCATGCAGATCGTAACAGCAAATATGCTGCTGGAAAACGAGAACCAGCCGGTTATCTGGCGCGGCCCGATGGTTGCCGGCATCCTGAAGCAGTTCTTTGAGGAAGTCTTCTGGGATGATGTGGATTTCATGTTCGTTGACATGCCTCCGGGAACCGGGGATGTGCCGCTGACGGCGTTCCAGTCATTGCCGCTGGATGGTATTATCGTTGTCACCAGCCCGCAGGAACTTGTAGGCATGGTTGTTGAAAAAGCCATCAACATGGCAAATATGATGAATATCCGTATTCTCGGCCTGGTGGAAAACATGAGTTATGTCGAGTGCGGGGAGTGCGGCCACAAGATGTATGTGTTCGGACAGTCGCATATTGCTGAAACAGCAGAAAGATTTCATCTGCCGGTTCTGGCCCGGGTTCCGCTGAACGAAAAGATTGCGGAAGCCAGCGACGCCGGCAAGATTGAAGACCTTGTGATTCCGGAAATCGGAGCGGCCGCTGAAATCATTGAACATCTGTAAGAAAAGACAGCTGTCAGTAAACAGCTGTTTTTCTTTGTCTCTCAGCAGAAAAGTGTATACTGATAAAGTATCTTTTTCCGTTTCTGTATCAAACGGAACTGAGAGGTTATCGTTTTGAATAAAAAGATCATTATTTACAGTGAACTGACATACCTGCCGGGACTTCTGTTTCTCGCGCTTGGCACGGCTCTGACTGAAAAGGCAGCATTCGGCATGTCCATGGTCGTTGCCCCGGCTTATGTTGTGTATCAGTTTGTCTCCCGAAGCATTTCCTGGTTTACCTTCGGCATGGCCGAATACATGCTTCAGGCTGTTCTGATTGTGCTGCTGTCTCTGGTTCTGAGAAAGTTCAGGCCGGGTTACCTGTTTTCCTTTGTGACTGCTGTTATTTACGGATTGCTGCTGGATCTCATGATGAAACTGACCGGGCCGCTGACCGCCAGCGGTCTTGCTGTGCGGATGGTTCTGTTCGGGTGCGGTCTGGTTCTGTGCGCGCTGGGTGTGGCCCTGTTATTTCATACCTATATCCAGCCGGAAGCTTATGAACTGATTGTCAAGGAAGTGGTGGCCCGCTATGGTTTTGCGCTGGCCAGAACAAAAACGGTTTATGACTGCCTCAGCTGTGCTGCGGCAATCCTGCTGTCTTTTCTCTTTTTCGGCTTTGGCACCTTTGTCGGTGTAGGGCCGGTAACAATTTTCTGCGCAGCCGTCAACGGCAGGCTGATTAATCGGTTCTCGGTGCTGCTGGAAAAGATGTGCGAATTCCCGGACCGGTTCAATGGTAAGCATTTTTTCACTTCCTGAAGAGGTGTTCACAGAAAATTCACTTTGTTATCATATCGTTGAAGCAGGAGGGCAGAATATGACCAGAATACTCGTTGTTGATGATGAGATCAGAATCCGGGAGATGATCCGGAAATATGCGGAATATGAAGGCTTTCAGGTCACTGAGGCAGCCAATGGCATGGCTGCCGTTGAGTTGTGCGGAACACAGACTTTTGATCTGATTGTCATGGATATCATGATGCCGGAACTGGACGGTTTTTCTGCCTGCAGACAGATCAAAAAGACTGCCCCGGATATGCCGATCATCATGCTGTCGGCCCTGGGAGAGGAATATGACAAGGTTCATGGGTTTGATCTGGGTGTGGATGACTACGTGGTCAAACCGTTTTCCGGCAAGGAACTCATGATGAGGATTCATGCCATTCTGAAACGGACCAGAAGCGGGGCCGGGGAAACATTCCGGAACGGCGGTCTGGAGATTGATTATTCCGCCCGTACCGTTACGATTGACGGGGTGCGGGTCGGCTTGTCGCCGAAGGAATATGAACTGCTGGTCTATCTGGTAAAAAATGCCGGTATAGCCCTGACCCGGGAACAGATCCTGCAGACGGTATGGGGATATGACTTCTTCGGTGACGACCGGACACTTGATACCCATATCAAGCTGCTGCGGAAGAATCTCGGCGAATACAGCCGCCTGATTGTGACCCTGAGAGGAGTTGGCTATCGTTTTGAAAAAGAAAGTCAGTCTTAAGTGGAAAATAGCCCGGTATCTGCTGTTTTTTGCAGCGGCCATGATCGGAGTTGTCCTGCTGTTTCAGATCGGGCTGCTGCAGCCGATGTATGAAGCCAATAAGATCAGCATGATCCGGCAGGTCAGCGATGAGGTGACAGATGCCCTGGACAGCGGTGATCTCAATGAGACCATCTTCCGGGTATCGGCTGAAAATGATCTCTGTGTGCGGGTTATCGGCGTCAATACCGGCGATATGACTGCCGGGAATATGGGCTGCCCGCTGTACCGCATGGATTCTCTGGAACTGCTTGGCCACATTTATGAGGCCCAGCAGAACGGCAATACATATCTATACCGGGGAGAAACGAGGATGACCGGCCGGCCGGGCCTGGATTCCGTTATTTATACGCGGATTGTGCCGGCAGACAAGGGCGACACGATTGTCATGGTGTACGGCAGTATTTCACCGGTGGATGCGGCCACGGCGACGCTGAAAATGCAGCTGTGGTATATCAGCGGAATCATCCTTGTCTTCATGGCGCTTCTGACCATGCTCATGTACCGCACGATTGCCCGGCCCCTGACCCGGATCAATGAAGCGGCGAAACAGCTGCCGGAAGGGCGCTATGAAGCATCGGAGGATACCGGCAAGTACCGGGAAGCACAGGAACTCAATGAAACACTGCTGCGGGCTGCGGAAGACATACAGAAAGCAGACCGGGCCAAGCGTGACCTGATCGCCAATGTGTCTCATGATCTGCGCACGCCGCTGACCATGATCAGCGGTTACGGTGAAATGATGCGGGATCTGCCGGGCGAAAACAATCCGGAAAACCTGCAGGTAATCATAGATGAATCACAGCGGCTGAAAATGCTGGTCAATGACCTCCTGGACCTTTCCCGCCTGCATGAACACCGCATTGTCCTGCAGCCGCAGGACTTTGACCTGGCCGGAATGATCACGCAGGAAATGCGTAAATATGAGGTTTATCAGGTCAATGACGGTTTTGTGCTGAACTGGCAGGAACCCGGTGCGGCCATGGTCAGCGCGGATATGGAAAGAATCCGCCAAGTCTTCAATAATTTCATGACCAACGCCATCAATTATTCCGGCCGCAGCCGGCGGATCGATGTCCGCCTGAAGCGGGAAAACGGCATGGCCAGGGTGGAAGTGCAGGACTATGGCGAGGGCATTGCGGCAGATCAGCTTCCGCTGGTGTGGGACCGCTATTACAAGGTAGACCGGGCCCATGTCCGCTCGGCCAGCGGCAGCGGCATCGGCCTGGCCATTGTCAAGGAGATCCTCGACCTGCATCAGGTTCCCTATGGTGTGGAAAGTGAGCCGGACAAAGGCAGTACATTCTGGTTTGCGCTGCCGCTGCTGGATCAGGAAAATAACTGAACAAACAGAAACCCGAACGCCAGAAACGGCGCGAAGGGGATCTGTTTTTTTCGTCTGCCCGTCAGGCAGCAGAGAAGACACGGCCAGCAGGCTGCGGCCAGCCCTGCCAGGATCAGCCGGCCATGGGCAAAGGTCCATGCGGCCATCAGCTTAACATCACCAAAACCCAGCAGGCCGACCATGGATAAAATTCCGGTGAGGAGCAGGACATAAAACGCCGCGAGGGGGCAGCGTGCCGGCTGGCCAAAAGCGCCGGCCGCCAGCAGAATTGCACACAAATCAGGAATCTCCCCGGTCCGCCGGTCAATCATGGCTGCGTAAAGCAGCACCGGGACTTCCCGGGCAAATGCAGATGTGGGATTTAACACAGCTGCTGCAAGGGATGCGGCAACCAGGAGGAAGCGCTCCCTGCGGGTCAGCCGGTCACGGGGAAACAGGCGGCTGTACAGCAGGAGCAGCATCAAATTTATCAAGTTGTCCATAACAGTACTGTTCGCCGGAAAAGCAGAAAACAGAGATTTTTTTTCATAAGTCTTGAAATGATACAAAAGTGATATTAAAATGATATCAGTTTTTAAAGGAGAATCTGATTATGGAAGAAATCGTACTGCAGCATAAAAAGAACGGGATTCTGGTTCTGATTCTTGTGATTGCGTCTTATCTTGCTATTATTATGAATTTCATTATGTCCCGGCGGGTTCATCCGCTGGTGGGCTTTCTGAGTATTATCTGGCTGGCCTTTGGCTGGATCCTTCTGCTCGGCCTGAAAGTACTGAAGCCGCAGGAAGCGCTGGTTCTGACCCTGTTCGGCAAGTATATCGGAACACTGAAAGGGGAAGGCTTCTACTTCGTCAATCCGTTCTGCCAGGCAGTCAATCCGGCGGCGAAGACAAAGCTGAATCAGTCCGGTGATGTCAAATCCCTGTTCGGGGCAAGAGAAAGTGTTGAAATGACCAGCCGTAAGATCTCGCTGAAGGTCATGACCCTGAACAATGCCCGGCAGAAGATCAATGACGTCCTCGGCAATCCGGTGGAAATCGGCATCGCGGTTACCTGGCGGGTGACGGATACAGCCAAGGCGGTATTCGCGGTTGACAACTACAAGGAATATCTGTCGCTGATGTGCGATACCGCCCTGCGTGATATTGTCCGTATTTATCCGTATGATGTGGCCCAGAATATCGATACGACCGGTGACGGCCGGCCGGATGAAGGCAGCCTGCGGGGATCAAGCACGGTTGTGGCTGAACGGATCCGTGAACAGATCCAGGCAAACGTGAAGGATGCCGGCATTGAAATCATTGATGCCAAGATCACATATCTGGCCTATGCGCAGGAAATCGCAGCGGTCATGCTGCAGCGGCAGCAGGCGTCTGCCATCATCGATGCCCGCAAGATGATCGTTGACGGGGCTGTCGGCATGGTGGAAATGGCCCTGGCTAAACTGAAGGAAGATGATGTGGTGGAACTGGATCCGGAGCGCAAGGCAGCCATGGTATCCAATCTGCTCGTTGTTCTCTGCGGCAATCACGATGCCCAGCCGGTGGTCAATTCGGGTAGTCTGTACTGATGAACGACGGCCAGAAAAAACAGGTGCCTCTGCGGCTGTCACCAAAGCTCTACAATGCCATTGCACAGTGGGCGGAAGATGACTTCCGCTCGGTCAACGGACAGATCGAGTACCTTCTCACTGAATGTGTCAGACAGCGGAAAAAGAACGGCCGCTATGTTTCGGATGAAATTGACGTACCGCCGGAGTTTGATATTGAATGATTCATGGGCAAATGCGTTGCAACCCGGCAGTGCTTTGGTATAATGGCCCTCGTGGAGGAAAGAAAATGACTACATTTGAGTACAGACCAAGAGGCGTATGTTCGCAGAAATATACATTTGAAATTGACGGAGATACAATTAAAAGCGTCCGGATTCTGGGCGGCTGTGCGGGTAATCTGCTCGGCATTTCCAAGATTATTGCCGGTATGAAAATAGATGATGTCATCGAAGATTTCGAAGGCACACCATGCGGGTTCAAGAGAACATCCTGCCCGGATCAGATTGCCCGGGCCCTGAAGGCATATAAAGAAGAAAATAACCTTTAATGCTATACTGTTATGGCATGAACAGACGACAGTTTATTACAAAATATCTGCGCGGAAACCGGTGGAGATTCGCCTGTGTGGCGGTCTTTGCCGTTTTTGCTGTTTTCCTGGGACTTCTGATACCGCTGATCTTCGGCTTCTTTATCGACTATGTCATTGACTCACAGCCGCTCAGCGGCCGGGTCAACATCATGATTGCGGAGATTTTCGGCGGAACCGCCTGGCTGCGGGAACACCTGTATGTCGGCGGTCTGATGATTGCCGGCGTATACCTCCTGCAGTCGGTTTTCCTGTTCCTGCGCGGTTATCTCAGCGGGAGGATGTCCGAAGATATGTCGGCGAGGATCCGCCGGGATCTGTATTCCCATCTGCAGCGGCTGCCGTATGAATATCATGTGCGCACCAAAACAGGTGACTTGGTACAGCGGTGCACCACTGATGTCGATATCATCCGCCGGGTGATGGGCCAGCAGTTCCAGCATATGATCCGTTCGCTGTGCACAGTGCTGATTGCCTGTACGGTCCTGTTCGGCCTGCACCGGCGCATGGCATTCAAGGCTGTCATTCTCATGCCGGTATTGTTCCTGTATGCTTATTATTTCTACAAGCGCAACCAGAAAGCATTCCTGGCATCAGATGAGTCGGAAGGTCGCATGACCACAGTCATCCAGGAAAACCTCAACGGCATCCGGGTGATCAAGGCATTCGGCCGGGAACGGTACGAAATCAACCGGTTCAGGGACTATAACGAAGACTTCCGCGACCGGACCTTTGCAATGATCAAACTGCTGGGCAGATACTGGTCCAGCAGTGACCTGATCTGCCTGCTGCAGACTCTGATTGTGCTGTTTGCCGGCATCCAGGAAGCCCGTCAGGGAACATTGACGATCGGAAATTTCATGGTTTTCATGTCCTATGAGTCAATGATTCTCTGGCCGATCCGGCAGTTGGGACGCATCCTTTCCGATATCGGCAAGAGCGGGGTATCCATTGACAGACTGAATGAGATCCTCAATGAACCGGAAGAAGATATGACTTCCGGGGAGATGCCGGAGCTGAGCGGTGATATCGTATTTGATCATCTTTCGTTCCGGTATGGAGAAGAAGAAACACCGGTGCTGGATGATGTTTCCCTGCATATCAGGCCGGGTGAAACCATTGCCCTGATGGGTCCGACCGGGGCCGGCAAATCCACACTGGTGCATCTTCTGACCAGGCTGTATGACTACGAGAACGGATCCATTCGGCTGGACGGGGTGGAGCTGAATCAGATCAACCGGCAGTACCTGCGGCAGAAAGTCGGAATTGTCCTGCAGGAACCGTTCCTGTTTTCCCGGACAATTTATGAGAATATTCATCTGGGCCGGGATGCGGGTGAGAAGGAAGTGGAGACAGCAGCTTCGATTGCGGCTGTTCACGAAGTCATCAATGAGTTTGAACAGGGATACAATACGCTGGTCGGTGAAAAGGGGGTTACTCTGTCCGGCGGTCAGAAACAGCGGATCGCGATTGCCCGCACCCTTATGAATGACAGCCGTATCCTGATTTTTGATGATTCCCTCAGTGCCGTGGACGCCCGCACAGACCGGCTGATCCGTCATGCCCTGAAGGAGCATGGCCGGGAAATTACAACGATTATCATCACCCAGCGGATCAACAGTGCTCGGGACGCTGACCGGATTATCGTGCTGGAACACGGCAGGATTACCCAGGACGGCACCCATGAAGAACTGATCCGGCAGGATGGTCTTTACAGACGGATATATGAGATCCAGTCTTCCTATGCGGAAACGGAGGCAGAATATGAGCCAGATCCGGTTTGAGGAAAAAACCTATAATACGGATTCCCTCGATATTTCGCTTTGGAAGCGGATCCTGAAGCTGCTGTCCAGTCAGAAACACCGGCTGATCAGGCTGGGAATCCTGAATCTGTTCATCGCTCTGGTCGATGTGCTGCTGCCGTATATGAACAAAGTGGCTATCGACGTATTCGCGGCCGGCAGGGGAACCGATACACAGCTGGTGCTCTTTATCCTGCTGTTTGCCGGCGGCGGCATACTGCAGGCTCTGATGGTCTATTTCTACTTTATCGAAGCGGGACATACGGAGATGGATATGGCTTATGAACTGCGGGAATCGCTTTTCAGCAAGCTGCAGTCCCTGTCATATTCATATTTCGACGTGACACCGGCCGGCTGGCTGCTTTCCAGACTGACCGGGGATGTCACCCGGCTTTCCGAAATTCTGGCCTGGAGCCTGATGGATCTGGCCTGGGGTGTTTCGGTCATGCTCGGTGTTACCGGGGTCATGTTGGTGACAGACTGGAAACTGGCGCTGCTTGTACTGGCTGTAGTGCCTCTGCTGGCGGTGCTTGCCAACTGGTTCAATATCCGGATTCTGAAGAATTACCGGGATGTCCGGCGGATCAACTCGAAAATTACCAGCAGCTTCAATGAAGGCATCATGGGCGCCAGAACAACCAAGACACTGGTGCTGGAAGATACAAATTTCTCCGAGTTTAAAGGCATAACCGGTGAAATGGAGAGCGCTTCTGTCCGGGCGGCGACCCTGTCATCTCTGTTTTATCCGACCGTCATGATGCTCAGTGCCTTCTCACTGGCCGCGATTCTTGTTTACGGCGGTCATCAGGTTTTTCTGCAGGTTATCCGCTTCGGTACATTGATGATGTTCACCGAGTATGCCCGCAAATTCTTTGAACCGCTGAATCAGATTGCCAGTCTGATCGCCGAACTGCAGATGGCCCAGGCCAGCGCGGAACGGGTGCTGTCGCTGCTGGATGAGCAGCCGGCCATCCGTGACCGTCAGGAAGTCGTGGCCCGTTATGGCACCGAACTGGAACCGAAGGAAGATGCTTATGAACCCATGATCGGGAAGATCGAGTTCGATCATGTAAGCTTTCATTACGGGGAAGGTGAGGAGATCCTGCACGATTTCTGCCTGTCAGTCAACCCGGGTGAGACCGTTGCTTTGGTCGGGGAAACCGGCTCAGGCAAGAGTACGATTGTCAATCTGCTGTGCCGGTTCTATGAGCCGGCTTCCGGCCGGATTCTGATTGACGGGCGGGATTACCGGGAGCGTTCCATTGGCTGGCTGCACAGCCGTATCGGTTACGTGCTGCAGTCACCGCACCTGTTCAGCGGTTCCATCCGGGACAATGTCCGGTTCGGCCGCCTGGACGCAACGGATGAAGAAATTAAAGCAGCATGCCGGCTGGTCAATGCGGATGCGTTTATCCGGCAGCTGGATAAGGGCTATGATACCGAAGTGGGCGAAGGCGGCGGCCGGCTGTCAACCGGGCAGAAACAGCTGATCAGTTTTGCCCGAGCGGTGATTGCCGATCCCGGCCTGTTCATTCTGGATGAAGCGACTTCTTCGGTTGACACGGAAACAGAACAGATTATCCAGGCAGCGGTTGATACAGTCATGAAAGGCCGCACCAGTTTTATCGTGGCCCATCGATTGTCAACCATTGTGAATGCCGATAAGATATTGGTAATCAACAAGGGCCGGATTATCGAGCAGGGTACCCATCAGGAACTGATGGCAATGAAAGGGGATTATTACAATCTCTATGTCAGCCAGTTCAACGAAGAAGCCACGACCCGGATTCTCGGCACCGCCCGTACATATCAGATAGATGATGAGGAAGAATGATGGAATGGTTCATCATAATCGCAGTAATGGCTTTGGACCAGCTGACTAAATACTGGATACAGCTGCATCCTGCCCTGCATAGAAAAATTGAGATCATAAAGGATTTCTTTTACCTGACCTATGTCAGGAATACCGGAGCCGCCTGGAGCATGTTCAGCGGGCATCAGGCCTTTTTGAGCATACTGGCAGCGGTTGTGATCGGCGGTCTGCTTTATGTGCTGCTCAGGGGCAGGGATCAGACAAAACTGTACCGGACAGCCCTGTGCCTGATGATCGGCGGGGCAGCCGGAAATCTGTACGACCGGCTGATGATCGGTGCCGTCCGCGATTTTCTTGATTTTTACATTTTCGGCTATGATTTCCCGGTCTTCAATGTTGCGGATATGGCCCTCTGCATCGGCGTCGGCCTGCTGTTTCTGGAGATGCTGCTGCCCGAAAAGGAGAAAAAATCATGAACCGGCTGGAATTGACGGCAGAAGAAGCGGGAATCCGGCTGGACCGGTATCTGAGTACCTGTACGGATCTATCCAGATCGCGGCTGCAGATGCTGATTGAAGAGGGTAATGTTACCGTAAACGGCAAACCGGTCAAGAGCAGCTACAAAACTGAGGCCGGTGACCGGATTGAAGTTCTGGTTCCTGAAGCGGTGCCGGTGGAAATGAAGCCTGAGAATATCCCGCTTGATATTCTGTATGAGGACAGTGATGTTATTGTCATCAACAAGCCCAAGGGCATGGTTGTGCATCCTGCGCCGGGGGCTTACAGCGGCACTTTGGTAAATGCGCTGCTGTATCACTGCAGGGATCTCAGCGGTATCAACGGTGAACTGCGGCCCGGCATTGTCCACCGCATTGACAAAGACACCACCGGCTGTATCGTTGCCTGCAAGAATGATTATGCCCATGAGGCAATTGCTGCCCAGCTGGAGAACAAAACATGCCACCGGGAGTATCTGGCCGTGGTAACAGGTAAGCTGGATCATGATGACGGCCTGATCGATGCGCCGATCGGGCGCGATCCCAAAGACCGCCAGCGGATGACTGTCACCCCGAAAAACAGCCGGGAAGCACGGACGCATTTCCATGTGGTTGAACGCTTCCGCGGCGCGACTTTGGTACAGTGCCGGCTGGAAACCGGCAGGACACACCAGATCCGTGTACATATGAAATATATCGGTCATCCTGTTGTCGGGGATGAAAAATACGGCCGGCCTTGCCGGATCATGGATACACAGGGCCAGGTGCTGCATGCTTACCAGCTAACTTTTGTGCATCCGCGCACCGGTCAGGAAATGACCTTTACAGCTCCGCTGCCAGATTATTTTAAAGAACTGCTTGAACATCTGCGTCAGGGGGAAGTATGAATCTGAACCGACTCAAGGAAGCGAAAGTCACAATGGTCATCACACTGCTGTGCCTGCTGGTGTTCGCCCTGATTCATCTTGTGCCGCTGCGCCTTTCCCGGATTGAACAGGCCATCTTTTTCGGCGCATATTACAAGCCGTTTATACTGGCCGGGGAGTGGTGGCGGCTGGTGTCGGTCGGTCTGGTGCACGTGAGTGTCTGGCATCTTCTGATGAACCTGTTTTCCTTCAGCAATACAGGCCCGCTCCTGGAGCGTGAATACGGCCGGGTTCGTTATTTCCTGATTCTGACCGGATCGATTGCCGGCGGTGCGCTGTTTCAGCTGATCCGCGGCGGCAATACGATTGTAGTCGGGCTCTCCGGTGGACTATACGGGCTGATGGCGGCATTCATCATGCTGGTAGTGCAGGCCGGGGGCTGGCGGATTCCGGCTTTCCGGAACATGATCACGGAGATGCTGATGGTCAACCTGATGATCAATTTCATGCCGAATATTGCCTATCTGGCCCATATCGGCGGTTTTGTGACCGGGGCGCTGCTCGGGATCATCCTGAAGCCGGGCAAAGGCAGCAGCCTGAAGATCAACTGTTCGCTGGCCCTGGTGATCCTGCTGGGCGCGATGATGTGGCTGGGCCGCGGCGGTTTCACGATCCGGCAGAATGAACGTTATATCGGGTCGGATCTCTCACTGCTGCAGGAAGAAGCCCGGCTTGGTTTGAAAACACATAGTGAAAATATGGCTGTACGGCTGGATCAGCTGTATGGCACGGAAGGATATATTGAAGCCATGGTAAAGGAGGATTCATAATGCCGAAACGTCAGGATACACTCAGCTGGGATGAGTATTTCATGGGTCTTGCCCATTTGTCAGCACTGCGCTCAAAGGATCCGAATACGCAGGTCGGAGCCGCGATCGTTGATGAAAACAAACGGGTTGTTTCCGTCGGATACAATGGTTTTCCAAAGGGGTGCAGTGATGATGAATTCCCCTGGGAAAGAGAAGGCGGGGTGCTGGTATCCAAGTACGCCTTTGTTGTCCATGCGGAACTGAATGCCATTCTCAACAGTCCGCGGCCGGTAGCCGGATGCACCATCTATGTCTCGCTGTTCCCGTGCAATGAATGTGCCAAGGCCATCATTCAGTCGGGTATTAAAAAAATTGTCTACGAATCCGATAAATATGCGGATACGGAGACAACCATGGCCAGCAAGCGCATGCTGCGGGCAGCCGGGGTGGAACTGGTCAGACTCGAGAATACCGTTGAACTGACCGTCAGGAAGATTCCGAATACAGCGGAATAATCAACGCGGCTCCTGCAGCTTTCCGGTATTTTTGAAGTGCAGTTTGGCAACTTCATGGAGCCTCTCGAAGCCGTATCGATCTGTAAATTCACGGGCGCAGGTGTCCACAAGACTGCCGGCGCCTTTTTGAAATTTCATATCATAGTGTTCTTCCAGTTTGTCCATGGCCTCGAGGAATGCCAGCCGGGCAATCATGCTGGCAGCGCCGACTGCCGGATATTTATCCTCTGCCTTTGTTTCAAAATGAATGCCCCGGATGACTGACGGCGCGGTGCGCAGATAACGGTAATAACTTGTCTCAGGCGTAAACTGATCAATCACGCGGAAGTCCGGCAGCGGCGCTTTTTTGGCCAGGTTGACATATGCCTGGTTGTGCAGCATGGCTTTGACGGCGTTCATATTGTAGCGGCCGTGGACTTCGTTGTACTTATCCGGCATGACAACAAGCAGGCTGTGCAGCAGGTGCTCGCGCAGAGCCGGGGCAAAAGCACGGAGCTGTTTATCCGTAAGCGACTTGGAATCCTGCACCATGCTGTCCTGCAGCAGCTGCCGGTCGTTTTCGGTTATGACAGCAGCGCAGACACAGACGGGGCCGAAGTAATCACCGGTGCCGACCTCATCACTGCCGGCCTGCGGCAGGATCATGTCATTGTGCTGAAACGGGGCGGCATAGATTTGCGCGTCCTTGCCCTGAAAGACGGTTTTTCCGGATGTGTAGCAGGTAATGACACAGTTTTCCGGCCGCAGCTGAAAAAGGGCATGCGGCGGAGTTTTTTCGGTTTTGAATTCCTGCCAGACAGCCAGGAGCCGGCTGCTTTCTTCCGCCGACAGGGTAAGTGTGATGGTCTGATTTGCCATGAAGGTATTTTATCATACGATTTGCCTATTCATGGTGATTTGGGTATATTTGATACGGAGATTGAACATGATTACGATACCGTCCGGATTTACGCTTTATATCAATATTGCTGTTGCAGCTTTTTATCTTGTTTTCCTGGTCATGGGGAGCCGGCGCGGCTTTCTGCGGCAGATTATCGCCGTTGCGGGCCTGCTGATTTCCGGTTTCCTGGCGGTGCGTTACTATGTCCTGCTGGCATCTTATATCCACATTGTGCCGCGGGAATGGCTGCCTCTGCAGGATACCATGATTGCCGATATGGTGGCAGGATATGCCAACGAGGCTGTCTGGTTCCTGATCCTGTTCCTTGTTTTCCGTCTGCTGTTTACGATCATTGACCGGCTGGCCAGGAAAATTCATGAACTGCCGGTGCTCAAGCAGATCAGCTCGATCCTCGGCGGCGGCCTGGGGGTGATTACGGCAACGGTCTGGATCTTTATTATCTGTACGGTAATGAATACTTCACTGTTTTCCAACGGGGAATACTATGTCAGGCATACAGCCCTCGGCATGATCCGCACAGCCGTCACCGGTACGCTGAAGGAACAGAATCTGCCGGTCAGCACAACCGATATCGTCAACCAGATTTACATGACATCGCAGAATATCAGCGATGATGACAAGCAGGCAATCGAGACCTGGCTGCAGGAACAGGGGTTTGAACTCCAGGAGCATATGCAGCTGCCGCTGCCGAAAGAAGAAAAGTAATGAACAACACAGAACAGAGTCTGGAACTGAATGTGATTCTTGAACAGGTGAAACACTGCTGTTCTTTTTCACTTGGCATACAGGAAATCGAACAGCTGGAACCGGTATATGACCCGCTGATCATCCGGCACCGCAGCCGGCAGCTGAAGGAAGCCCTGGAATGTGTGATCCGTTTCGGTCCGATGCCGTTCGGCGGCATCCGGGATCTGCGTGATACGCTGAAGAACGCTGCCAAGGGTAGGGTGCTGACAGCCGGTGAACTGGTGGCCGAGATGGAACTGATCCGCGGCATCCGGGGCATCCTGAACTATGAGGAATCCCTGGAATGCGACCATGCGGAACTGCATGATATCATTTCAACCCTGACGGTACATGAAAAGACAGAGAAATATCTTTCCCGCTGCATCAATGAATACGGGGAAGTAAAGGATAATGCATCTGACGAACTGAAAATCATCCGGCGGCAGCTGCAGTCAGCTGATGCTGATATTGCGGCGGCAGTGAACCGGTTCATGGCGGCACATTCGTCTTCGGTAGTTGATTCCATCGTGACTTATCGGAATGACCGGGCGGTAGTGCTGGTCAAGGCATCAGACAAAAATCAGTTCGGCGGCATCATCTACGGCGATTCCGCTTCCGGTCAGGCTTCCTATGTTGAACCGGCGTCGGTTGTGGCGGCAAATAACCGCAAACAGCAACTGCTGTCCCGGGAACAGGAAGAAGTACAGAAGATTCTGTCAGCCTGTTCCGCCCAGGTCAGTGCCGTGGCGGAAGCCGAGCTGGCCAACCTGGAAACCTGCGGCCTGCTTGACAGCATATTCGCCCGGGCGCAGTGGGGCAAGGAGCGGGACGCGATTGCGGCCGTGCTGACCAATGAAAAATGCATTGATATTAAACGGGCCCGGCATCCGCTGATCGATCCCGAGAAAGTCGTGCCGAATGATTACCGGATCGCTGAGCCGCACCGGCTGCTGCTGATCACCGGTCCGAATACCGGCGGGAAGACCGTTTCGATGAAGATCATCGGTCTGTTTGTGCTGATGACATACTGCGGCATGCCGGTAACGGCGGATGAAGCGGTAATCCCGTTTTTTGATCATGTCTTTGTTGATATCGGCGATGATCAGAGTGTTGTTTCATCGCTGAGCAGTTTCAGCGCCCAGATTGTCAAACTGGCTGAGGTAGCGGAACAGGCAACCGGCAGCAGTCTGGCCCTGCTGGATGAAATCGGTTCCGGCACAGATCCGCGGGAAGGCGAGAGCCTGGCCATTGCCATGCTCAACGAACTGCGCAGCCGGGGAACCATGACGGTGGCCACAACCCACTACGGCCGGCTGAAGACATACGGCAAGCGCCATCCGGATATCCTGCTGGCCAGCGTCCAGTTTGATATGGAAAAACTGACACCGACATACCGGTATCTGGAAGGGCTGACCGGACAGTCCAATGCCTTGGAAGTAGCCGAAAAGTACGGCCTGCCAAGGGGTATTATCCGCTATGCTCGTTTCCTCAAGAATCAGGCAAAAACAACTGAGGATGAACTGCTGGAAAAACTGGAGCGCCAGCTGAACGAAAACCAGCAGCTGCAGGAAAAACTGGAAGCCAGGCTGGCTGAGGCGGAAAAGAAAAACAAACAGCTTGAACATGAAAAACGGCAGCTGGAATACCGCCGCGCACAGCTGAAGGATGAAGCGTCGAGGGAAGCAGAAGAGATTCTGGAAGAAGCCAGGCAGAAGGCCGATAAGGTGCTGAAGGAACTGCGGACGATGCGGTCAGCTCCGTATCATGAAGCCCTGGCTGTCCGGCACGAACTTGAGAACAGGGCAGAACCGGCGCCGGAGCCGGAAATGCCGGCCACGGATGGCGATTATGCTGTTCATCAGGCAGTGGAACTGCGCAGTTCCGGCCAGGTTGCGGAAGTAACGGCGGTAAATAAAAAGAACCTCACGATCCGGCTCAACGGACGGGAGATGAAAGTCAGCCGGGACGCCGTGCGCCCGAGTCTGAAAGTGATAGCCCGTACAGCGGCGCCGAAACCGACAGTATCCTTTTCCGCTCCGGCTGAAACGGTGCATCTGGAATGCAACCTGATTGGCATGCATGTGGATGAGGCGATGGATACGATGGCTGCCTATGTGGATCAGGCTAAAATAGCGCGTCTGCACACGTTCCGCATTATTCACGGGGATGGCAGCGGCGCCCTGCGCAAGGCCGTGCATAAAGCCCTGGCCGCGGACCGGGATGTGAAGGAGTTCCGCCTGGGTATGCCGAATGAAGGCGGCACCGGCGCCACAGTTGTTGTTTTAAGAGACTGAAATGGATAAAGAATATATCAAGGCAAAACTTGCCAATCTTCCCGAAGATCCCGGCAGTTATCAGATGAAGGATAAAAACGGGGAGATCATCTATGTCGGCAAGGCGAAAAATCTGCACAGCAGAGTGAATCAGTATTTTACCGGAGCCCATGATTTCAAGACAACCAAGATGGTAAGTCATATCGAGGACTTCGATTTTACCGTGACCAGAACCGAGAAGGAAGCCCTGCTTCTGGAAATCAACCTGATCAAGAAATACCGGCCGAAATACAACATCATGTTCATTGATGATTCTTCATATCCCTATATCAAACTGACCCGGGAAGATTATCCCCGGCTGATGATTGCCCGGGATACCAGGAAAGACCGCAAGGCCCGCTACTTCGGACCGTTCCCGGACGCAACGGCAGCCCGCGATACGCTCAGGCTGCTGCAGGGCCTTTATCCGTTCCGGCGCTGTACGGTGATGCCGAATAAGGTATGCCTTTACTATCACATGGGACAATGCCTTGGCCCGTGTGAATATGAAATCGATAAGGGTTTATACCAGCAGATGGCGGACAGTGTGACCCGGTTTCTTAACGGTGACACAAAGGAGATCACTGCGGATCTGGAAGCTAAGATGTACGCAGCCAGCGAGAACCTGGAATTTGAGAAGGCCGCAGAATATCACCAGATGATCGAATCGATCAGCCGGGTCATTGACAAACAGATGATCGAGAGCAGTACAAGAGGTTCCCGGGATGTGTTTGCCTGGTATGTGAACCGGGGTTATATGGCCATAACGGGTTTTCTGGTCCGCAATGGCCTGGTGCTGAATAAGGAGTTCCGGCTGCGGCCGCTGTATGGTGATGCGGCGGAAGAATTCGAATCATTCCTGCTGCAGTACTACGAGGACCACCCGCACCCGGCGGAACTGGTGCTGCCGCAGGAAACGGACATCAGCTCCCTGCAGGAAGTGCTGGACATGCATATCTTTCAGCCGCAGAAAGGCTATCGTCTGAAACTGATCAATATGTGCCTGGAAAACGCAAAGAAGCAGCTTGATCTCAAATTTGAGACAGTTGAGCGGCAGGAATCCGTGACCGAAGAGGCGGTGCAGCAGCTCGCCAGACTGGCCGGCCGGCCGATGAACCGGGTGGAACTGTTTGATAACAGCCATATCAGCGGTTCGTTTACGGTTGCTTCATGCGTTGTTTATGTCGACGGCATGCCGAGCCGGAAGGATTACCGGCTTTTCCGCCTTCATACCGGCAACTCTGATATTGATTCAATGAAGGAAGTCATATACAGACGGTATTTCCGGCTGCTGAAGGATCAGGGTATCATGCCGGACGGGATCCTCGTGGACGGCGGCCTGATCCAGATTGAAGCCGCAAAGGAGATCATCGACAGTCTCGGGCTTGATGTCTGCATTATGGGTCTGGTCAAGGATGATCACCACAATACCAGTGCGCTGATGGATGCCGCTGGGAACCGTCTTGATATTGACCGCAACTCCGGTCTGTTTTTCCTGCTGACCCGCATGCAGGATGAAGTGCATCGTGTCGCGATAACATACCATCGCAAGCTGCGGGCCAAGGGGCAGACAAAGTCCATTCTTGATGAAGTGGAAGGAATCGGTCCAAAGCGCAAGAAACTCCTGCTGAAGACTTTCGGCAGTTTTGCCAGTCTGAAAAAAGCATCTGTGGAAGAAATCGCTGCTGTAGTGCCGGATGAGGTGGCCGCGAAAGTCTATGAGGCACTGCACATGGAGGAATGATATAATACGAGGTATGAGTCAGGCGGAACCGAAAAACAAAAACAGATGGATTTTCCTGTTTGTGGCTGGTGTGGGGCTGCTGGCGTTTTACTGCATTCTGATGCTGAATGCCAAGTATGATGAACTGTCCCGCTATCCGTATACCGACCAGAAGAGCCGGCAGCTGATCCGGGATCATCTTACCGAGCAGGAAATCGATTATATTATTGAGTATTCTATTGCCCCGAACATGTTTGTCGCCTATATCCAGGAAGACGGATTTAATATTTACCACGCCTCGGAATACAAGCGTCTCAGCGAATTTGCCTGGCAGGAACCGCCGGCCCATATCGTGCAGATGGTGGAGGAAACCATTGATATCATGAGCGTTGATACCCTGATCGAATATCTGGGCGGATACCGTTATGATGAGCTGCATGATTTCCTTGTCTTCGGCGACCGGTACATTCCCGGCAGTCAGCTGCTGATGGGAGCACAGGCTGTTGACACCTATGTGGACAGCAAGGTAACCCTGGGTATCCGTAAGCCGACATATCTGGTCCGTCTGGATTCGGAAAAGATTCCGTCAGCGAGAGAAGGGATCCTGGTGGATCCGCGGGTCAGTGAGGATCTGGGAGCGCTGTGCACTGCCGCCGCAGCCGAAACAGGCAGCCCGCGGGCCTGCGCCGGCATGATCATCACGGACGGCTATATATCCTATGATGAACAGAAAACCCGTCACGATGCTGATGATACGCTGCCGTGTCCGGGTCACAGCGAACACCAGCTTGGCCTGGCTGTTGATTTCGGCCTGCCGGGACTTCTGCCGGCCTATTTCCGGGATACAGTGCAGTATGGATGGCTGAAGGAAAATGCCTGGCGGTTCGGTTTTGTGGAAACATGGAACCGGGCGGACGAGGTCATTACCGGTATTCCGCAGGAAGCGTGGCATTTCCGCTACGTCGGCACCGAACTGGCGGCGAAGCTGCATAATGAGGGCAATTCCTTTGCCCGCTACGCGACGGCAAAACGCGGCGAATAAAAAAAGATGTGCCTCGCACATCTAGCGGATCTTTGTAAACTGACTCTTCAGGTGATCACTGACGAGTCTTTTTTCTGTCACCTTGACGGCTGACCGGCGGACCTGTTCCAATCCCTTGCCGTCTGATTCCCGGTAATCCTTGAGAATGGCATAGCCGAGGAGCAGCAGGGGAAGCATGGTCTTGAAATCCGGCATCTTCTTTTTTTCCTTCTTCGGCTCCAGCCGTTTCTGCAGGGTTTCCGCCCGGGCCGAGAGCTTTTCGATCTCACCCATCCGGGCATTCAGAACCTTGCTGAAAGCAGACAGATGCACCAGTGTCATGATCATGGTCAAAAGCAGTACGGCAAAAGCCGCCAGCAGGATATAGCGGTTATACGGATAAAGGTTGATATTCATGCTTTCATATTACACCATGAACCCTGCTGAAAACTACATGTAAATAGATATGTCAAGGTAAAAACATTACAGGATGCTTGCAGAAGTTGGCAGGATTTGCTATATTACCTGTGTTGTCCACGTAGCTCAGCTGGATAGAGCATGCGCCTTCTAAGCGCAGGGTCGCGGGTTCGAGTCCCTCCGTGGACGCCATTAGTCAATGTACACATGCTGTTCATACATGTGCTGTATACTGCAAAAAGTCGCATAAATATGCGGCTTTTTTGTGTTTTCAATGTCTGCTCACTGTTCATACACTGATCGTATAAAATCACCTGGTTTGTGTATCGTCGGTGTATCAAATGTGTATTGATGCCGAAATCTCTCGTCACGCTTGAAAACAATTGCCAAGATCAAAAGATTTTTCAGACTCCAATACCTCAATACATCCAGGAATTTCTTCCTGAAGCATCCTTCCGACTAAGCAGATCGCTTCCGTCTCC
>JAFRHT010000001.1 GCA_017433125.1 Solobacterium sp.
GGTGATGATCTTCCTGTTCTGCTTGATCACTGCCCATAAATAGACCTGGTATCTCTTCCAGACGTTGCAATTCTGAGATGCAAGGCAACGGTTTTGCCATACACATTTACCACAGGGGGACATGTACATTTTTTGTGCCATCTTCAATTCAATCGTATTATGGAAGTTCTCATCAGTCAAAGCCAAGACCTCTATAATAAATGCCTCCAGGACGTTCATAAATGCCCATATTCGGCGATCTCTTACTCGGACGGAGGAAGATCTATTTAGGGAATAAATGCAAAAGACACCCTTGCGGATGCCTCTTGCAGAAAGGAGGAAAGAAGTCTTTGACAACGTGCGAAAAGAGAAACACGCTGTCACTTCCGGGAACTCTTCATATCGCTCCGTATGTTGAGCCCGGGTATAAATCATCACTCCGTGATTTAACTGATTTGAAGTGCCCGGATGATCGTGAGGATGGTATCTCTGATCTCTTCGGGAGGTTTGTTTGCACTGGCGACATAACAGGCAGTCTTGAATGGCATGTGTCTGAATATAATCAGTTGCAAAGCGTAGCGACATTCACAACACTCAATACAATCGACCAGCCATGCCCTGATCTGCGAGGACAGAAAGTCTCGCTGTCTTTTAATAGCTTCAGTCTCGATTGTCATCTTGATAACGTGGTCAAACTCCTCGCTTGGTATCTCGACAGGGGTTGCTCTCAGATAATCCCGGTAGACTGTCACAGCCGCAAGATATGCATCTTCCTTCAGCCTGAACTCTCGGATCGTCTCGATATTCATCTCTTGATGGAGGCCAGGACTCTCTGACAGCGTTCTTCAAGCGTTTCGGGCTTTGTCCTGGTATGCGCTTTTTTACAGGCTTCAGTCATACTCTTGCCATCGATATACATGAGGTGAAGGGCGGCTCGAACCTCAGGATCAGACTGTCCTGCAATCCAGGCTCTGACCTCGGGCTCGAGTTCTTTCATGCGCTTCTTCAGGTCTCGGGAGAATCTCAGTGTTTCGAGAACCATTCTTGCTGTCATGGTTTCCGCAACGGCTGTCTCAGGTCGTCTTCTGATGACTGTGTTCAGTTCAATAGACTTCTCATAAGCCTTCTTGTACCGGGCAAATTCATCGAGTGTTTTCTTGTTCACAGTTTCACCTCACAGCCAGTTCTTGATACTGTCGGCGGAGAATCCCATAGCATCCTGTCCGCTTTCTATGGCTTTGATAATTGTCAAATCCCGATAGATATCCTGGATGGCTTTCTTCCCGCTAAACCCCTGATTCACTTTTGGGATCATGTTCTCAGCCTGAGTTGTTCCTGCGGCTGTCATGATCTTCCGGATCAGATCGCTTGCTTCGGCTCGTTCAGCGTCCAGGTCATCGATCTGCTTTGTTAAGGCATACGCCAATTTGACGAGAGATGTGCGGAGGTCAGCATAGTCTTTTTCCGCATCCTTAAGAAGGCCATTTCGAGCGATTTCAGCGAGTTTGCTGAGTTCTGAAGAATGATCCGCTTTGACCGCTTCCATGCGGCCTGTGTAGAATCTGACCATTCTACGAGCCTTTTCTTCAGTGGCGGCGGCCTTGTCATATTTGACCAGGTCTCCTTCTTTCATGGCGGCATCCGCTTCCGCTTCAGCCTTGCTCTGCTCTGCCTCGGCCTTTAACTTCTCTGAATTCAGTTTGTCCAATTCGGCATCATGTTTTTTGATCAGAGCATCATACTCGCTCTGAATCTGCTGTACTTTCTTGTTCATGTTGTTCTCCCTTGGTCTTGTTCGACCTTTTACGGTTGTAATAGTTGTGTATCTTCTTATGGCACGAGCCGCAGAGCGTACACAAGTCGGTCAATACGTTCTCATTACCCAATCGGGCATAGGTAATGTGATGCACCTGCATTGTTCGGCAGTGGGAGATGTGACGGCCACACATGACACACTTGTAACCGTCAATCTCCATCCTCTGCCGCTTCTTCTCTTCCCAGGCCGGGGATCGGATATACCTTCTGTAGAGTTCACTATTTCTCATGGAAGTTGTGCACCGTCACCCCTTGAAAGAACCAGGCGCCTGAACTCTTCACCTCGACAAATCTCTTCGATCTAAGCGATCTGAAGAACTGATGTTTTTTCAGTGGAGTCCGATCAGCCTTGATGCAATAGTCCTGGTAATTCTCCAAGAGGTATGACCGATTTTCACGGCCTTCCAGATAACAATTGTCTGCCAGCCATGCTTCCACAGTGTCGGATTCCTGGCGTAACCTGTTGACTGCTTCCGATGAATTGACGGATTCGGCGATTGTTCCCGACTCATACATCTGCTCTAAAGCTTCGACTGCCAGGTGTATAAAATGGGCGAGATCGGCTTTCAGAATGTCGAAGAAGTCAGGCCTCACAATCGGAGGCTGCATGTCCATACTCAGCACCATCAGCCGCCGATAGAATCCGTTCGTCCTCTCGCTGAGAACCAGGGGAAGTTCATTTGTGCTGAAGATCAACTTCGCATAGTTGCGGAACGTGACCGCATCCTTTCCCTTGGGTTCACCTCTGAGATAATCTTCGCCGAGTATCTTCTTGAGCATGGACACATCTTCCAGGGCGGACACTTCGAGATCGGCACAGCAGTTCAGGAGTTTACCCATCAGGCCATAACTGGCGAACCTCTGAGTCAATTCCTTCAGCGATATACTGCTTATGTTGTCTGATCCAACGACCTCTGACAGCAATCTGATGAGCGTGGACTTGCCCGATCCGCCCGATCCGACCAGGATGAGGAACTTCTGTTGTCGTATATCCCTGGTCATGCAATAGCCGCAGAACTGAAGGAGCATCTCCCGGTCACCTGGATCAGGAGCAATGAAGTCTAACCATCTGTCTACTTCGTTGCCGGTGGTCACGGCCTCCGGATGATACTCATGAGGGATCTGATTGACCGCTTTGTATTTTGGGCTGTGGGCGATCATTTTCTTCTCAATCGGATCATAGAATCCGTTCGTGAAATTTATCCAATGGCAGGGATAACTGTTCACCGTCTCAGTGGCCTCCTGAAGGGCGTGATCCATGGTGAAGAGTTTATATACCCGGTCAATAGTGGAAGACCGAATGAACCGGGGATATATGCACCTCTTGATCATTGTCTTCAGCCTCGTTCCGTTCTCATCCGGGCGGAACACTCCACCTTCATAGATGTAAGGAATCGACCCGATAACGAAGAGGTGATGATTCTCGCAGATGTGAGTAAATATCTCGTTGTCATAAACGCCCAAGGCATTACCCTTGCTGTCGATTGTGTGGAATTGATCGAGGCTGTGATCTTCAAGCCAGTCACGCTTCAGCGAAGGGAAGACCTCCTGCTCGAGTTCCCGGTCAGTCAGTGGCGGATCGCATCTGTTCGTGTTTACCGCTTTAATGGCTTCTCGGATTTCATCGTCATTCATGCCGAGGCTCCGAGACTTCCCAATCATCCTGACTAATTCCCTTGTCCTTGTGCCAGCAGTGAATCTTTCAGGCGTGTCCTGGTGTTTATGAGTTTGCCTCCTGGCTGAAGTAATCAGGTCTCTTGCACTGCCTGACAACATGGTCGGTGCAACGTCCAGGAGGGACTGACCGTCAATCCATTCGTATGCCTGGCCTGTCTCCGGATGAATGGAAGGGGGAGCAAGTATCTTGCCTCTCTCAGCCATTAGATCAATATCCGGGAGTATTCCTTGTGTTGTTCCGTACTGATCGGAAGAGATGTAATAGTAGTGTCTGCCGCCCGATCCGGAACGAACCGAACAGGTCGCAGGAAGATCGCCGTGATCGGCCTCCCAGGAATGAAGAGACCCTTCGCCGACTTTGTTCTTCGCCGGGTTCATATCCACATCAATCACCACAAGACCCCGGGAGACTGATCCGGTGGCGATCCCGATATTGTAACCGGGATTCTCTGACCACCATTTTTCAATCTGCTTCGGATCAGTGGTTGGATGAAGACCGTCAGATGATGCTACTCCATCAAAGCGGAATCCTGGCAGAGCCTTCTTACTGTTCGGCTGACAGGGAAATACCGCAAAGCCTCGATCTGCATAACGCAACGCCCATGATTTGAGGCTTCCGTCATACATGCGTCTGCCTCCACTGTTTTTCTTTTATTGCCAATTTCACAGCTGATTCATTAGACAGGTCGTATCCTGACCAGGCCTCCATGAATTCATCGAGCCAGGAGACCTTATAGACATAGTTCTTGCCTAATTTGCAATACCTCAGGAGTCCGCATCTTCGATACAGGCTGATCTTCCTGGTGGTAGTGCGGAGGTATTCAGCGGCTTCTTCGGCGAACATGTTACCGGGAACGAGAACATCGTCTGTTCTGCTAGTCATTAGAATGCTCCCTCAAATATGTTTTTATAGTTGTGATAATTTTCTGCTCTTCGGCAGTGGTCATTGTAGTTCTAAGTTTTCGACTTAATGAATCCGGGTGCATATTGCAGATAAGCGCAATGTCATACTGTCGCAATCCTGAGGATTCCATTAATTGGTACAGTTCAGGGTGCTTATCTACCCACACAGGTTGACCTCCTTGGCGTGGGCGATTGGCGTAATAGAATTTGTTGTAATCCACGTTCTAACTCCTTTCATTTATTAAAGAGGGGATCGACCACTCAGTTGTGATCGATCCCTTGAAAAACCTACTTACTTAAGTCTTCCAACCATGATCAACCACCGCAGATCAGAAATAAACTTTCTGACTCTCCGCAATTCTTCCATGACCTCCCGATCGTTTATGTCGATGGCTCCAGCCTCCATCTGGTCGTCGAGAAGATCGTCAGCGTTGTCTAGCGTTTCGCTCAACCTGTTGATGATAATGCTCGGCATCACTTCGATTTCCAGCATTTTCAATTCTCCTTTCTCACATTCAACTTGACGGCCGTCATCGTCGTTTGCTATATTCAGATTAACAGGTAAAAGATACCTATCGAGGTAAACAATAAATTTATCTCGTACCTATGACAAGGTGACAAAAATGGCGATGAAAAAAAAGAGCGTATCGTTTGACATCGAACGACTTGAATACGCAATGAAAGCAAAAAAAATCACGATACAAACATTGTGCAAATCTTGTAAATTCTCCTATGAGTCATATAAAAAATACCGTCAACACGGAGAAATCAATCCCGATAAACTTAGATTGATCGCCGAAAATTTGAATGTTAGTTATGATTGGCTCCGTGGTCATGAAGTGCATATGTCAAAAGATATTCCGTTTGGAGAAGACTATATTCAGAATGTCGATGGATTCGTTATTCCGAAATACATTAGTCAAACGATGGACGATATTCAGGAATACTTGCATACATGCGATGAACTGTTTGATGCGTGGTTTGATAAACAAAATTGGCATTATTGGGTAAACAAGAAACTTAGTGAACAAAAAGAAATGCCAATCCAAAAAAAGGAGTTGAAGGGGTTTCTTGAGTTGTATCAAATCACTTATGAAAGTCAAGCATTTGAGTATGTCCTTGATTGCATTGTTAGAGATATTCTGCGCAAGCGTATAAACAAAAAATGAGGAAACTGTTGCCGCAGTCTCCTCGTGTCGCAATCCATAGCCATAGAAAGGACAGGTAAAGTATAACATGGCAAAAACGAACAAGGTGCATCACTCTACAGTATCAACTCAGACAACACCATATTTCAAAACGTTACACACCGAAGAGGTTACTGCTCTAAAGGCCTGGGAGGTCAAGATGCTTCTAAACGATCTTCAGAATCTCACCCAGGAAGATCAGGTTGAATTCATCTGTACTCTTATCGAATACGGTGCCCAATTGGGAAGGAGGTGAAACCATGACAAAGAAGATGATTAAAAAGAAGGAGAAGTACATCACTGAAAGAGTCAGCAAGGCAGGTACGCATTCGCTTCAGATTACGCTCCGGGTACACGGTCAGATATTTATGAAATCCATCAAGATCGAAGACTTTGACACTCCGAAACAGGCATTAGAGTTTGCGGTCAAACTGAGGGATGAGAAACTCGTTGAAATGTCTAATGGTTATACTGTGAGCAACTTCCATACTGTGGGAGAACTGTATGAAAAGACATTTGAATTCTTCCCGGTAAGGCTCAAGACAAGGAAACGCCATAACACTTTCTACAATCACGGTATCTCCGTCTATGGAGATGTATCCATCGAGAAACTCACTGCCGGTGATATCCAAGCATCACTGAACAAATACGCCCGCACTCATACAAGAGCGCAGGTCAATCACTTCCTGGCAGTGTGGCGGCTGATCTACAAGGCGGCGTTCATGATGAACATCAGCATTCCCGACAGAACACTTCAGGTTAAGATTCCTGAGTGCCAACCTGATAATCCAAAGAAGAAGGAGATAACATCTGAAGACCTTCAAAAATTCTGCGAGGCACTCCTGGAATACAACAGCGCGTCTGTGACCGGAAGGTATGAAAGCCAGTGCATTTGGTACGCTGTCCAGGTCATGAAGTATTGCGGCCTTAGACCTGCTGAATGCTTCGCTTTAACGAAGGATGACATTCATATCACGCCAGGGTCAGGATCGTTCATATCGGTCAATAAAGCAGCTCACAGCACTATCACGAGCCACCTCGAAATCGGTGCCACTAAGACCGCTAAATCGGTTCGTAACGTGCCGATTCCAGAAGACTTGAAACCGATTCTGAAAGATTGCATGGAATGGACAAAGCACGACATTATCTTTGCTGACTTCCATGGAAATCTTCAGCAGATAGATTATGTGAGCAATTATGTTCACCTGGTAGCAAAGAAGACGAAAGTCCAGTTCAATCTCTACATGCTCCGTCACCAACTGAGTACAGATCTATTTACTTCCGGAACACCCGCAAACATCATCCGTGACATTATGGGTCACGAGTCCGCTTCAATGTCCCTGGACTATGCAGTATCAAACGAGAACGATAGAATCCAGGCCGTGAACAATCGAAGATTTTCATAGAAGGGAGAACAAAATGGAAACACTCGAAATCACAATGACTCCGGAGATCGCTGAAACTGTATCTGAATACGCTGAAAAGGAAGGGATTTCTATTGAAAGCGCAATCAGGATGCTCCTTATTAAGGGGTTGGAGATTAATTCAGATTTATCTCGCAAGTGATCTGTGGTATCATGTCAGAGCAGTTTGGCGGCGTTCTTGTGTATCGAATTGTGTATCGAGGTGCTTGGAATGTCATTTGACCGCATAAATATGCGGAAATCACGAAACCGCTCTAAGCCCTCCGTGGACGCCATTAGAAAAAAGACTGCAGGGCATGCAGTTTTTGTTTCTTTGTGCACTGGGAGTCTATATGAGCGATTATTATGATGAAATCATCACCGAAATCAGTTCCTGTCTGCAGAACGGCCAGCTTGATGATGCTGAGTATCTGCTGAAGCGTGAACTGGCCATGCCGTATATTCCCGCACCGACGGAGGAAAAACTGCACGACCTGCAGAAAGAACTGATTTTTGCCCGCGGCAGCAGGGCAAAGGAAAAAGGGGAGAAATCCCTGCCGGAACTGCTGCATATGCTTAAAGGCCGGCCGGCTTCACAGCTGGCTGCGGCCAATGCTCTGCATAATCATAATCTGCGGGCCTGCATCAGTGAACTGCAGGATTATCTGCAGAAAGATCCGGTGCCGGAAGCGGCTGTCCTGGTCATTGACGCTCTGGCTGAGCAGGAAATCAGCGAGGAATTTGTCTGGAATCGTAATGGGGTGGAATACGCATTCTACGCAGATGAAGTCGTACCGGTCAGTCGCTGTCAGGCAACCAGCCCGGCAGCTGCGCTTCTGCAACAGAAACTGGCACGTAATCCCTCGGTCCTGAATATGGCCATGACCCTGCTGGCCGGTAAATTATATATGGCTCTGCCGCTGACATATGAGGCGGAAGAAGCCGGACCGCTGGCGGATGAGGTTATCCGTGAACTGCACAGCATGCTGGAAACAGAGAATTAGCACTTTTCTATTGACAGTGCTAAACGCTTGTTGTAATGTATTAGCAGGCATTCATGCAGAGTGCTAAAACTGTCATGAAATCGTGCTGTCATATAGCCGATCCGCATGATGTTTGCTATACTTATAAAGTTATTGAAATTGCTGAAAGGAGCGAACAGAAATGGCAGCAAATTGGACTTTAAAAGAAAAATCAAACGGTGAGATGGTTGTCACCGTGGAAGGTGAAGAATGGAAGAAGGCCTGTGACAAGGCATTCCGCAAACTTGCCCAGACCGTTCAGGTGGAAGGATTCCGCAAGGGTCATGTTCCGGCTCAGATTCTGGCGCAGAGAATCCCGGCATACCAGACGCAGGTACAGGCTGTGTCTGACAATGCCAACGAATGGATGATCGCCGGCCTGAAGGAACTCGGTCTGGAACCGGTTTCCCAGCCTGTCCTGGATATCCGCGGCATTGATGCGGATCACGCGGAGATTGTCTTCGAATTCACGGTAGCACCGGATTTCGAAATCGGACAGTATAAGGATCTTGATTATAAACTCGGCGACCTCGAAGTTACCGAAGAGGAATATGACAAGGAACTCGGCCGGCTGCGTGAGCAGTATGCCGATATTGTCGAAAAAGACAGCGAAGCCGCAATGGGCGACACTGTGAACATCGACTATGAAGGATTCAAGGACGGCGTTGCTTTTGAAGGCGGAAAAGCAGAAGGCTATGATCTTGAACTCGGCAGCAATTCCTTCATTCCGGGCTTTGAGGACCAGTTGGTCGGCATCAAGGCCGGTGAGGAAAAGGATCTCAACCTGACTTTCCCGGAAAACTATCATGCCGAAGAACTGAAGGGTGCGGCAGTCGTCTTCCATGTCAAGGCCAATACAGTCAAGACAAAGGTTCTGCCGGAAGTAAATGATGATTTTGCCAAGGATGTCAACTTCCCGGGCGTCGAGACAGCTGAAGAACTGACAAAACTCATCCGCAACAGACTGGCAGAAGCCAAGCGCATGGACGCTGAAAGAGCTGCTGATGAAGCATTGGGCAAAGCGCTGACTGAGGGAACAGAAATTGATGTTCCGGAAGTCATGATCCAGAACGAAGCAGAGAACATGACAGCACAGTTGGAACAGCAGCTGCGGCAGTACGGCATGAACATGAACCAGTACCTGAACATGACCGGCATGACCCGTGAACAACTGGTCGATTCAAATAAGGAACAGGCCGCTGCTTCTGTCAAGCTCCGTCTGATTCTGGACAAGATTGCCAAGATCGAGAATATCGAAATCGCGGCCGAAGATGTTGAGAACGAATTCGTCAATATGTCCAAGATGTACAACATGCAGCTTGAAGACGTGAAGAAGCAGCTGGACGCAGACCTTGTCAAGGCGGATCTGGCCCGGCAGAAGGCATACGAGTTCGTTAAGGAACATGTCAGGAAAGCTGAAGAAACAGCTGAATAAACAATCCGAAATAAGACGCCTGGCGTCTTATTTTGTCAAAAAGAACAGGAGGTACAGCAATGAGCAAATTCAAAACAGTTCGCGTACCGGCAGTCTGCACCCGCGGCATCGTTGTGTTCCCGGGGCAGGATGTCATGATCGAAGTCGGCCGCAGCAAGTCGACCAGAGCGGTCAATGAAGCATCCTCTTCGTATGACAGCATGGTCTGGCTGGTGTGCCAGAACGATATCATGGTGGATGACCCGAAACAGAACAACCTTTACCAGGTTGGCACGCTGAGCCGGATCAAGATTATCCGCCGCAAGGAAGGGTTCATGCGGGTAACCTTTACCGGCATCTCCAGAGCCCGGCTGGTGGAGATGGAAGATGACGGCATGATGATCATGGCGACTGTCGAAGAACTGGCAGATGTACACGGTACCGATATGGAAGAAAAAGCGCTGGTCAGAAGAGTTATCAGCGAATTCGAGAAGGTCGGCAATATCACCGCGCAGTTCCCGTCAGACATCGTTAACCAGCTGACCCATGGTGTTTCCGCGGTAACACTGACCAATCAGTTTGCCCAGTATTTCCCGCTGGATATTCCGGTCAAGCAGAGACTGCTGGAAACTCTGGATGTCAATGACAGGCTTGTGCAGATCATTGCCGAACTGGAGAAACAGCAGCAGTATTCCCAGATTGAAGCGACCATCAATGACAAGGTCAAGGAACATATCGATGATTCACAGAAAGAGTATTTCCTGCGGGAGAAGCTGCGGGCAATCAAGGAAGAACTCGGTGATGTTTCCAATCTCACGGATGATACGCAGAATCTGCGGGATATGATTGAAAACAATCCGTATCCGGAGCACGTCAAGGAAAAAGCCCGTGAGGAACTGCAGCGCTATGAGATGCTGCCGCCGGGCAGCGGCGAAGCATCTGTTTCCCGTTCCTATCTGGACTGGCTGCTGAAAGTACCGTGGTGGCAGGAAACCGCTGACAACGAAGATCTGAAGGGTGTTCAGAAAGTCCTTGATGATGATCATTACGGCCTTAAAAAGGTTAAGGAACGCATCATGGAATATCTGGCAGTCAAGCAGATGACAGGCACGCTGAATGCGCCGATTATCTGCCTGGTGGGTCCGCCGGGTGTCGGCAAGACCTCATTGGCAAAATCCATTGCCCGCGCCCTGGACCGGAAATTCGTCAAGATGAGTCTTGGCGGTGTCCGGGACGAAGCGGAAATCCGCGGTCACAGAAGAACCTATCTCGGTTCACTGCCGGGCCGTATTATCCAGGGCATGAAGAAAGCGCAGGTGATCAATCCGGTATTCCTGATTGATGAAATTGACAAGATGGGTGCTGATTACAAGGGAGATCCGAGTGATGCGCTTCTGGAAGTACTCGACCCGGAACAGAATGCCCTGTTCAGTGACCATTATCTGGAAGAACCGTATGATCTGTCCAAAGTGCTCTTCGTAGCTACGGCAAACTACCTTGAGAATATTCCGGCCCCGCTGAAGGATCGACTGGAAATCATTGAACTGCCGTCCTACACGGAAATCGACAAGGTTCATATTGCGATCGAGCACCTGATCCCGAAGCAGCTGGAAGCCAACGGCCTGAAGCCGGCCCAGTTCAAACTGAAGGAAAAGGAAATCCTTTACCTGATCCGTCATTATACCCGGGAAGCCGGTGTACGGCAGCTGGAGCGGGTAATCGGTTCGCTGTGCCGCAAGACCGTACTGGCTATCCTGAAAGAAGGAAGAAAGACCGTTACGGTCACGGAAAAAGTGATCCGCAAATGGCTTGGCAAAGAAATCTTCGAATACGGCAACAAGGAAAAGCAGAATCAGATTGGGGTCGTCACCGGTCTTGCTTATACATCGTTCGGCGGTGACATCCTGCAGATTGAAGTGAACTACTTTGAAGGCAAGGGTAAGCTGATCCTGACCGGACAGCTGGGTGATGTCATGAAGGAATCCGCTGAGATTGCGATTGACTATGTCAAGGCACATGCCCGGGAACTGAGTATTGATCCGCAGTTCTTTGACAGCCATGACATTCATATCCATGTTCCGGAAGGGGCAGTACCGAAAGACGGTCCGTCTGCCGGTGTGACAATGACAACCGCACTTGTTTCGGCACTGAGCGATACGCCGGTTCATTCCGACCTGGCCATGACCGGTGAAGTTACACTGCGGGGCAACGTGCTGCCGATCGGCGGCCTGCGGGAGAAGAGTCTTGCGGCCAACCGGGCCGGGATTACGAAGATCCTGATTCCGAAAGCCAACATGCGGGATATGGAAGATATTCCGGATGCGGTCAAGGAACATGTCAAATTCGTGCCGGTGGAAACGATGTCCCAGGTACTCAAGGAAGCGCTGGTCCGCTGATGTACAGCAAGGCTGAATATCTGGCCAGCAGTGCCTATGAAAGTCAGTGGCCGGTATCGGATTTACCCGAAGTCATCTTTGCCGGGCGTTCCAATGCCGGCAAGAGCAGTCTGATCAATGCCTTAACCAATCGGAAAAACCTTGCCTACAGCGGCAAGACGCCGGGCAAGACACAGCTGCTGAACTTCTTCCTGATTGAAGACCGTGTTGTTTTCGTGGATGCGCCGGGTTATGGCTATGCCAGAGGCGGTGACCAGTCAGCCAAAGTATTCGGGCGGCTGATGGAACCATATTTCCGCCGCCGTGAGCAGCTGAAGGCAATGGTCATTGTGCTTGATATCCGCCGCACACCGTCACCGGAAGATATCCAGATGGTGGAATATGCCAAACAGGCGCATCTGGCCATTCTGGGTGCCTGCACAAAAGCCGACAAGCTGAGCAACAATCAGATTGCCGCCCAGCTGAAGATCATTTCCGAAACCCTTGAACTCGGGAAACAGAATCTCATACCATGCTCATCGCTTAAGAAGACCGGCATCGAGGCTGTGGAAACCAGAATCGAAGAATATCTGAATCACTGAGGAAGCCGCAGACATGCGGCTTTTTTATTATCCAGACTTGTATTTCACCGGAAACGGAATATCTGATAAAGTATATCTGTCTGAAACAGGGACAGGAGAATGAATATGAGAAACAGATCCGGAATGCAGTGGGTAATCAGTATTGTTCTGTATTGTATCGGGCTATTGTGCCTGGCTTTCGGGGTTGCGTTTTCCGCCAATGCCGGTCTGGGCATTTCCCCGGTCAATTCTTTGCCTTATGTAATTGCTTCGTGCATCGGCAGGGAAGCGTCTGTCGGTTCGATTGTCACGGCTGTCTTCTGTTTCTATATCCTGCTGCAGGCCCTGATTCTGCGGAAGGAATTCAAGCTGTTCAACGTCCTGCAGATCTTCTTCAGCACACTGTTTGGTTATTTTGTGACCTTTTCAAAGGGAGTTATGGGAAACTGGCGGATCATGGACGGTTATGCCGGCAGTCTGATGATGCTGTTCATCAGCATCGTCATTGTTGCTTTCGGGGTATTTCTGTATGTTGCGGTGGATATCATCCCGATGCCGATGGAAGGCCTCACCATGGCCATAGCCAGGAAAGCTGGCAAACCATTCGCCAAAGTCAAGACAATCGTGGACTGCTCGGTCGTATTGATCGGTCTGTGCTTATCCCTGCTGATCCTGCATGACCCTTTCCGCTGGATCCGGGAAGGAACGGTCCTGTCAGCTCTGATTACCGGCCGTCTGGTTTCTGTATTCCGCCGTCTGTTCGGGACTCAGGTGGAGAATCTGGCCTGCGGTACAGAAAGACAGTAAAAGGATTCAAGCCCATATGGGCTTTTTTTTTGAGTGACTAAAGTTATTCTGTCTTTTTACCGCTAAAAGTGCGAAAATATTTAAAGTTGATTTTATACAGGAGGGCAGAAGATGAGTAAAAAACAGAACAGTCAGCTGATTCGTGATCTGACAACCGGCAGTGTACCGGTTACGCTTCTGACTTTTGCCACACCGCTCTTCCTTTCGGGGCTTCTTCAGACAGTATACAACATGGTGGATATGATCGTTGTCGGCCGGTTTGTCGGCACCAATGGCTTGTCAGCCGTGGCCATCGGCGGCGAGGTGCTGCAGCTGCTGACCTTTGTGGCGATGGGCATATCCAATGCCGGCCAGATTACGATTTCCCGCTATGTCGGCGAAGGCCGGCGGGACCGGGTTGGCCAGATGGTCGGAACGATGTTCACGCTGCTGATGAGCGCGGCGGTTATCCTGATGATCATCTTCCTGTTCGGATACAAGGGTGTCATGCGGTGGCTGAATACACCGGCTGCATCCTGGGATATGACCCGTGATTACATCGTTACCTGCATCTGCGGTCTGGTGTTCATCTACGGGTACAATATGGTATCTGCCATGCTGAGGGGAATGGGTGATTCCCGGCATCCGTTCCAGTTTATTGCGATAGCTTCCATACTGAACATCATTCTTGACCTGGTATTTGTGGCCGGCATGAATCTGGGCGCGTTCGGAGCTGCGCTGGGTACCGTGATCGGACAGGCCGTCAGCTTTATCTTCGCGCTGCGGCTGCTGTACAGAAACCGGGAACAGTTCTACTTTGATTTCAAACCGGAACACTTCCGGATTTACAGGGAAGTGATCAAACCGCTGCTTTCCCTCGGGATTCCGATGGTGATTCAGTCTGCAGCTATTACTTTCTCAATGCTGTTTGTCAATTCGTATGTCAATTCATACGGCGTCAATGCTGTGGCAGTGACCGGGGTAGGCCGGAAGATCGAACAGATTGTCAATATTGTCTCCCAGGCTGTTTCCAGTGCCGGCGGGGCGATGATAGCCCAGGCCCTGGGGGCTTCCAAGACCAGCCGGGTGCCGAAGGTTGTCCTGACCGCTTTCTGTGTCGTAGCGGTGCCGGCATCACTCATGGGGATCATAACCGTACTGCGGCCGGAATGGCTGTTCGGACTGTTCTCATCTGACGAAGCTGTGCTGACCCTGGCGCTGACCTACATTCCATTTGCCCTGATTCAGTATACCGGTTCCACGGTGCGGCCGGCCGCGTTCTCACTGATCAACGGTTCCGGCAATTCCCGGTTGAATCTGACTGTGGCACTGCTTGACGGCATTGTCTGCCGGATCGGCCTGGCATTGCTGTTCGGGGTGAAGATGAATATGGGAATCCGCGGTTTCTGGCTTGGCAACGCGCTGTCCGGGCTTGTGCCTGGTGTCATCGGGGCAGTTTATCTGCTCAGCGGAACCTGGAAAAACCGGGTATCTGTTAAAACTGCCTGAGTCCGGTTGATGGATTTATGCCCCGGAAGTGGCCAGGGTATCGGGAACTGTGATAAAATTATTGCCGCAATATGATTAATAACGTTTATATCGCAACCGGAGGAACAGGCGGGCATATCAATCCTGCGCTGGCTCTGGCTGACATACTGAAGAAGAAATACCCTGATTGCCGGATCACGTTTTTCGGTTCGTCCAACCGGATGGAAGCAGAAGTCATCCCGGCATGCGGATATCCGTTTTACGGCATGAAAATGTCAGGCATGAACGGTGGTTTCAGTGCCAAGGTAAAATCCCTGTTTTCACTGCTGGCTGCCGAGCGGCATTGCCGGAAACTGCTGAAGCGGGACAGGCCCGATATCTGCATCGGGTTCGGCAATTATATCAGTGTACCGCTGATCATGGCAGCCCACCGGCTGAAGATCCCGACCATGATTCACGAACAGAATTCCTTTGCCGGCAAAGCGAACAAAATGCTCAGCCGCTACGCGGACGCGGCAGTAGGCTGCTACGAGGAAAACCGGGCTAGTTTTGTGCCGGGGAAGTTCCGCAACCTGGGCAATCCGGAAGCCACGCTGGCTGTGGAGAAGGAAACAGCCGATCTGTATGCGCAGTACGGGTTTGTCAGAGAAAAACCGTTGGTCTTCTTCATGATGGGATCGCTTGGTTCTGAAACTGTATCAGCTGTCATTGACCGGACCTGTGCAACTCTGCCGGTTGATCTGCAGGTGCTGATCGCAGCCGGCAAGGAAAATCCTTACAGATTCACAACTGAAAAAGAAAACATCCGGATTGAATCGTATGTGGACGGGGCAAGCGCGCTGAAACTGGCGGATCTTTCCGTAACCCGGGCCGGGGCCACAACAATCTGCGAGATTACGGCTCTCGGGGCGCCGTCAATCCTGGTGCCCAGCCCTTATGTGCCGAATAATCATCAGGTATTCAATGCCATGAAACTGGTGGAGAAAAATGCTGCCAGGATGATAGAAGAAAAGGATCTGACCCCGGAAAATCTGGCAGATATGATTGTTGAACTGATCAATGATCCGGCTGCCAGACAGGAGATCAGAACAAATGCGGCCGCACAGGGCAAACCGGATGCCGCCTATGAAATGATCAGATGGATGGAGGAACTTGTCTAGAATGGACAGTCTTTATACAGAACTACAGAAACTTGCCGAGACGGATAAAGATGTCCCGCTGGCCCGCATGACAACCCTGCGGATCGGCGGTCCGGCCAGGTATACGGTATATCCGCAGAATGAACTGTCACTTGACGGTATTTTGCGTATGCTGAAGCGGGAAAATGTCCCGTATAAAGTCATCGGAAAGGGCTCGAATCTGCTCTGTTCCGATGATGAATTTGCCGGGGTTGTCATCCGGCTTGACCGCTATTTTACGGCCAGTTTCTTCCGGGATGATATTCTGACTGCCCAGGCCGGCTGTTCGATTATATCGCTGGCATATGATGCTATGAAGCTGGGTTATTCCGGTCTGGAGTTTGCCAGCGGCATTCCGGCCACGGTTGGTGGGGTGACCTTCATGAATGCCGGCGCATACCGGTCTGCCATGGCCGATGTCATTGAGAGTGTTCTGGTTTACCGGGACGGCAACAGTGAGTGGATCAGTAATGCCGAATGTGAATTCGGTTACCGGACAAGTATCTTCCAAAGTCATCCTGACTGGCTGATTCTCGGGGTGCGGATGCACCTGAAACCTGGAAATGTAAACGAAATCCGGGAATTGATGGATAACCGCAGGCAGCGTCGGATTGCCTCTCAGCCGCTGGATAAGCCGAGTGCCGGCAGTGTGTTCCGCAATCCGGAGAATATTCCCGCATGGCAGTTGATCGAAAATATCGGTTACCGCGGCAAGCGGATCGGCGGCGCCATGGTTTCGGAAAAACATGTCAATTTTATCGTTAATGAAGATCATGCCAAAGCGAAGGATTTCCTGCAGCTGGCCGACGAAATCCATGATGAAATACTTGAACGATACGGTATAGATCTCAAAATGGAAGTTGAGAAGTTCAATTGGAAATAGATCAGGAAAAAATCATTGCGGAACTGGAAAAACAGCCGACCGGTGTCGATGAGATGCTGGAAGAACGGCAGATCAGCCGCAGCAATGAGATGATGCACAATGCCCGGCCGATTCTTTTCGCCTGGGCGATGGTGCTGTCTGTTTTTCTGATCGCCGGAAGCTATTTTCTGTCTTCATTCAGCCGGATCCGTTCGCTGAGTGTTTCCGGCAACAATTATCTGCCACAGTCCTATGTGGAACGGGTATCGGGCATCAGCTATGATTCCCGGTATTTTCTGATTTTTCCCGCCACAACGAAGAAACGGCTTGAAAGTGATCCGATGATTGACACTGCCAGAGTCGTGGCATTGAAAAATCATGCCGTCCAGATCGAAATCACGGAAAACCAGCCGATCGGCTACCGCTATCATGATGATCAGGCATTTATCCTGATGGCGGACGGCACGGAAGTAAAGCTGACCAGTGAACTGATGCCGGTCATTGCCAGGGTTCCGTATATCAACGGTTTCTATGAAGAACAGCAGACGCATCTGCTGTCCAAGGCGTTCGAACAGATCAATCCTGATATTATTGAAGACATGGCTGAAGTGATCCAGTATCCGATGGATTATGATAATGAAACAATAGAAATCCGGATGCGGGACGGAATGGTCTTCTTTGCCAGTTACTTTACCGCTGAAAGCGTCAACCAGTACCGTGAACTGGCCAGCAAGCTGACCAACCGTGACAACTGCTTCTTTGCGACGCAGAATGAGCGGGTAGTGGTGGCGAAAAGCTGTCCATGGAATGAACCGGAAGTCGTTTATGACTACTGGACGGATGAAGAGGGGAATATAATCCGCAACCGCTGGGGTGACAAGGCCATCAAACATTATTATCAGGATGCGTCCGGCGGCTATTATCTGGATGAAACCGGCAACTGGATCATTATTCCGATTGATGCCGGCGGCAATGATAACAAGGATCCGGATTTCCTGGATCACTATTTACTCGGTTATTACGCAACTGGCAAACTTGTTATACCGGAACCTGAGGAAACGCCGGATGCGGCTGAAGAAACTGAGCAGCCGGCTGGCTGATTGATAAACTGTGTGAATTTTAATATAATTATTGGCGCAAAAGGAGAATGACCATGACTGTGGAAAAGAAGAGCACATATGGCTCGATCGTTGTTTCGGAAGCTGCCGTGGCTTCACTGGCCGGCGGGATTATCACTGAATGCTACGGTGTCGTCGGCATGTCCAGCAAGAAGGTCCTGAAGGACGGCTGGGCTGAACTGCTGAAGAAAGAAAACTATACCCGCGGGGTTGTTGTGAAAAGAACCGATGACGGGCTTGTCATTGATCTGTATATTATTGTCAGCTTCGGGATCAAGATTTCCGAAGTCGTGCAGGAAGCACAGAAGAAAGTAAAGTATATGCTGGAAAAATCACTGTCGGAACCGATTGCGGACGTCAACGTTTTTGTCCAGGGTGTCCGGGTAATCGGCTGACGGCGGGGAGGATAAGAACATGATTTCGATGAATGGTGCCGTTCTGAAGGCAATGCTTGAGAGCGGATGCAATAACCTGAATAACCGTAAGAAGGAAGTGGATGCGCTGAATGTGTTCCCGGTCCCGGACGGGGATACCGGAACGAATATGTCGCTGACCTTTACCAACGGTATTGCGGAAATCCGCAAATCCGGCAGTGAACAGATGCCGGTGATTGCCAAGACCCTGTCCCGCGGTCTGCTGATGGGGGCCAGAGGCAACTCCGGTGTTATCCTGTCACAGATTTTCCGCGGTTTCTATCAGGCTGTCGGGGATCAGCAGGAACTGACTGTAAAGGCCTTCTCAGATGCCATGATGAACGGCTCAAAACTGGCTTACAAGGCAGTCATGCGGCCGGTGGAAGGCACGATCCTGACGGTTGTGCGTGAATCCACTGCGGCAGCGGAAGCATATCTGAACGAGCATTCCGAATGCGAATTCAAGGAATATATGGATATCCTGTGCAAGGAAGCGAGGGCTTCCCTGGACAGAACACCGGATCTTCTGCCGATTCTGAAAGAAGCCCGGGTGGTTGACTCAGGCGGATCGGGCCTGCTGACCATCTTCGAAGGCTTCCGGGCGTTCCTGGAAGGAAGTCCGATCAAGGAAGGCGGCAGTGTCGGGCCGCGGACGGAGGATAAGGCTTTCGGTTACCGGACCGAGTTCATTCTGAAACTTTCTGATCAGGGCAGACATCTGTTCCGTGAGGACAAGTTCCGTAATTCGTTGGGCAAGATCGGCGAAAATCCGACGGTTATTATCGATCAGGAAATGGTCAAGGTCCGCATGAATACGATGATGCCGGGTGAAGTGCTGAACCAGGGCCAGCGTTATGGTGAATTCAGGCGCGTTCAGATTGATAATCTCGAGGAAGAACTGCATCCGTCGATTCTTGAAGAAAAGCGGGAAGCTGAAGAAAAGGAATACGGCATAATTGCCGTGGCGGCCGGTGACGGTCTGAAGAAGCTGTTTGAAGATTACCGCACGGATATTGTCATTTCCGGCGGCCAGACCATGAACCCGGCAACCGAAGACTTCGTCGAGGCGATCCGCAAAGTCCGGGCCAGACATATCTTTATCCTGCCGAACAACTCTAATATCATTATGGCTGCCCGTCAGGCTGCCGACGTGACGGAAGGCAAGGATATCCATGTTCTGGAGACCCGTTCAATTCCGCAGGGTCTGGCCGCGTGCATCAACTTCAATCCTGATACGGATGCTGAAAGCAATGAAGCCGCAATGCAGGAAGCAATTTCCCATGTGAAGACCGGACAGATCACGTATGCCATCAAGGATACTTCCGTCGACGGCCGGGAAATCCATGCCGGCGATTATATGGGTATTTTCGAGAAGGAAATCTGCTGTACATCTCAGGTACAGCTGGAAGCTGCCCATGAACTGCTGAAGCAGATGATGGATGCCGAGACAGAAATCGTCACCCTGATCAAGGGGGCCGATGCAACGGATGAGGATATGGATGATCTCACTGCCTTCATTGAGGAAAACTACGATGTCGATGTGGATGTTGTGGACGGCGGCCAGCCGGTATACAGCTTCATCATCGGTGTTGAATAAGCGAATCAGAGCCGGAGTGATCCGGCTTTTTTGATATAATACCAGGGATGGATATCAGTGATAAAAAACTGAAATTAACGCCGAAGCGCATTGAACAGCTGCAGGTGCTTGGAATCAGGACAGCGGAAGATCTGCTGTCCTATTATCCGTTCAGGTATGAAATCCTGAATGCCCGCCCGCAGAATGAGTGGCGATCCGGTGATAAAGTGACCTTTGAGGCCGAAGTGATCAGTGCCGTCCGGACGGTACGGTTCGGCAGAAACCGGACCATGACCAGATTTGATGTCCTGGCAGATGATAATCTGTTCCATGTCACGATTTTTAACCGCCCGTGGGCAAAGCAGCTCAGACTCAATGAGATCATTACAGTCAGCGGCATCTATAAAGGCGCTAACAATATTACGGCAATCAGCTATCAGGCCAAGGCAATGTCAGCGCTTGAACCGATACAGCCGCAGTATTCCACCCGCAGCGGCATCCAGCAGCGTACTATACGCGATTCCGTAAAAAAAGTACTGAGTGTGCTGTACGACAGTCTGGATGAGCATGTTCCGGAAAACTATGCAAAGGCATACCGGCTGCTGCCCCGGCGTGATGCGCTGATGAAAATTCATTTTCCCCGGCGTGAGGAAGATATCACGGCTGCAGCCAGAACACTGAAGTACGAAGAATTCCTGCGTTTTTTCCTGGCTGTCCGCAAGATCCGCAGTGAAGCTGATCTGACCGGGGCAAAGGAACCCCGTATTTTCCCGTATGAGGCTGTTTCCACCTGGGCGGATTCCCTGCCTTTTGAAATGACTCCGGATCAGCAGAAGGCCCTGCACGAGATCCTGGAAGACATGCGCTCGAGCCGGCTGATGTACCGGCTTGTACAGGGTGATGTCGGCTGCGGGAAGACGGTAGTGGCAGCAGGTGCCCTGTATGCCACCGTATTGAGCGGATACCAGGGGGCTCTGCTGGCTCCGACGGAAATTCTCGCCCGGCAGCATTTCGAAAATTTCCGGGAACTGTTCCGGATGACCGGGATGCGGATCGCTGTTCTGTATTCCGGCATGAAACCGGCGGAGCAGGAAGCGGTGCTGCGGCGGTTGGCGGCCGGGGAAATCGATCTGCTGATCGGCACGCACAGTCTTATTCAGGACCGGGTCAGTTTCCCTCGTCTTGGCCTGGTAGTGGCGGATGAACAGCAGCGTTTCGGCGTAGCGCAGCGGCGGGCCCTGCGGGAAAAGGGCACCAGGGTGGATTTTCTGCTCATGAGCGCAACGCCAATCCCGCGGACACTGGCAAATACGCTGTACGGGGATATGGATATCAGCACGATCGAAACAATGCCGAAAGGCCGTAAGCAGGTGATTACAGAACTGATTAAGGAGAACAGCTTCCGCAGTATTCTCAATGATGTAAACGGCCTGCTTTCTGCCGGAAGGCAGATCTATGTGATCTGTGCCGCGGTGGAGGAGAGTGAAGACTTTGATGCCCGCAACGTGCATGATGTCGCCGCGGCCCTGCAGAAGTACTATGCCGGCCAGTATGGGGTGGAAATCCTGCATGGCCGCATGAGCAGTGAGGAAAAGCAGGAAGTCATGCACCGGTTCCTGGAAAACCGGGTCCAGATCCTGGTTTCAACGACGGTTGTGGAAGTCGGGGTCAATGTCGTCAATGCGACCGGCATGATTATATATGATGCTGACCGGTTCGGCCTGGCCCAGATTCATCAGCTGCGCGGCCGGGTCCAGAGGGGCCGGGAACAGGGCTACTGCTGGCTGCTGACCGGCAGCGCGGATGACAAGACCATGGAACGTCTGAACGTCCTGGTGCGCACTTCTGACGGCTTTGCGATCTCCTATGAAGATTTACGGCTGCGCGGCCCGGGTGATATACTTGGAACAAAGCAGAGCGGCCTGCCGGATTTTGTGTTGGGCAATATCATTGAAGATCAGAAGATCATCAATCAGGCCCGCAAGGATGCGGAAGCCATCCTGCTGAATGCGGATCTGCCGCAGAATCAGCGGATCCTGCAGCTGGTGGAAGAAGCCAATGCGGAAAACGCGCAGTTTGTCGACTGAGGATAACAGAATGAATATCATCAACTGGCTGAAACAACGTAATATTTATGTGAAAAACGAAGACCTGGTCAGGCAGGCTTTCATGCATTCTTCCTATGCGAATGAACACCGCCGCCATCATGATAACGAACGGCTTGAATTCATGGGTGACGCGGTGCTGCAGCTGTGGAGCAGTGAGCGGATCTTCAGGTTGGAACCGGCGCTTCCTGAAGGACGCATGACAACCCTGCGGGCCCAGCTGGTCTGTGAGAAGGCCCTGGCCGGATACGGACGGCAGCTGAAACTGAACAGTTTCCTGCTGCTGGGCAGCGGTGAAGAGAAAACCGGTGGCCGGGAAAAGGATGCCATCATTGCGGATATGTTTGAAGCCTTCCTCGGGGCCCTGTACATGGATCAGGGCATGCCGGCGGTGGACAATATCCTGAACGAGGTCATGACCCCATATCTGAAAGCCCCTGAACAGGTAAAAGTCATCAGGGACTACAAGACAAAGCTGCAGGAATATGTGCAGGCCGATAACCGCCGGACTGTACACTATCAGCTGGTCAGTGAAACCGGGCCTGCCAATGCGCCAACCTTTGTGATGAATGTACTGGTGGAAGATCTGGTGCTGGGCACCGGCACCGGTTCATCAAAGAAACAGGCGGAACAGAATGCCGCCCGCAATGCTTTTGAAAAGATGGTGAAATAATGAGAACAGAATTCGGCACGACAACGGATGGCCGCAAGGCCGGTCTGTACACAATTGAAAATGATCATATCCGGCTGTCCGCAACGGATTACGGGGCCACGTTGGTTTCCCTGGAAGTCCGCAGCTGCGGCCGGGATGTGCTGCTTGGCCATACTGATGTGAAAGCCTATGAAAAACTGGATTCCTGCATGGGTGCAGTCATCGGCCGGGTCTGCAACCGGATTGCCGGCGGCAGATTTAACCTGAACGACAAGGCATATCAGCTCGATATCAATAACGGGCCCAACTGCCTGCACAGCGGCTTTGACGGGTATCAGGACCGTTTCTTTACGGTAACGGAGAAACCTGATGAACTTCAGTTTGAACTGGTTTCCCCGGATGGGGACCAGGGATTTCCGGGAGAAGTGCGGCTGAAAGCTGCATACCGGCTTCTGGAAGACGGGTTTGCCTTTGATTATGAAGCGGCGGCAGATCAGGATACTTTTGTGAATATCACCAATCATGCCTATTTCAACCTGGGCGGCCTGGCCTGTGACAGTATTCTCACCCATGTCCTGCAGAGCCCGGCGGATACATTCCTTGGTACGGATGACACCGGTCTGGCCTGCGGACCGCTGCGTTCCGTAGCCGGTACGCCGTATGACTTTACGGAACCGCATGCATTGGGCGAACGTATCCAGGCAGACAACGAACAGATCCGCTGCGCGAACGGTTATGACAATCCGTTCTTCGTACCGGGCACCGGACTGCGGCCATTCCTCGAATGTTCTTTTGATGGTCTGCGTATGACCATTCTTTCAGATCTGCCGGGCTATCAGCTTTATACAGGGAATTTCCTGGGCGGCAATGACCGCTGGGGCAAACAGGGCCGTACATTCCCGGCCCGCAGCGGCGTCTGCTTTGAAACCCAGTACAGTCCGGACGCCATGAACCGTACGGATGTGTGCGTTCCGCTGCTCAGGGCAGAAAAAACGATGAAACATACAACCGAGTATCATTTTGCATACAGGGAGGAATAAACCATGCGCATATCGGAAATCAGGGCATATGCCCGTGAAAAGGCATTTACGGAGAAATTGCTGGAACTCTATGGAGAAAGAAATGACGGACTGGCCCGGCTGACCAGACTGCTCGATCAGTTTGAGGCGCTGTATGGCGATACTGAGGCAGCGGTTCTGTCCGGCGGCGGCCGGGTGGAAGTCGGCGGGAATCATACCGATCATCAGGGCGGCTGTGTCCTGGCAGCGGCCATTTCGCTTGATATTCTGGCCGTGGCAAAGAAAAACGATGACATGATCATTCGCTATGCTGCGGAAGGCTATGAAATGGCACCGGTTGATATCAGTGAACTGGCGGTCAGGGAAGAACTGTTCGGGACTTCCGAGAGTCTGTTCCGGGGCGTAGCGGCCGGTATGAAAAACCGCGGATACGGAATCGGCGGCTTTGATATGGTGGCAGACAGCAGGGTTCTGCCGGGCAGCGGCATGTCCAGCAGCGCGGCTTTTGAAGTCATGATCGGCACAGCTTTCAATCACTTCTATAATAACGGCAAGGTCAGGGACCAGATGATCGCCATGGTTTCCCAGTATGCTGAAAATGTATATTTCGGCAAACCGAGCGGCTTGATGGATCAGATGGCATGTGCCTGCGGCGGCCTGATCGGTATTGACTTCAAAGATGCGGAAAAGCCGAAGATCACCAAAGCCGACTATGATTTTGAAGCGGCCGGATACGCGATGATGCTGACGGACTGCCGGGCAAACCACGCTGACCTGACAGATGCCTATGCCGGGATTCCGCAGGAAATGAAAGCGGCTGCCCGGGTGATGGGGCATGAACTGCTGTCCCAGTGCACCATGAAGGAACTGCTGGAAGCGACGCCGGCAATCCGCGAACAGTGCGGCGACCGGGCCTGGCTGCGCAGTTTCCACTATATGAACGAAACCGAACGGGCCAAGAAA
>JAFRHT010000017.1 GCA_017433125.1 Solobacterium sp.
ACACCGGGTCCTGCCGGTCATTACCAGCGCTGATATACCGCTTGACCTCATGACGGACGCCATGGATGTGATCAGGAGCATTACCGTGGAGGCACCGGTGGAAGCCGACCAGGTGCTGGTGCATGACCTGCTGCATACCGGAGCAGATGTCATCGCTTCGAGATCCATGCGCAGAGCCGGGCATTAATTCTCTGAACACAAAAAAACTGAGAGGCATGAACCTCTCAGTTTTTGTTTGCGTGCTATTCCCGGGCTTTTGCGTTCTGGGCTTCACCCAGGGTGACATCCACGGTCATTTCCTTTTCATCCCGGATGATTGTCAAAGAGATGGTATCACCGATATTCTTTCCTTTCAGATAACGGGACAGTATCTCGTAAGTGTCCGCTTCCTGGCCGTCAACCGCAATGATCCGGTCACCGGCTTTCAGGCCGGCGTTCTCCGCCCCGGTTCCCTTAAGCACTTCACTGATATAAAGGCCCGGTGTACGGCGGCCGTCTGTCTGGGTGACAGTGCTGAGCATGACGCCGATGGTGGCCCGGTCCGTGACATAGCCTTTTTCAATCAGCTGTTCGGCTACATCCAGGGCTTCATTGATCGGGATGGCAAAGCCGAGCCCTTCAATTGTCGCGCCGGAGGAAGTGGTGCCGGAGTCCTTGGCATTGACGATGCCAATCAGCTCTCCGTATCCGTTGAACAGGCCGCCGCCCGAGTTGCCGGAGTTGATGGCCGCATTGGTCTGGATCAGGGTCATGGCCTCACGGTTGATGGTGACTTCCCGGCTGGCTGCGGAGATGATGCCGTTGGTGACCGTGCCGCCCAGGGTGCCCAGCGGGTTGCCGATGACCACAGCGGTATCGCCGACCTGCAGGGCTGAGGAATCACCGGGAACAGCGGGGGACAGATTCTTTGCGTCAATATGGATCACCGCAATATCGCTCTTGCTGTCGGTGCCGATCAGTTCTGCCGGATATTCCGTACCGTCATAAAGTGTTACGGTAATCGCTTCGGCATCTTTGACAACGTGGTTATTGGTGATGATGTAGCCGTCATCGGAAAGGATAACGCCGCTGCCGGCTGCCTGTGAGGTGTATTCACCGCCAAAGAAACCGAAAGCATAGTATTCTCCCTTGATTTCCGTACGGATCTCAACGACGGAAGGGGAAGCCTTGGCTGCGATCTGCTGAATGGACAGTTCATTGCCGGTGTAGGCGGCAGAAACCGGTTGGGTATTGTCCGGCAGGGTTTCCTGGGTCTGGCCGGCGGGTTCACTGACTTCCGGCTGGAGTTTCTCATACGCCGCATAACCGCCGCCGAAGCCGGCCCCAAGCCCGACCAGCGCCGCCAGGCCGGCAATCAAGAACGGGTGGTTTTTGCTGCTTTTCGGCTGTGCAGCCATTTCCGTCCGGATCAGTTCCATGATTTCTTCCCGGCTCATCGCTTTGCCGGCCGGCAGACTGATTTCTTCCGGGGCCGGGACTGTTTCCGCAGGACGCTCCGGTGCCGTTTCTGCCGGAATTGTTTCTGTTTCACTCAGCGTGACCGGTGTACTTTCCGCTGTGCTGCAGTTATCTGCGGGTGTAGTTTCCATAGATGTTCCTTCTGTATGTTCAGAGTAATTTTCTTCCATAATGCATACTCCTTTCTGCGTTACTGACATAAATGTAATACGGCAATGTGAAATGAATGTGAACAATGCTCAAAAAAAACCGGGTTATCCCGGTTCAGTGTTTTCCTCTCTGCACTGCCATGCCGTAGACAGCACCGATTGACCCGCCGATGATATGGGTCACCTGGGAGATGTTGTCGGCTGTGGTCAGGCCCTGATAGACCTGCTGGCCAATATAGATAATGGCAACGATGATCAGGGTCAGCGGAATGGCATTGCTGCTGTGGGAACCGGTGACGGAGGCCAGCAGGATCAGCGCGAAATCCACGCCGCTGGCACCCAGCAGGGCACTCCGGCCGGGCAGGAAGATGTGCACCAGTCCGGTTACCAGGGCTACAATCGCAATAATGGAAAGGAACCTCTGGCTGCCGTACTTTTCCTCCAGCAGCGGACCGACCAGCAGGAACAGGATCATATTGCCGGTGTAATGCTCCAGATTTGCGTGTCCAAGCACATGTCCGAAGAGCCGGACATAGAACAGCGGATCGGTAAAGGAGCCTTTGTATACACTGAAGAAGAGCCGGTTGGCCAGGCCGTTTGTAATAATGTTGGCTGCCAGGGCCAGCCCGCTGACCAGGGCAAACGACAGCACAACAGGGGAATTCCAACTGATTTTTTTCATATTATCACCGCGGTATATTATAGCGCAGAAAGCAGAAGAATGAAAAAACGTGTCGTGATATAATACTCTCTGGTGATGAATATGACAAAAGCAAAAATTGTAAATGAACAGGATATCCGCAATCCCGAACTGAAAGAACTCATGGCGGAACTGAAGGACAACAACGGCAACGCCGACCTGCAGGAAAAAGTATTCCAGGCCCTGATCAAGGGGCAGTTCCTGGCCCCGATGATTGCCCAGACAATCAAGAATGCAAAGGGCAAGGCCGTCGGGCCGGCCCAGTTGAAATTTGTGCTGCTGAATACAAATAAGGGACAGTCTTTTTTCCCGCTGTTCACCGACGCCGAGGAAGCACACAAGATGAATCCCCAGAGCAAGACCGGCACGTTCGCTGTCCGCACCATCAAGGATTACGACGCGATCTTCAAGAATAAGAACAATACGGCTGACGGCATTGTCATCAATGCCATGTCGGACAATATTATTCTGAACAAGAACCTGATCGGCCTGCTGGCCATGGGAGAGACCCCGCGGACCATGGCTGCCAAACAGCCGGGCGGTGACGGTGATGCCCAGAAGAAACTGGCTGATCTGCTGGCCGGCCGGGGCGGAAATGTGCAGGTTGCCTTCTCGGAACCGCAGGTGTACCCGACAGCCATGGCCAACGCGGTATATGATCTGTGCTGCACCATGCCGGAGGTCAGCCGGGTCTGGCTGAAACTGGCATCATTTGAGATGGCCAGGACATACGTTCTGGTTGTGGAGCATGAAGGCAGCGGCAAGGAAGTGCTCGGCCGCATCAGTGAAGCGGCAGCGCCGCTGTCCCGGAACATGCCGGTAGGCATGATGGAATACCGGGCAGAGCTCGGGCAGACAGCCCTGAAGGATGCTGTGCCGCTGTATGACCGGGAACTGGAGCTGTAAATGGAAATCCGGGCACTGACAGAAGCGGAAAAGCCCGCCGCCCAGAAACTGGCCATGGAAGTGTTTCTGAACAGCGATGGCCTTGGCTTCAGCGAGCAGGGCATGCATTCCGTATTTGAATTTATTGAAGGAGAAGCCGGAAAACTGGATTACCTGGGTGTCTTTGACCCGGAACTGACCGGCATGCTGGCATATGATCCTGAGCATTACCATCTGGCCCTCTGCTTTGTCCGGCAGGACCGGCAGGGGCAGGGCCTTGGCCATGCGCTGCTGAATGCCTTCCTGGATCTGGCAGAAAAGAACCACGCGGCCAGGATTACCGTCAATGCGGCGCCTTCAGCCTGCCATGTCTATGAAAGCGCGGGCTTTGAAAAGTGCGGTCCGGAAACCGAAAGGGACGGGGTGCGCAGCATACCGATGGAGTTCCTGCTTGGCAGGAAGAATCTCGGCCGGACGGTAACGGTAACGATAGACCGGCCGTACGGTTCCCTGCATGAGCACTATCCCGATACGGTCTATACATGCAATTACGGGTATGTGGAGGAATGCCTGAAGGAAGAAGGGGAATTCCAGGATGCCTATGTGATCGGCCCGGCCGAACCGGCGGAGCAGTTTACCGGAACAGTGGCCGCCCTGATCTATCATGCGGACGACGATATCTGCCGCTGGGTGGTGGCGGATCACGGTCTGACCCGGCAGGAGATCATCGATGCCGTGGGGTTCCAGGAACAGTACCATGATGTCCGGATCATCGAAAAGCCGGAAAAGAAAATGAACTGAGAACGGAGAAATCCGTTCTTTTTGATCGTCCTAGTGGACAGTTGAGCACAAGAAGAGATTAAAAAGAGGAAGAAAGAAGACTGTGCGAAACAGAGAATCCACCCGCTAGGCGGGTGGAGAGACAGGTGCTTCTTGTAGAAAGAAGCACCTCATCACACCTATCATAGAGAGTGTCGAAGTCACTATGAGTAGAAAGGATGAGGTGCAAACATGGCCAAGAAGTACGATTCATTGGCACACACAAAATATTATACAAGATACCACATTGTATTCACGCCGAAATACCGCAGAAAGTTA
>JAFRHT010000018.1 GCA_017433125.1 Solobacterium sp.
AGTCGAAATCGGACCAGTCATCCTTCTTTGCCGGGGTGTACCAGCCTTCATCGATCGCGTTCTGCACCAGGTTTTCCGACCAATAGTAATTGGCATGCAGTTCATCCTTGAAATCCACTTCGCGGATGCTGTACCAGTTCGGCATATAGTAGACTTCGTCATCCGGCACCCGCTTTGCGACCCAGTTATGGCCGCGCGGCACCTGGACAACCCAGGCTTCATCCTTGTCAGCGACATTGTAGATGCGGGCACTGTAATAGCCGTATTTCTCCACCAGGGAACCGATGATCTTCACGGCTTCCCGGGCGCTTCTGGCCCGTTCCGCAGTCAGCCGGCGGATTCCGTAGCCCAGGCCGCCGCCCAGGCTTTCATCATCGTTTTTGCGGCACGGAACGGCCCGGTTCGAGCAGACCAGCACACCATGTTCGTTATAGAACAGGTCCGCAAACGCCTCCCCGCCCGGGGCCCGGACTTCTGACCAGTAATAGGCAAAGGTCTCCGGCACTTCCGGTACTACCGCGCTGCCGTCATCAAAGGTGATGGTTTCCCCCGGGGCGTGCTGCTTGCGCGGTACCAGGTAGGCCGCGGTCAGGCCATGGGGATCATCTTCATTATGGGCCACGATAACCCGGCCGGTGGTTGACACGTCACGGCCGATGATGATGGTGCTGCAGTTGGCGTTGAATTCTCTTGCTTTTTCGACAATCATATGGTTTTCCCCTTTATCTGTTTACAGAAAATCGCGCAGCAGACCGGCATAACCGGCCGGATCAGCAGCGACAAACCCGCCGTAGCCGAAGCCCGGCAGGTCAAGGATATGCGCATCCGGATAAGCCGCCGCAGCTTCCTTGCGGCAGTGCGCTGCCGGATCCTGATCGGCAAACAGGAAGACCGTCCGTTTCTGCACATCCGCACTCAAGGCCGGATAGCGGAAATCAAAGCACGCCTCCAGCTGCGCCTTCACGCTGTCATCGCCGGTTTCCTTCAGCACCTTCAGCATGTTTTTGAACAACTGGTCCTGGGCCGGCACCGGTGTCCCGATGATCTGTTTCAGGGCGCTGTGCTTCTTGACCAGCTGCAGGCCGCCTTCCTCATCCAGCCTGACCGCCTGGTGCACAAAGTCCATGAACTGGGACGTGATGCCCATGCGGAGCAGTTTATTGAAGTGGAAGAACAGGCCGCCGTCAAAGAAATTCCGGGCGGAAATATCCGGCTCCTGGGCCAGCATTTTCAGACCGACAACGGCGCCCAGTGAAATGCCGTACAGCAGGTCGGCATGCTCAAGGCCCGCCTGTTTCAGCAGCGCCAGTACGGCTGCGGCTTCAGCATCCGCGGAGCGGAAGACACCTTCCCCCTGCCCGTCATAGCGGACTGTATAAACCTGCCAGTCAGCCAGGGCATCCCGCAGTCCCGCAAGACTTTCCTCATCAGCGGCCAGCCCCGGCAGCAGCACAGCCGCCGGTCCGGTTTCGTTTCCTGTTTTGATCAGTTTCATGGTTTCCTTCTTTCTAACGGCGGATGATATGGTCCGTCTTCAATCCGGCTGTTGTATAGGGTTCTGGATGATGCTCGGCAATCCCGACAGCCAGCACTGCCTCCAGTTTCAGCTCAGCCGGAAAGCCAAGCAGTTCCCGCAGATACGCTTCCGTGCTGCGGCCGTCTTCGGCCTCCCGCATGCGGCCCTGGATCCAGCAGCTGCCAAGCCCCAGATAATCCGCCATCAGGTGCATATTGCCCAGGGCCAGACTGCAGTCTTCCACCCAGGCATCGAACCGGTCATCCCCGAGAACGACGATGGCCGCCCCGGCTTTTTTCAGCATTCCCGCAGCGCCCTTGCGGCAGTGCGACATGCGGGCCAGCAGATCCCTGTCGGTTACTGGCAGAAAGCGCCAGGGATAACTTCCCCGGCTGCTGGGCACGGCACAGCCAGCCTGCAGAATCACTTCCAGCTGTTCCGCCGGCACGGCTTCCCCGGTAAATTGACGGACGCTGCGCCGGTGCAGCATAATTTCCAGCAGATCGTTCATCAGCGGACAAAATAGACCCGGCCTTCGTTGCGGGGTTTCGGTTCCGGATCTTCGGCCGGATAGCCCAGGATCACATGGCCGATGCCGGTGTATTCCCCTTCAATGCCGAGCTTCTTCAGCAGTTCTTTGCCGTAATCCGACTCGAACTCTTCCTTCGCCCGGTGGATCCAGCAGCTGCCGACCCCGATCTGGTAAGCGGCCTGCAGCATATTGCCGATCATCAGCGCGCCGTCATAGATGTGTGTCGGAATGGCTTTGTCAGCCAGCACAACCAGCACAGCCGGGGCCCCGTAGAACGGGTCCGTGCCCGGCCGGCCCATGATTTCCGCGTTCATGGCAGCCAGTTCATCCCGGACTTTTTTGTCGGTAACCGCAATGACAATCGGCGACTGACGGCCCATGCCGCTGGCCGCGTAGAGACCTGCTTCAATGATTGTCTGAATGTCTTCTTCTCTGACCGGCTCCGGTTTGTAGGAGCGGATGCTGCGTCTGGCAAGCAGATTGTTGATTTTTTCATTCATATTGGAATTACCTCCTACAGATTTATTTTATCATGCAATTCGGTTGACGCTTTTTTTCCTGCAAATTTATAATATCGGCAACCAATAAAAGGAGGTCCCATGTCAAGAGTAGTAGTAAAAGTAGGAACCACCACCCTTGCGCATCCCGGCGGACG
>JAFRHT010000002.1 GCA_017433125.1 Solobacterium sp.
AAGACATTGAAAAGTATATCTTCTACTTCAATAACCTCCGGCCTGCTTACTCTCTGAATTACAAAACCCCACTTCAGTTCAAAACTGAAATGGGGTTCTAGGGCTTTTTTTGATCTGTCTACTTTTCGTTGACTAGTTCAAAATCTCTCCTTTTTTCTGCAGTCAGATCGCGGATCCTTCGGTGAACTGCGAGTTCCAGAGATCAGCGTAGACGCCGTTCCTGGCCAGCAGTTCCGCATGGGTGCCGGTTTCAACAATATCGCCGTCCTTCATAACCAGGATCATGTCGGCATTCCGGATTGTCGAAAGGCGGTGGGCAATGGTAAATGATGTCCTGCCGGCGGTCAGTTTGTTCATCGCGTCCTGCACAATCTGTTCTGTCCGGGTATCCACGGAAGACGTGGCTTCATCCAGAATCAGGAACGGGGCGTTGTGGATCATTGCCCGGGCAATAGTCATCAGCTGCCGCTGTCCGACCGACATGTTGGAATCATCGTTCAGTTTAGTGTCATAGCCGTCCGGCAGGGAGTTGATGTAATGGTCAATGCCCACCGCCCGGCAGGCTGTGATCATTTCCGCTTCTGTGACATCTTTTTTTCCGAAAATCAGGTTGTCACGGACGGTTCCGTTGAACAGCCAGGTATCCTGCAGGACCATCCCGAACAGGGAGTGGACACATTCCCTTGTCATATCACTTGTCCTGATGCCGCCGATTGTGATGGAGCCTGCATTCAGTTCATAGAAACGCATCAGCAGGTTGACCAGGGTTGTCTTGCCTGCCCCAGTAGGGCCGACGATCGCGACGTGAGAACCCGGTTTGGCGGTAAAACTGAAGTCATGAATGATGGTTCGCTCAGGTGTATATCCAAAACGGACATGGTCAAACACGATTTCCGCCTGTTCGGGATGCTCGATCTGTGTAATTTTCCCGGTTTCATCTTCCATTTCCTCTTCCTGGAACAGCTGGAAGATCCGCTCGGCAGCGGCGGCTGCCGTCTGCAGGGAAGTAGTTCCCTCCGCTACCTGGGTCAGCGGCTGGGTGAACAGCTTTACATAAACAATGAAGGCCACAATGACCCCGAAATCAATGGCTCCGGTGCTCACCAGATAAGCCCCGTAGACACATACGGCGACATAGCCGATATTGCTGACGAATTCCATGAACGGCATCATCAGCCCGCTCAGGAACTGTGATTTCCAGTTGGCATCATACAGTTTTTCGTTAATGGCCTGGAACACCTGTTCGGATTCGTCTTCTCCGTTATATCCCTTGACGATCAGATGACCGGCGTACATCTCCTCGATATGGCCGTTCAGTGTTCCGAGCAGCACGGAGCGTTTTGTAAAGTAGGGCTGGGAGAGCCGAATGAGCCGGCGCATGGCAACGAAGCCAAGCAGGGCGAAGACAATCGCCATCAGGCCCATGCGGACGTCCGTCAGCAGCATCATGACCGCGCAGCCGGCAAAAGTAATGACGGCGGCCACCAGTTCCGCGACCGTCCGGTCCAGGGCCATGTTCAGGGTATCCACATCGTTGGTTACCCGGCTCAGCAGGTCACCGAAACTCGAGGAGTCACTGCGGGACAGCGGGATGCTGTTCAGTTTGTCCGAGATGTCACGCCGCATCATCTGGGTCAGGCGTGCCGAGTAGGTCGTCATGGTGTAGGCTTCGATGTAGGTGATAACGGCACCGGCCAGATAGATGATCATGATACGCTTTGTCAGCTGCAGGATTTTCACGGTATCCATGGCGCCGCTGCGCATGCCGCTTGTAATCAGATTGGTGATGGTTTTCAGCACCGGCGGTCCGCACAGCGTCAGGGCAACACTGATGATCGCGCAGCTGATGCCGAGGATGATCATGGGCATCAGTTTCCGGCTGTATTTCAGGACCATGAACCACGCATTTTTGAAGTCCTTCGGTTTTTCTGCTGCCCGCATGCGGCCCCGGGGACCGCCGCCGGTGGTCTTCATTTCCACCTGTCCGAGACTGTAACTGTTCTTTGCCATTATGCCAGTTCCTCCTCGGAGAGCTGGGTCCGTGCGATTTCCTGATAGATCCGGCAGGTTTCCATCAGTTCGCGGTGCGTGCCCTCACCGACAATCTTTCCTTCATCAAGAACGATGATCTTGTCCGCATCCTTGATCGTGCCGATGCGCTGGGCCACGATGAACGTGGTTATGCCCGCGGTCTCACTGCGCAGGACGGTGCGGAGGGTCCGGTCCGTCCGGTAATCAAGGGCCGAGAAGGTATCGTCGAAAATATAGAATTCCGGTTCCCGGTAGACAGCCCGGGCGATGGAGAGCCGCTGTTTCTGGCCGCCGGAGACATTGGTGCCGCCCCGGGTGATCGGCGCATTGATGCCGCCTTCCATCTGCAGGACAAAGTCTTCAGCCTGGGCAATCCGCACGGCCCGTCTGACTTTTTCCTCAATATCCTGAATGGCGTAGGCGACATTGCTGCGGACGGTGCCGGTAAACAGGACAGCCTGCTGGGAGGCATAGCCGATTTTATCCCGCAGGGATGTCTGGGCATAATCCCGGATGTTCCGGCCGTCGACAATAATTTCCCCGGTGCCGGCGTCAAAGAAGCGCATCATCAGGTTCACGAGGGTGCTCTTGCCGGAACCGGTGGCGCCGATAAAGGCAACGACCTGTCCTTTTTCCGCCGTAAACGAAATATCTTCCAGCGCATCAGCAGAAGCACCGGGATAACGGAATGAAACATGCCTGAATTCCATGGTGCCTGCGGCTGTCTCCGGTTCTTTTTCAGCGCCGTCAAGGATCACCGGGGCGGTGTCCAGGACAGCATTGATCCGGCTGGCCGCAACCGAAGCCCGGGGTATCATGTTCAGGATCATGTTAAGACCCATGAAGGCCCGGACAATCCGGGCGGCATAGGTGGAGAAGACAACCATTTCCGAGAATATTTCCAGCCGTTCCGCCGCGCCTGCCGAGACAATCAGGAAAGCGCCGATGCAGTAAATGCCGACATTGAGTTCGTTGTTTACGAATTTGGTTACCGGCTGCATCAGCCCCATGGCCCGCCTTGCCTTCAGGGCATTTTCCGTATATTCCTCATTGGCCCGGGCAAATTTGTCCTTTTCATACTGTTCGGCGTTGTAAGCACGGATAACCCGCATGCCGGTCATGTTTTCCCGGGTCACCTGGTTGATATTGTCCGTGTAGTACTGCATCCGGCGGAAGCGCGGATGGGCGTAGATGACCAGGAATATCAGCATGGCGACCAGCAGCGACAGGGAAGCGGCCGTGAATGCCGTCCACTGCCAGTATCTGGTTGATATTTTGTACAGGGCATAGCCCATCATGATCGGTACCCGGACGACCTGGTTGAAGCCCCGGGACAGGAGGTTCTGGATCTGTGTGCAGTCATTGGTGGAGCGCGTGATCAGGGAAGCGGTGGAAAACCGGTCAATCTCCTCCATGGAGAAGGCCTGGACACGCCGGAAGACCTGATGGCGCAGGTGCTGGGAGAACGAGGCCGCAAAGCGGGCGGAAAAGAACCGGCCGATGATCGAAGCGGCAAAGGCCAGCAGTGACAGCAGGATCATCATGCGGCCGCAGCGCCAGATCGCGGAGAGCGGACTGCCGGGCGTGTTCACCAGCTTTGTGATGTCCGACATATAGTCCGGTACCGTCAGTTCGAGAATGACCTGAGCCGTGATGAATATGAAAAGGCCGAAAACATACAGTTTATGTGTTCCGGTCATCCGTTTGAGCAGGCGGATCATACGGCACTGTCCTCATCGCAGGCAGTGATGATCCGTTCCAGATAACCGGCAAGCGCTTCTTTCTCTTCCGCGGAAAAGCCGCTGAAAATCCGGTCGGCCCGCGCCTGCCGCCCGGCCCGCATCCGCCGGTGCACTGCCGTCCCGGCTTCGGTGATCCAGACCCGGGTATTCCGGCGGTTGTCTTCGGTTTTCTTCCGGACAATCAGGCCTTCCTGTTCCAGCCGGGTCAGGGCCTTTGTCAATGACTGCGGCCTGACCCCCAGTTCCTCTGCCAGCTCTGACTGGGTTGCCCCGCTGCAGCGGTAAATGACAGCCATCATGCGGCCGTATCCCGGCGGCAGCCCATACTGGTTCCGTTTTGTCCGCCGGATCGCGTTGCCGGAAGCCCTGAGAAGGTGCAGCAGCTGCAGGTTCAGTTCATTGTTCATAACGTATCCACCCCTTTAAAATAAGTTATCTTATTATAAGATATCTTATCATATTGGGAAGAACAGAAAAAGCCCCGCCGCAGCGGGACTTTATCAATACTTGTTTTTTTGTTTTACATGATCTTGGTGCCGGGCTTCAGTCCGTTGACTTCCACAACAGCATAAGTTTCGTTTTCCTTGCCAGCCAGCAGCATGCCCTGGGAGACATAGCCGCGCAGTTCCGCCGGCTTCAGGTTGGTTACGACGACGATGGACTTGCCGATCATCTGGCCCGGGGTGTAGCTGCCCGCCAGGCCGGAAACGATCTGCCGCGGCTTGCCTTCACCGCAGTCCACCTTCATGATCAGCAGCTTGTCGGCATCCGGGTGCTTCTCGCAGGCGACCACCTTGCCGACCTTCAGATCCATCCTGCTGAAGTCATCCATGGTGATTTCCGCTTTCCTGGCGGCGGCTTTCTTCGCCGCTTCAGTGATGCGGTCCTGGATCACGGCGATCTTTTCCATGACTTCCTTCTCATTCAGACGGGCAAACAGGATCTCCGGTGTATCCGTAACAGCGATATTTGTTTCAAGCAGGCCGAAGGTCTGGATGGAATCATAGTCACGCTGCTGTGTGTTCAGCTGGTTGAGAATCTTTTCAGCGGTTTCCGGCAGGTAGGCACTCAGCAGGACGGCGCCGGTCCGGATGCTTTCCAGCAGGTTGTACAGGACAGTGGCCAGGCGCGGGGTCTTTTCCGGATCCTTGGCCAGGGCCCACGGCATGGTCTCGTCGATGTACTTGTTCAGGCGGCCGAACAACTGGATGATGTCTTCCAGGGCATCGGCGACCCGCAGGTCGTTCATCTTCGCTTCGACATCGGTGACGGTCTTTGCCGCGAAGGCTTTCAGCTCGTCATCGAGCGGTTCATCCGCATGCGGATTGGCCACCTTGCCGTTGAAGTACTTGTTCTGCATGGACAGGGTGCGGTTGACCAGGTTGCCGAGGTTGTTGGCCAGATCGCTGTTGATCCGTTCCATCATCAGGTCATAGGTGATATGACCGTCCTGGGCAAACGGCATTTCATGAACCATGATATAACGCACGGCATCAGTGCCGAACAGTTCCACCAGGTCATCGGCGTAGATAACATTGCCCTTGGACTTGGACATCTTGGAGTCACCGACCAGCAGCCACGGATGGCCGAAAACCTGCTTCGGCAGCGGCTCACCGAGGGCCAGCAGCATGATCGGCCAGTAAATGGTATGGAAGCGGACGATGTCCTTGCCGATCAGGTGCAGGTCAGCCGGCCAGTATTTCTTGTACATGCCATGGCCGTTTTCCGGGATTTCACCAAACCCGTATTTGCCGTTGGCGTACGCGTCAGCCAGGTCGCCCTGGTCGCCGTCAACGTCCAGGCCGATACCGGTCGCGTAGTTGGACAGCGCGTCGATCCATACATAGACGACATGGCCCGGGTCAAAGTCAACCGGGATGCCCCACTTGAAGGTGGAACGGGACACGCACAGGTCCTGCAGGCCCGGCTTCAGGAAGTTGTTGATCATTTCGTTCTTCCGGCTTTCCGGCTCGATGAAGTGCGGGTTGTCCTCGATATACTGCATCAGCTGGTCAGCGTACTTGCTCATGCGGAAGAAGTAGGCTTCCTCGGTCATCGGGAACACGTCGCCGCCGCAGACAGGGCACTTGCCGTCTTCGGTCAGCTGGCTCTTCGTGTAGAACGACTCACATTCCTGGCAGTACAGGCCTTCATACTTGCCCTTGTAGATATCACCCTTGTCATAGAGCTTCCTGAAGATCTTCTGGATCTGGCGCTCATGGTACGGGTCGGTTGTCCGGATGAACTTGTCATAGGAAACGTTCAGTATTCTGTCCTGTTCCTTGATGATGTCGGAAACTTCATCAACGAAGTCCTTCGGTGTCTTGCCGGCTGCCAGGGCCTTCTCCTCAACCTTCTGGCCGTGTTCGTCCGTACCGGTCATGAAGCGGACATCATACCCGGTCATGCGCTTGTAGCGGGCGATCGCATCAGCCAGCACGATTTCGTACATGTTGCCGATGTGCGGCTTGCCTGATGTATAGGCAATCGCCGTTGTCAGATAGTATTTCCCCTTGTTTTCCATATTCCGTTTCCTCCTCTGATAATAAAAAAACGGCCTGCGAAAGGACGTCTTGCACGCGGTACCACCTTTATCTTGCCGGTGCAGATGAGCACCGACCTCTCACTTCCGACGGATAACGGACGCTGCCGGATCCTGCTACATATCGCAGAACCTGCTCCGGGGCCATGTTCCTCACTGCCTCTCAACAGGCTTTCATCAGCCGCCTGCTTTCTGAATTCAAGGCAGGGAGTACTCTTCCCTTCACAGCATGTACGTCCATTATAGTATTGCCGGAAATGAAATGCAAAATAATAAAACAGGAATGAATCCGGGCAGCCAATCCTGCCGGAAATTAATATATTATGATATAGCAGGGACTTCAGGGGTGACGGAAAAGAGCCCGGAGTACCACAACAGGAGGAAAAAATATGCCGAAACTGAAGAAAAACGATATCATGCCGGATCTGCCGGTCACCCTGGATGACGGCAGTAAAACCACAACCCGCAGTCTGCTCAAGGGCCGCACCGTGTTCTGGGTGCTGCGGTATATCGGCTGTCCGACCTGTCGGTATGATGTGCATATGATCACGCAGAACTATGCGGAATTCGAAAAGCGGGATACAGAGGTGTTTGTGGTCATGCAGAGTGATCCGGCGCACCTGCACGAAGCGCTGAAGGATACACCCGTGCCGTTCCGCTTTATCAGTGACCCCGGCATGGCTTTCTACAAAGCCCTGCAGATCGATCCGGCAAAGGATGATGACGAACTATGCGGCATCGACAAGACCTGGTGGCGTTCCAAGCGGCAGCGGGCGGATGAAATGGGCTTTGCGCACGGCGAAGTGGAAGGCACAGACATGCAGCTGCCGGCCATGTTCATCGTGGCGGCAGACGGTACGGTCAGCTATGCCCACTATGCCAGCTGCATCCCCGATATCCCCACAGTGCCGCAGATGCTGGACCTGCTCGACGGGAAGATCGAGGAGATCAGCGGCGAGAACATGTTTCTGTAACCGGGCATCCGGCTGACCGGGATGGAAGAAAACGGAGTCTCTGTGACTCCGTTTTTGCTGGCAAAGCCATTAAAACCCCCGGATAGTCCGGGGGTCCAAAAAGCTTAAGCGAAGAGATCATGAAAAAAGCCTCCTGGCATATAATTCGTGTGTGGTCTGCGAAACTACAACGAAGAATAAGAGGAGGTTTTTATCATGG
>JAFRHT010000019.1 GCA_017433125.1 Solobacterium sp.
ATTTTATCAATCTCAGTAACCAAATCAGTTACAAATGAATTATATCAGTATTCCTCCCATGGCCCTACCCACTCACAGCTTTCTGTTGTGCTGCCGTTAGCATAATGATGAATAATACATGTTGTAGTGCCGCCATTCTCTTCATATGTCTTCGTTTCTTCGTATTCCTGTTGGGTCATTTTTGGGTCAAATTATAAATAATGGAGGAGCCGAATAGAGACGGATATACCTTTATAAAGCTTCTTAAGGCAGTATAAGAATCCCAAAAGTATATATTAGTACTATATAAGAGTACTTATCCGACGGTCTACCAAGCGGCACCATCAGTCAAGAAAACCGCATATATATGCGGTTTTTTCTTTGTTTCAGTTATGTTCGGTGTGCTTTATCCGGTTATTCGGTGAAGCTTCTGCGGTACGCCAGCAGCCCGGCCAGAATGATCAGCGACAGGAACAGAAGTCCGGCCCGCATCCCGGAATCTCCCTGATCCTCTGTATTTGGCACATAAGTCACAGGACCAGTTGGTGTTTTTGCCGGTGCCGGTTTCGGCTTGACCGTCAGGGTTGTCTCCGCGATGCCGTCCTTGAAGATGAATTTCACTGTATGTGCACCTTCGGACAGTGTGTTCAGATATGATTTGCTCAGCGCGGCATTCAGGCTGCCCGATGCAGCGGTATAATCTGACGGCGCAATGGCGGTGCCGTCTGCTTCTATGCCTTCAAACAGCGCATACGTCTTATCGTCACTGATGCTCCGGTTGACTTTATATTACGCCGAATATCCTGAACCCGACCAGCAGCCAGAACAGCCAGCCGGATCCGTATAACACGGCATGTTTCGGTTCGGTATGAACCGCGATGAATTCACGGATCAGGGCACTCGGCCAGAAATAGAAGGCAACCCGGCTGCCGATCCCTGTACACGCAAGGCCGATTTTCCGGCAGTTCCGCAGTGCCCTGTACACATGATAATTGCCGGTGACCAGGGCAGTATACTTTCTTCCGTCCAGCCCGTCCAGAATTGCCTTGGAATTCTTCAGGTTTTCCAATGTGTTCGTCGACTGGTCTTCCATGAGAATATCCTTCTCCGGAATACCCAGGTCCAGCAGATACTGCTTCATGGCGGCGGCTTCCGGTATTGTTTCATCACCGCCCTGCCCGCCGGAGGGAATCAGCACAGGCGGCGTCGGATCACGCCGGTAAACCGCAACAGCTTTGTCCAGGCGGTCTTTGAGCAGCCGGGAAAGCCGGTTACCCTCAATGAGTCCGGCGCCCAGGATAATGACATAATCGAAATCCCTTTTGATCGGAATAATCTGCAGGAAAACAGAGTAGATCATGAAGATCAAAAACGCCATAGAACCGTATATGACCGAAACACTGATAAAGACCATGATCCCGCGCACAAGCAGCCGGGATGTTTCCGGTATCAGGTCCGGGTCACCCATATAGAACATCAGGACAACGGCAATGGTTGCGATTTCCCCGATCAGGATAAGAATTCCCAGAACCAGTGACAGCATATGCGGAAGCTGCCGGCCTTCCCGCCGGATCATCACAATGCCGTTATGAATCAGGAAGAACGGGACGATCAACAGCGTGATGAACACCGTCATGCCGATCATGAACAGAACCCTGCCGCTGTTCTCCCCGGATAGTGCCACGGAAAAAGGAATCAGTGAAAGCAGTGCCAGAAACAAAAAATTACAGTTACGGTATCTGCTTCTGTCCTTATGAAACGAGTAAGCAAACAGCCCGAATGCAGCCACTGAGATAAGTCCTGTAATAACAATCTGATTCACTCTGTTCTCCCCTAAGCAAGTATCCGGTGCGGGCCTACATCCGGATCGTCAGTACATTCAGGCCCAGCATGTTTTGATACCGGACCTGTTCGGCAAGTCCGTAGATCATCCGGATGCCGATATTCTTTGTAATATCTTCCGGGTCAACGATCCGGCTCCGCTCCTCCGGATCAAACGGTACACAGTCATCCCTGACCCTGAGAATCAGATCATCCGCCTTGCAGACTACCCGGATATCCACCGCATGTTTTTTGCTGTCTTTCCGGAAACCATGGGCCACAACATTGCCGGCCATCTCCTCCATTGCCAGCCCGGCCAGTTCGGATTTCCTTTCATCAAAACCCTTCGTCCGGCAGAAAGCCTCCACCTGCTGTGCGACATTAACCACTTCTTCCATGCTTGCCATTGTCATATCCATCCGGTCACCGTCCTCTGCCCCGAAGGTATCCGGCAGGGCAAGCACAGCTTCCGGAGTTTCCGGCAGCCTGCGGCGGTGCAGGCAGGCATAGCATAATATGACCGGCAGCAGGCACAGCCCGTTCAGAATATTTGCAATATAAACACCCCGCAGCCCCCACGCCGGGGTCAGCAGAGCAGAGAATCCGGCAACGAATACAACCCCGTCCAGCAGCGACAAAAGATTTACCGGGAGCTGTTTTCCGAAAACCTGGTTCAGCCCGACAAAATGCATGCAGATCACAGACAGCGGCATGCATAACGGCAGCAGCCTGAATCCCTGCACCGTCATCTGGTACACCGGCGCGGCAGCATCACGGTAATACAGCCGGGTGAACGGCACTGCGCATGCGGCCAGGCAAACAGCCATGACCGCCGTCAGCGGGACAAAACGCCGTATCATGTTTTTCATGACATCAATCAGCGTCTGACGATCTTCTTCCCCGACCGCCACACTCATCAGCATGCGCGAAACCGCAATCATGCCGGCCGGAACAGCCCAGAATACACTCAGCAGCGTATTGGCCGTTGCCAGCGCGGAAACCCCGGCACTGCCGACATACTGCAGGATCAGGTTATTGAGAACCAGTCCGCGCAGCGCCTGCCAGCAGTAGCTGATGGAACCGGCCGCCCCGAGCAGGATTATTTCCACAGCGTCATGCCGCCGCATGCTGTTCCGTTTGAATTTCACCTTTGACTTTCCGGAAAGAAAATACCCGGCCTGAACACACAGAAGGGCCCATTGCGACAGCGAAGCCGCCAGCGCCAGCCCCAGGGTGCCGGCATGCATTCTGACAACGAACAGGTAATTGAACAGCATTGTTGCGGCAAGCAGTACCGCGACCCCGGCAGCTGTCCGCCGGTTCTGGTTCTCCAGGGAAAGAAACGCTGCCAGCTGCTGCGTCATCATCAGCGGGATCACCCCGGCCGCCTGGCCGATAATATACAGATTCAGATAGGCTCTCGCGGCGGCATCCGCACAGATCCACACGGTCAGATTCAGTCCGGCCCCAAGCAGAAGAATCAGTGTGATTACTGCCGCGGCAGTCAGGGTTGTTACAAGATCCAGAGTGAAAACAGCACCTGTCTGTTCCAGCTGGTTCTTTCCCATATACCGGCCGCAAAGTATCTGTGAACCGGAAACCATCATCAGGGTAAGCGCACCGATCAGCATATTTACAGGACTGTACAGGCCCACTGCCGTCATCGCTTCAGGCCCGATGACATTGCCGGCAAACAGGCTTGAAATGATAACGGTTAAAGCACTCGAGGCTGCCAGCATGATCTGCGCCGGCAGAAGCCTGAAGAGTGTCTTCCTGACAACTGCGCTGTTTCCCGCTTCCGCCTTAAAAGACATATATCCCCTTTTACTCAATCAGTCCGAAGTGTCTCAGTGCCTTCTCAATGCCGCGGTTATCCACTGAATCCGTAACATAATCAGCCGCTGCCTTGACCGTATCACTGGCATTGCCCATGGCTACGCCGATTCCGGCAAATTTCAGCATCTCGATATCATTCTCGCCGTCCCCGAAAGCCATGATCTGGGAACGGTCCAGTCCTTCTTCATCCAGGAATTTCTGAATCCCCGCGGACTTTCCGCCGCCCTTCGGGATAATATCAATGCCGGTATCGTTCCAGCTGGTAACCGAGCACTCGTCCAGCAGGTCATCCAGCAGCTGTTTCTGATGCTGCGGGACAAAGGCCAGGATCTGATAGACGTTTTCCCCGGTATAACCGCCGACTTCCGGTACGGTTCCTTTGGTATCATGCTGGGTCTTGATCACGGTTTCATTGATGTAATTGATATACCGGTCGTTTTCACCGATCATGACAAACGGAATGCGCTTAGCCGTGAAAATCCTCGACAGGACTTCCATCTCCCCCTTGTCAATCGGGGTTCCGGCATATACTTTCCGGCTCGCATCCAGCATCAGGTTCCCGTTCAAAGTGAGGTAGCCGTCAAACGGGATATCACTGACCGGCAGTTTGGACAGTTCGATCATATGCCGGCCAGTCGCAACCACCGTTTTGATGCCCCTGAGCCGGAGCTCATGCAGTGCCCGCCGGGTGCTGGCCGGAACGTCATTCTGCTTATGCGACATCAGCGTACCGTCCACATCGAAAAAGATTGCGTTGATATCCGTCATTGTTTCCTCCCGTATCGGGCGGCCGTATTCAGCTGATCTGCTTCCTGATCGTCAGAATATTCTGACCGCCGCTGTATTCGTAGTGCACATCATCCATGGTTTTTTTCACCAGATAAATACCCAGCCCGCCGATATTTCTTTCCTCCGGTCCCAGCATCAGGTCCGGATCCGGCTTCGCCAGCGGGTCAAACGGCCGGCCATGATCGATAAAGGCAATCACCACCGCAGCCGGGTCCTTCTCCGTCTCCACCCGGACTGTCGCCTCGCCGCCTTCGGGGCCGTAGGCATACCTGGCAATGTTGCTGAAAATCTCATCGACGGCCACCGCGATCTGAATCTGCGCTTTCCGGCTGCAGTCCAGCTTTTCAAGCTGCTCCTCCACAAAGGCCGTCACGGTCGGAATGCTTTCGATCCGGGCCGCAATTGTCATTTCTTTCATAAAATTATTACCTGGCCGGTGCAGTCAGCCACCCTGGGCATCTGTATCCCCGTCTTCAAAGGACAGCGAGTCAACCCGTTCGAGCAGCTCCGAAAGATGGCTCTTCCAGAGTTCGGCAGTCACCTTGTCCTCCTCCGAGTTATTGGAAGGATGCCGGTACTTCCAGCTGATCAGCCGGGTATAGGATACACAGCGGATCTTATCTTCCAGTTTCTTCAGTTTCTCTTCATCTTCCGTCTCAAAATAGGCCTGCAGGCACTTATGCCAGAATGTCCGGGCTGTTTCCGGACTGAAGCCCTGGAAGTCCCTGACAATTTCCGGATTGTATTCGGAGAAGCCGATGTAGGAGTTGTACATCTGGGCCAGTTCATAGATCGGATACCCGGCACAGAGTGTATCCATGTCAATCAGCAGGACTTCATCACCGGCCAGCACGATATTCTTTGTATGGTAATCCCCGTGGATCATATGATCGGAATCCGGCATGCCCGCAATCAGCTGTTCCAGCTTCCTGCTTTCGGCTTCCGGCAGATCCGCCCTGATTTCATTCTCCCACTTGACGATTTTCTCTTTGGACGAAGGCAGTTTGCCTTCCGGCACCGTGATGCCGTGAACTTTCTTCAGCAGATTGATATACTCAGTGACGCACCAGTCCATCCGCTCCGGCTCATCAGCCAGGATCTTGGCAAAGGAACGGGCATTGAGCAGTTCAAAAACCGAGCCGTAGCTGTCACCGACCTTCACGACGTCATAGGATATGGCAGTCGGCACGCCCAGGATCAGCGCCAGCCGGGCCACTTCCCGCTCATGCTGGATATCCGCCAGCGCGTCCGCGTTTTTATAGACTTTGACAACATTGTCCTTGTCAACCCGGTATACCTTGCCGTTGAAGCCTTCACCGATGACTTCACATCCCTCCACAGAAATGACTTTATACGCTTTTTCTACCGTCATCATCTCCGTAAAGCCGGTCGTTTCAAGAATTTCATAGACTTCCGGTGAGGCGTTGATGATCCTGACATCCGGCCATGTTTTCTTCACCCGCAGAATCACCCGCAGGCCGGCACTGGATATATATTCCAGTTCTTCAACATCCAGGGTGACAGCGGTATCCGTTTTTCCTTCCAGCTGTTTCAGAATATCGTTTTCAATTTCGGCGGAATTGGCCGAATCGATCCGGCCGCTCAGCCTGATCATTACTGTGTTGTCCATCTGCGTCATACTGTTTCTCCTGTCTATGCCTGTTCAGCCTCACGGCTCGATTTTCAGAATATCCGTAAATCCGGTAACTTCAAAGATTTCCATGACGACCTCATTGACGTTCACGATTTTCATTGTGCCCTGATTCATCATGGTTTTCTGGGCCGCCAGCAGCACCCGCAGGCCGGCGGATGAAACGTAGTCAAGGGCAGCAAAATCCAGTGTCAGTTCGCTGATCCCGTCCATGGTTTCCTTCAGTTCGGCTTCCAGTTCCGGTGAGGTTACGGTATCCAGTCTGCCCTCCAGACTGATGTTGACCTTGCCGGCATCAGTTGTCTTATTGATCTTCAGCATCGTTTTTCCCCCGTTTATTCAGCTGTCTTTTTCCTGACAACCCCGTCTCCGTAAATGGTCGTCCAGTCATTCTTCATGGATACCGGGATCCAGTCATACTGCCGGCAGAGTTCATACATCTTGTCAGCCTTTGCCGTGTTGCCGTTTTCCCGTTCGGTATCGTCGCAGCACAGCATGAAGGCCAGACTGCGGTACGGATTGCCGGTCGTGACATATTCAGCCATGCTGGAGTCACCGGTGCTGTTGCCGAAGGAGAGCACCGGCTGCACACCGATCTCCTGGATAATTACCGCAACCTTGTTCATCTTCAGGTTCTTGATGATGAATTCGCCGCCCAGCACCAGTTCGTCCTGGTCGTCAAACACATAGCCAAGACCATCCGTGCCGCCCTGCTTGCGGGTCACGACCGTCTCGTCGGAACCGATGATCTGTCCCATCGGCACATGCAGCGGGGACTGGTCGACAATGCCCCGGACGATGAAGCGGTCCGTGCCGCTGACCACATAGACAGTAAAATCATTTTCCTGCAGGTAATTCACGACTTCCAGCATCGGCTGATACCAGCCCTCGCCGCGCTTCATGCCTTCATAACCCGGCATGGGCAGCTGCTTGAACGCCTGGATATACGCATTGAATTCCGCCAGGGTCATGCCGGCAAAGGAGGAAGCGATCGCCTGCCCGTGATCAACTTCAAGCCCGGCAAATGACGCGCCGGTCTCATTCTGCTCCACGATTTTACCGGCAATTTCCTTTTCGAAATCACTGGCTTTGTCAATATAATCCGGATCTTCCAGAACCCGGTGCACCAGCAGGGTGTAGTCAAAGTAATTCGGATCGGTTTCGCAGAACAGGGTCCCGTCCAGGTCAAACACGGCAATCCGGTTTTCCACCGGGATATAATCCGGGCTGTCCGGATCCGTGATGGCTTCCATAAACGAAATGAGTTCTTTGCGGGCCGGCGCGTCTTCCTGCCACAGCGACAGGACTTCCGCCGCGGATTTCTCCGCTGTTTCTGTCTCAGCCGGTTCTGCCGGTTCTTCCCCCCGGCTTCCGGTTCCCGCAAAATGCATCAGATTAGTGATTACCAGCAGGCAGACGGCAATGATCGCCGTCAGCCGCCAGGCCTTCAGAGCCTTATTCTGTTCTTCCATAATGATTCCTCCGGATGACCCGTTTTCGCAATGAAAACATGTGCCGCCTCTTATCACTCCATGTACATGATAACCCATTCCCGCCCCAATATGTTAAACAGAAAAAAGACTTCTGCCCTTGCAGACAGAAGCCTGTTCCGCAAAATATGCGTTTACCTGTTCAGGGTGCTGATAAAGCGCAGGAAGCCGCTGTTCCCTTCCGGCGTATTCTTGAAGACCCCGGCGTGTTCCAGCACCTGTGAGAAGACCACACCGATCTCCTTTTCAATAATGCCGGCAAGCTCTGCATCCGCGTTCATGCGGCCCGCCGCCCGGATGGTTTCGGCCACGGTATCCCGGCGGTATGCCGGATAGGCAGAACGGATGCCGTCAGCCCAGTCCGCGTGTGCTGCCAGTTCGGGGATGGCATGAATATCCTTCCCATCAAGCATGGCCTGCCGCAGCTGTTCCATTTCGCCCAGCAGTCTGGCCGGCAGCACCGCCAGCCCCATCACCTCGATCAGGCCGATGTTTTCTTTCTTGATATGATGCAGCTCGGCATGCGGGTGGAAGATGCCCAGCGGATGTTCCTCTGTCGTGCGGTTGTTGCGCAGCACCAGGTCCAGTTCAAACAGCCCGTCCCTGCAGCGGGCAATCGGGGTGATTGTGTTGTGAGGGGCAACGCCCTCCGGCAGATGTGCGTAATCCGCCTGGCAGAGCCTTCCCTCCGGATCTGTGAAAGCCAGGATATCCGCCGCTTCGTCCGTGTAATTGCGCCAGGCGCAGAGGATGCGGTCGGCCAGTTCGACCAGCCGGCTGGTATCATTACCCTGCAGACGGAGCACGGACATCGGCCAGTTCACAATGCCTGCCCTGATATCTTCAAAGCCGCTGAACTGCACTTCCTGCCGGATACCGGCCCGGGCCATCGGGAATTCATACCGGCCGCCCTGGTAGTGCTCATGGGTCAGGATCGAACCGCCGACAATCGGCAGGTCCGCGTTGGAACCGAGGATATAATGCGGGAACCGGGTCACGAACTGCAGCAGCCGCACAAACGTGTTATGGTCAATGACCATTGGGGTATGCCAGGCCGAAAGCACGATGCAGTGCTCGTTGTAATAGACATACGGTGAATACTGCATGAACCAGTTTTCCCCGGCAAGGGTCATGGGAATCAGCCGCAGATTCTGTCTGGCCGGATGATCAAGCCGGCCGTGATATCCTTCATTCTGCACACAGAGAAGACATTTCGGATAAGCATCCTGCTTCTTGGTCAGGGCCGCGGCAATGGCTGCCGGATCCTTTTCCGGTTTTGACAGATTGATGGTGATATCCAGCGCCCCATAGGGGGTTTCAGCCTGCCATTTACGGTCTTTTCTGACTCTGTATGTGCGGATGTAATCCGTATCCCGGGCCAGCCGGTAGAAATAATCCGTCGCCGCCTGCGGTGATTCCTTTTCCAGCGCCGCAAACGCCGCTGTCACTTCCGAAGGCCTGGGAGTCAGCACGCCCATGATCCGGGTGTCGAGCAGATCCCTGGAGGCGATCCCGCCGGCAATGACTCCCCGGTTTACGGCATCCGCCAGCAGACATGCCAGCATTTCCTCCAGCGGCCTTCCCGCCGTGCCGCCGTGCGGGTCAAAGTCCCCTTCCGGTTCCAGCTGCAGCGCATCAAAAATCCCGTTGGCCGCATAGTATACATCATCAGGACCGATCAGGCTCCGTTCCAGTCCATAGGCAATCAGATCCCTGACCGTGTTTTCAATCTTCATCATGTCTTCCATATTTCCTTCCCTTTCTGCCGGTTCCGCACTGTTTCAGAAGCCGGCCTGTTTCAGCAGTTCATATACCAGGTGCACCGGCAGACCCATAATCGCATAGTAATCCCCTTCAATGCCGGTGATATACCGGGCTGCCATGCTCTGGATGCCGTATGCCCCGGCTTTGTCCAGCGGATCACCGGAGGCCGCATATTCCCTGATCTCCGCCTCGCTCATGGCCGCAAAGGTCACATGACTGACGGAGACATCCGTCTGACAGAACCCCGGGCCCAGCAGGCAGACACCGGTCAGCACCTGGTGCGTCTTGCCCGAGAGTTCCTTCAGCATCCGGACGGCATCGTCCGCGTCCGCCGGTTTGCCCAGTACTTCCCCGTTCAGCACGACAATCGTGTCCGATCCCAGCACCAGCGCTTCGGGGTGTTTCGCATAGACAGCCGCCGCCTTGGCTTTGGCCAGTTTCTGTATTTCCTCACTCAGCGGCTTCTGCGGATTCATCATTTCCTCAATATCCGCTGCTTCCACGGTAAACCGTTCCGTGCATTTTGCCAGCAGTTCCCGCCGCCGGGGTGACTGACTGGCCAGTATCAGTTCTTTCATGTGACATTATTCCTTTATGTGCATATTATACCCTGTTCGCTTTTCCGAAAGTGTAATGCTATAATCAATTTGAACAATTTCGAAAGGAGTTTCATAAATCGATCATGAAAAAACCGGTACTGGTAATTTTAGCAGCGGGCATCGGCAGCCGCTATGGAGGAATGAAACAGATTGACGGCGTGGGCAATCACGGTGAACCGATTATCGAGTTTTCCATCTATGACGCATACCGGGCCGGCTTTGAAAAAGTAATACTGATCATCAAGAAGGAGCACGAGGCTGTCTTTCGTTCCTGCCTGACTGACCGGGTAGAGCGGCACATGGAGGTCGGTTTCGCCTATCAGGATATGCATGACCTGCCGGACGGCCTGGAAGTGCCGGAAGGCAGAACTAAGCCGTGGGGCACAACCCATGCCCTGTGGGCCTGCCGGGATATCGTGGACGGACCGTTCGCGATCATCAACGCGGATGACTTCTACGGCCGCAATGCCTACAAGACAATCTATGATTATCTCTGCAATGAGATCGAAGATGACAAATACGCGATGGTGGGCTGGCAGTGCAGAAACACCCTGACTGATCACGGTACGGTGACCCGGGGCGTCTGCCAGACAAATCCGGAAGGTTATCTGACCGATATCGTGGAGATCAAGGAGATTGCCAAGAAAGACGGAAAGTGCATCGCGATCCGGAACGGCAAGCCGGAGGAACTGCCGGATGACACGCTGGTATCAATGAACTTCTGGGGCTTCACACCAAAGATCTTCGCGGAAGTCGAGCCGATCATGGCCGCTTACCTGAAGACCAATATCCCGGTCAACCCGGAGAAATGCGAGCACGTGATTCCGACAGCGGTCGGCGATCTTGTGGAAAGCGGGAAATGCACCGTGAAGGTGCTCTCCAGCGCGGATGACTGGTTCGGCGTTACCTACCAGGAAGACAAGCCGGAAGTCATTAGGCGGATCCAGGAACTGAAGGATGCCGGGGTATATCCCGACATCGTCTGGGAATAACAATAAAAGGTGCGGGCATGAGCCTTCCGAATAAAGAAGTATTATGACAAATTCGGTGTAACCTTAATGGTTATGCCGTTTTTGTTTGTTGTGTTTGATAGTAGCCGCTACACCAGATCATCACAGGTGAATATCACTTTCACTTTCTGTGTCCTGTGACCGTCCACTTTCTCAGGTGCGGATACGATGATCCTGCTTACCAAGTCACTGAGCGCTTTCGGTGTGACTTTCTCTAATTCGGTGTAGCCTTTCGCTTTGCTGATAAAGGTATTGATCTTATCAGCGTTTGTTTCCTGTGCTTCCAGTTTCTTTCTGGAAATCGTTAACTTGCTTTGTAAATCAGATTGTTCCTTGCGGTAACTGTTAGCCAGCAGTTCAAACTCTTCATCAGATATCTTGCCGCTTGCGTTATCTTCATAGATTTTGCGGAAAAGATTGCCTAATTCTGATAGCCTTTTCTCTGCTGAAGAAATATCTTTCTTTAAAGCCTTGATCTCTTCATCCTTGAGAGATTTCTGCCTGGAATGATAATTATCACGAAATTCCTTCTCATGACACTTTACCAGTTCAAGAGTCTCGTTTACGGCTTTGAGTACAATCTGCTCTAGCACTACAGCTCTGATGTAATGGGCTGAACAGGTTCCTTTGTTGCTTCTGTAATTGGCGCAACAGAAGAAGTCCTGTCTTTCCTCAAACTTGTTGGTAGTGCAGTAATAGAGCTTAGAACCGCAATCGGCACAATAGATATATCCGGAAAACATATTTGTTTTGCCTGTCTTGGCAGGCCTTCTCTTGCTCTTACGGAATTCCTGCACTCTTCTGAAGTCTTCTTCAGAGATGATTGAAGGATGAGTATTTTCAAATATCATCCAGTCTTTCTGATCTTTGTTTACCGTTTTCTTGGATTTGTAGTTTAACTTCTCCGTTCTAAAGTTTACGGTATGACCGAGATATTCTATTCTGTCTAGGATATCGGCTACGCAATCAGGATTCCAGTTATACGGATCATCCTGTATCTTTGCCGGATGATTGATACCCATATTACGGGAATGAACTGATGGAGTTTCTATTCTTTCCGAATGAAGAATAGCCGCGATCTGAGATGGGCCGTAACCGTCAAGGCATAATCTGAAGATATGTTTTACAGTGTTTGCTGCTACTTCATCAACGATCCATTTCCCGCGATCAGCAGGATCCTTCCTGTAGCCGTAGGGAGCGTTGGTGGTAAGATGTTCACCGGACTTTCCTTTGGCTTTCATGGATGCTCGTATCTTCTTGGAGATGTCCCTTACATACCATTCATTGAATAGATCTCTGAAGGGTAATAATTCATCTAATCCGTCCAGGGAATCGATATGATCATTGATGGCAATATATCGTACTCCTTTTTCAGCCAACGTCTTCTCTAAGAGATCTCCGACTACGATCCTGTCCCTTCCGATTCTTGAATGATCTTTGACGATGATTGTTGATATCCTTCCTTTGTCGACAAGATCCATCATCTTTCTGTATCCTGGTCTGTCAAAGTTGGTTCCGGAATAACCGTCATCAATGAAGAACTCGCAATTGAAAAACTGATTCTCTTCCGCATATGCTTGAAGAATTCTTTTCTGATTTACAATGCTGTTAGATTCTCCCTGTAGTTCATCGTCTCTGGAAAGACGGCAATACAGGGCAGTGATCCTGTCTGACTGTCTTATCAATTTCTTTTACCTCCTGTAGTTTTAAGTACTTGTTTTTTTCTACAGTCAGACACACAACAGTGCTGAAAGTAGTATACCATTTCATACATCATCAATTCCATCATCCGTTGTCTTGTTCCAGAAGATATTTGTTCCAGATGGATGCCAGGGAATGGATTCCTTCATAATCGGTTTCTATCTCATAGAGGGTGTTGCCAATCTGTTCATAGATCTTCTGTTTCGGTAAGAAATGTGATGAGAAGTTCTTAAAGGTTATTACTCCGTTGTCATCGATCGAATAATTGTGTTTTCTGGTAGTTGTTTCTGACATTACATCACTCCTTTCGTCGAATATCTCTCAATTAATAGTGGGGACGGAATTGAACCTCTTTGGCTCAGATTTCTTTCAACTTTTTGAAATACCTTCCCATTACTATCTAGTGGATTGATTCTGGGGAAGTTGTACAGTCAGATCGACATTTTCTTCAAAATCCTTTCTGAATATGTCAAACACTGTCTGTTAAATTTCATCGTCAGAGCCTTCAGTTTAACAGATCCCTTCACTTATCTTTAGGGGACAGAAATGAGTGAAGTTGTTCAGATAAAATGAAAAAATCCGCAATCTTTTTATCGATCACGGATCTGTTGAAAGCATACTGCTATTCCTTCATCTGCGAAGGCTGTGAATGGTAATGAGCCGAGTGAAACGTCAGAGGGTTTGGGGAGCAGTATCCCCAACAAGTTGCCTGTCATCAAAAATCATGAAAATGAATTTTTGTATGACAAGGAGAATCTTGCTCTAATCAATAGAAAGCTATCGCCAATACAATGATAACTGATCATTCATTCGCATTGATCATAATATCCTGATAGAGTTCATTTGTTACAATTTCCGGATCATTCCCAAAGAAGGCTTTTCCCGCTTCTTCGTCTCCTTGCAGATAATACATAAACCAGGCAGTAATATACCCATCGGGTTTGTAGAGAACCTCATTATGCGGTGTGGATCTTCTTCTTGCAGCGATCTTGTTGTCAGGAATATCTTCATAGATTTCAACAATTGTTCACCGGTCACGACCCAGTCATCTCCTCCGCCTTCACCTGAAATAAGTAAGAGTGGAACATCCACCAAAGAAGCATCATAGTCCCAGAAAAGATTATGAGCCAGTGTTTTATTGGTCGGTGATAAAGACACAGCTGTTTTGTAGATGTCTTTATGTTTTGTATCAGTGATTGCATTGATGACTCCCACACCACCTTGAGAATGACCGACGATGCCGACATTATCGAAGTCAACTTTCTGATAAAAGATGCTTTCTGTATCTTCGATCTTTTCATTCTCATGCATTCTTTCGAGATATCTGATACTCATCTCTGCTCCAAAGGCATTCCAGGAGTTCATTTCCTCCGTTCCGATTACGATGAAACCCCAGGAAGCATAGTGCTTCGCTACCACCGGATACTTAGACAACGGTGTTCCGCTTCCGTTGCATATGACGATTACCGGATATTTCTTATCAGTATTCATTAATTCGGAAGGATAGTAGGTCCAAAACTTCCCGAAGTCCAGGAGTGTTCTTTCTTCCTTTAAAGACACTTCATACGGGCCGTTTGCCATATACTTTGCTTCGATCTCGCCGCCTGTTTCCGTCTTTGTCTGATAACCAACAGGAACGGCAGGCCTGTTTCCCAGATATTTCAATACTGCAAACGCTGCAATAATTACAATGATCAGAATGATTCCCAATATTTTCAATACTTTCTTCATTATCCTTTCCTTCCTGTTAGTTAATACGCGAATTGATCCATTCGCTAATATATTTTTCGGCCTCTCTGGCCATTAATTCCTGCTCAGGAGATTTGCTGGTAGCTTTCAGAATCTCATATTCTGGATTATTCTCTTCAATGAAACCATGTTTGGAAGCTTCATATTTCTTGACAGTGGTATCTATGCCATTTTCCTCCAGGGACTTCTGATAGATGAGAGATCCTTCGCTGATGGGATCATTATCTGCAAGGATAAATAATGACGAGCACATACTCTTTCTGAAGGATTCGCTTTCTGCCAGATATGTATCATTTACTTCCTTGATAAAGCCGTAACAGATGATCTGTCCGGAAATGTCGATTCCTTCTTCTTTCAGTTTCAGTGTGGAAGCCATCGCGTGGTATCCTCCGGCGGAATAACCCATGATGAAGATATTATCTGTATCAATGTCATATTCATCCGCATGATTCACGAAATACTTGACGGTATCAACAACTTCATTCGTACCATAGGCAATATCATAATCTCCTTTGGCAAGCTTATAGTTCACTGTTACTACATCGACATTCCACTCTTTTGATATTCGATCACTCTGTGTATCCAGGGTATCGGCATCTCCTGCAATGAAAGCGCCGCCGTGAAGATTGATCACCAGCGGATGTTTTCTGCCGTCATTTAACAGATACAGATTGACATCGACATCCTCTTTATCATCTCGCGGAACATAGAAATGCGTACCGATCAGTTCTTCATCTGTTTTGATCATTAATGCCTGCTGCTTTTCCTGTTCTTTGGAATTCCTGATCATTGTAATGATCAGAACGGCGATTATGGTCAATACCACGATTCCTGCCGCTTTTAACACTTTTTTCATGCATATACCCTCATCAGAGTTGTGTTGACTCTTCCTTCTATTAATGATACATTTGTTACGTTACATATGTTACATTGTATCAAACATGACTTCAATATGACCGGAGAAAATGTTACAGAGACACGGAGATTGTTACATGGCAGAACAGTTATCATACGCAAAAACTGAACTTACAAAAGCTTTATTGCTGCTTCTGAAAAAGAAAAAACTGAACGAGATCACCATTAGCGAATTATGTAATAAGGCAGGCCTCAGCAGATTATCCTTTTACCGCAATTATGATTCGATGGAAGAGATCATCAGGGAACATCTTTCCGGGATCACTGATTCCTTTTTGGCTTCATCATCTGCAAATTTCCGCACCACTCCAAGAGAAGAGTTCATAACCTTGCTGTTTGAGCATATGTACAGCATTAGAGATCTGGTTTCTCTCCTTATCGACAACAATCTTTCCTATCTTTTGAAAGAAGAATTTGATGCTGCCTTCATGAGAAGTGTCAACACCTACAATGACCCTTACAGGTGCTATGCAGCTTCGGGAACTTACTTCAATCTATTCTATTACTGGTTTTCTAATGGCTGCAAAGAAAAACCGTCCGAGGTATCTAGGATGTTGGACGGATTTCTCGTATAATATTCAGTTTCTCAAATTCTAGCCTGTTGTGTGCCTGTCTTGATACTTCTTTATCAGGATCGCTCACAGCCGCACCTTTTGTTTTCTGCCGGTTATACTCTGCCGGCTTTTTTCATCAGGTCATAGATGACCCGCATGCCATGGTATGCCAGGTCCGGGTCATACTCGTCAATCAGATCGGTGGCCGAAGATACAACCCTGCCCAGGCCGCCGGTTGCGATGACCCGGCAGTCCGGATCGTGCAGTTCTTCTTTCATCCGGCGGATAATCGTTTCAATCATGCCGATATAGCCGATGACCACACCCACCTGCATGGCATCCACCGTGTTGGAAGCCAGTGAACTTTCCGGCACCCGGATCTCGATCTCCGGCAGCTTGGCAGTGTTATCAGTCAGCACATTGGCGCTGATCCCCAGACCCGGGCAGATGACCGCATAACGGAAGAACGCGTCTTTGGATACATAAGTCAGGGTTGTGGCAGTGCCGAAATCAAGCACCAGGCAGGAATCCTGAACCCGGCTGTATGCGGCCGCCATATCCACCAGCAGGTCTGCGCCGACCTCACGGGGATTGTCGATCGCCACAGTAATGCCGGTCTCGGTTTCATGATCGATGATCAGCGGTTTTCTGCCAAACGTCTTGAAAACAGCGGCGCTGAGGGTATAGTTCAGTTTCGGCACAACACTGGACAGCACAATATCATCAATTTCCTCCGGACGGACCCCTGCCGTTTCCAGGAAGGAATAGAGAAATGTCATGAATTCATCGCTGGTCCGGGGTGTTTTTGTCATCAGCCGGAAACTGTCCACAATCCGGTCCCCGTCCATCAGCCCGATGGCAATGTTGGTGTTGCCGGTATCAATCGTCAGAAGCATACGCACATTCTCCTTTCAGGATCTCTGTTCTGATTATAATGCGGATTGCCTGTGATTCGGCTATAATTCTCGGGAAGGAGTCAATTATTATGAAATATCTGGTTATCTCTGATATACATGGGGCTGCGGACGGTGTCCGCAGGGCCCTGGAAGCGATCTCATATCACGGCTGCGATGCCGTGCTCTGTCTGGGTGATGTACTTTATCACGGTCCGCGCAACGAACTGCCGGAAGACTACGCCCCGAAAGAGGTCATTGCCCTGCTGAATCCGCTGTACGAGAAGATCACTGCTGTGCGCGGCAACTGTGATGCCGAAGTGGACCAGATGGTTCTCGATTTTCCCGTGACCGCTGACTACAACATCCTGTATCTGGGGGCGCGGAAAGTCTTCCTGAGCCACGGGCACATTTACAGTCCGGAGCACCTGCCCCACCTGCAGGCCGGTGATGTCTTCCTCTCCGGACACACCCATATCCCCACCTGTGAGATCTGTGAGGGCATCTATCTGCTGAACCCCGGGTCCTGTGCCCTGCCGAAGGGCAGCCATCCCCGCTCTTACGGTATTCTGGATGAAACCGGCTTCACGGTCTTCAGCCTGGACCACAAGGTCTGTGAGACTATACAGTTCTGAAGAAAAAGGCGGTTCACATATGCTGTGAACCGCTTTTTCTATGCATGCTGTTTCAGAAATTCGTCTGTTTCAGCCCGGTGCGGCATCGAGTCGCGGGCCGAGGGTCTTGTGACGCTGAGCGCGCTGGCGGCGCCGGCAAAGGTGCAGGCTTCAATCAGCGATGCCCCTTCATCCAGTTTCACTGCCATGGCCCCGTTGAAGCAGTCACCTGCTCCGACGGTGTCCCTGGCCTGGACCCGGAAAGCCGGCAGACGGGTGAGCACCCCGTCACTCAGGACCAGGCACCCCTCTTCACCAACGGTCACGACAACATTGGCAACCCCGAGATCCGCCATATACCGCATCTTCTCCTCCCGGGGCAGGTCCTGCGGGACAAGCCCGTCCAGTTCTGTCTCATTTGGGGTCAGATAATCAACATAGCGGTAATAAGACGGATCGAATGCCGGATTGAACGGGGCCGGATTCAGAATGACTTTCGTACCGTATGCATGGGCTGTTTCCAGTACGGTATAAATGGTTTCCAGCGGAATCTCCTGCTGCAGGACAATGAAATCCGCGTTTTTAATCAGATCCGTGTGGCTGCGGATATAGTCCGGTGTGCAGAGTTCATTGGAGCCGCGGCTGACAATAATCCGGTTCTGCCCGCTGTCTTCCACTTCGATCATGGCAGTTCCCGTCGGAGCATCATCCGTAACTTTGACGGAAGACACATCAATGCCGTCAGCAGCAAGATGTCCGGTCAGGGCCCGGCCGCTGTCATCATTGCCGACACAGCCCAGCATTGTTACATGTCCGCCAAGCCGTCCGGCTGCCGTGGCCTGGTTCGACCCCTTGCCGCCGTCACTGAAGAACATCCCTCTGGCCGCAATTGTCTGACCGGGCCTGACAAATTCAGGAACCCGGAAGTTGATGTCCATATTCAGGCTTCCGACAACAAGGATACTCATTTACTCTATGACCTCCAGTTCTTTCGGCAGAGTGTTCAGGTTCTCATAGCCGTCTTCAGTAATCAGCACCAGGTCCTCGATTCTGACCCCTGCCGTAGCCGGATCATAAATACCCGGTTCAATGGAGAAAATATTGCCCGCTTCCGTGAGACTGTGGTTGGCCTGGGAAACATCACCGAATTCATGATCCTGCAGGCCGATGAAGTGACCCAGACGATGGGTGAAGAACTTTCCAAAACCGCCTTCCGTAATGATATCACGGGCTTTCTTGTCAATGTCAGCAATGACAATGCCCGGTTTCAGCATGGCTTCAGCTTCCATGTTGGCCCTGAGAACCAGTTCATATACCCTTCTCTGGTCCGCATTCGGTTCCTTTTTGTAGAAATAGGTCCTGGTCATATCCGAGCAGTAATCCTCAACCACGCAGCCGACATCAAACAGCACCAGGTCGCCTTCCTTCAGCGGTGTATCGTCCGGCATATGATGCGGATCAGTTGAGTTGATACCGAATGAGACAATCGGCGGGAAGGAATATCCCGTGGCTCCGAAGGACTTGTATATAGCCATCGTCTGCGCAGCAACTTCTTTTTCGGTAACGCCTTCGTGCAGGAGTTTCTTGAATTCGGCAAGCGCCAGGTCATTGGCTTTCGAAGCCTTCTTCATACTGGCAATTTCAGCCGCGTCCTTGATTGCCCTGGTCCGGTCAACGGCAATGGAAGAATTGACGACTTTTGAGGCTTTGCCGCTGTTGATCAGCGGCAGCAGGAATCTGGCTTCCATGGCCTTGTCCACGCCCAGCACGGCGCCTTCGCCGATCCGGCCGTCAAACAGCGGCATAACGGGATCCGTATCCGTGTAATAAACCTGCTCGAGACCAAGATCCTCAGTCACATTGAACAGCTCGTTCAGGAAAATCACCGGCCTGGTGTCCTGTCCGATCATCATGGCCAGGAACCGTTCACCGGCCCAGACCATCCGCCCGGTCAGATAGAAAATCGCCATGGGATCCGTGATCACCATCTGGTCGACATTCATCTCCCGGAGCTTCTGTAATACGCGTTCTACTCTGTCTTGTTTCAGCATTTTTATTTCTCCCTTCTCAGCGGTTCAAAAACTTTCTGGCAATGGCGGTGCCGGCCCGGTACAGCGGCGGCAGCAGTTCTTTCTGAGCCTGGCCCAGCAGGTCGGGAATAGCCAGATTCTGCGGACAATGGGATGTGCACTTGCCGCAGCGGATGCACTTCTCCGCAAAGCCCGGGTCCTTGCGCAGGGCCACTGTCATCATAAAGTCATTCCGGCCGTTCGATTTTCCCTCTGTATACATCCGGTTATAGGCCCGGAAGATATCGGGAATGGCTACACCCTGCGGACAGGGCATGCAGTAACGGCATTCCGTGCAGCCGATTTTGACGGACTTCCGGATAATCGTGCGGATTTCCTCATACAGGGCAGCGTCTTCCTCCGTCAGCGAGTGCACTTCCGTTGCCGCGGCGATCCGGCAGTTCTCCTGCACCATCTCCAGGGAATTCATGCCGGACAGCACACAGGTGACTTCCGGCTGGTCAAAGAGCCAGGCAAACGCCAGCTCGGCAGCACTTCTGTGCCGGGAATCCGCAGCGATGCGGGCCTTGGCCTCAGCCGGCAGCAGGGTTACCAGTTTGCCGCCCCTCAACGGTTCCATAATGATGACCGGAATGCCCAGTTCATGCGCCCGCAGCAGTCCCGGCCGCCCGGCCTGGGCATATTCATCCATGTAGTTGTATTGGATCTGGCAGAAATCCCAGTCATAATCCTCCAGGATCTTTATAAACATCTCAGTGTTGCCATGATAGGAAAAACCGATGTTCCGAATCTGCCCGGATGCTTTTTTCCGACTGATCCATTCTTCAATGCCCAGCCGCTTCAGCTTGTTCCATGCCTGGATATCCGTCAGCATATGCATAAGATAATAGTCGATATAATCGGTTTTCAGCCGGCGCAGTTCCTCCTCAAAATACCGGTCCAGGGCATTGGCCGAACCGATCAGGTACTGCGGCAGCTTGGTGGCAATTTTCACTTTGTCACGCAGCCGGCTGCGTTCCAGAATCGTCCCCAGGGTTTCCTCACTGCCCGGATAAATATAGGCGGTGTCAAAATAATTCACTCCCAGAGACACTGCCTGCAGGATTTCCTGTTCGGTCTTCTGCAGGTCGATGCCGGTTCCGCGGCGGGAAAAACGCATGCAGCCGTAGCCGAGGACAGAGATCTCTTCTCCATGTTTATCTTTTCGGTATTTCATCACAGTTTCATTGTCGCACAAACGGCAGAAAAAAAGTCTGCATTTTTCATGCAGACTGACTGATTCTTTACTTGAAGTTATAAGCTGTCACAATGGGTTCCTGGCCCTGCAGGGTATCCTGCGGATATTCATACAGGGAGATGCCCAGGAAGGATCCGGAAATGTTAAACAGATTGTCGAAACCGCGCTGCTGCAGGGCCATGATCGCGTTGTAGCTGCGCTGGCTGCTGCGGCAATGCAGGTAAACCGGAACATCGTGCGGGATTTCATCGGTTCTCTGCCTGAGCTGGCTGAGCGGGATATTAACCGCGTTCTTCAGATGGCCGGCAGCGAATTCGTTCGGCTCACGGACGTCAATGATGCAGGCATCAGATTCCACCAGGGAGCGGACTTCGGATACCTTAACCTGGCGGAAGCGGCCATGCAGGATATTCAGGCCGACCATGGCAGCCATGTTGGTGACATCCTTGGCTGTGCCGACAACCGGCGCGTAGCAGAGTTCGAGATCCTTCAGGTCTTCCAGGGTGCCGTGCATCTTGATCAGGGCTGCGATAATATCAACCCGCCGGTCAGCCGCGCCCTTGCCGATGGCCTGGGCCCCGAGGATCTTTCCGGAAGGCACTTCAAACAGGAGTTTGAAGTACAAGACACTGTTGCCGGGCATCAGGGCAACCCGGTCGTTGGACAGCAGATAGACGAAGTCATAGGCAATACCGGCGGCCTTTGCGCTCTTTTCATTCAGACCGGTGCTGGCCGCGTACAGGTCAAAGATACGGACGACCGATGAACCGATAAAGCCGAGTTCCCGGCTGTCTACGCCGCAGATATGATCCGCCGCTGCCCGGGCTTCCATCTGGGCCGGCCAGGCAAGCGCCAGCCGCATGGCTTTTCCGGTCTGTTCGTTGCGGACTTCAACCGCATCACCGACTGCGTAAATATCCGGATCACTGGTCTGGTAGTTGCCGTTTACCTTGATGCCGCCGGTTTCCCCGATCTCCAGACCGGCTGCCCGCGCCAGGGTTGTTTCCGGACGGACACCGATGGCCATCACAACGGCCTGCGCCGGAACACAGCGGCCGGAGGCTGTTTCAACCTCACTCTCCCGGATTGCCGCTATGCCATCATTGAGAATCAGTTCCACCCCGTGGTCCATCATTTCCTTGTGAAGGGTCTGTACCATATCATAGTCAAACGGAGCCATGATCTGGTCTGCCGCTTCAATCAGGGTTGTCTTGCGCCCGGCATGGACCAGGTTTTCCGCCACTTCGCAGCCGATAAAGCCGCCGCCGATGACAGCCACATCCTGCACTTCATGGGTCTGCAGATACTCATCGAGTTTCTGGATATCCACCACATTCCGGACAGTGAAGACATTCTCCCGGTCAATTCCCTCGATCTTAGGCAGGATCGGGGCACCGCCCGGTGACAGCACAAGCTTGTCATAGGCTTCCTCATATTCTTCACCTGTATCTGTTTTCCGGACAGTGACCGTCTTCTTCTGCGGATTAACCGCGGTGACTTCACTCTCCGTACGGACATCGATATTGTACTGTTTCTTAAACCGTTCCGGTGTCATCATGATCAGCCGCTGCGCTTCCGCAACCGTCCGGCTCAGATAATACGGAAGGCAGCAGTTGGAGAATGATACATGCGGGCCTCTTTCAAAAATGGTTACGTCGGCCATCTCATCAAGCCGCCGGATTCTGGCAGCTGCCGAAGCACCGCCGGCAACACCGCCAACAACCAAAATACGTCTGTTCATCTGACTATTCCTCCTGCCGGCAGCCGGCGCTGATCCGCCTGCCGGATTTCTATTTACATTGTATTACATGGCGGCCTTCTTATGTACTGGATTATTCTGTACCGGATGGTTTATGAATGCTATGATTTTATAAATATCACCAAGGAAGGAATTCATGAATATGGACAGAAAGAAACTTGCACTGGATACCGTCGACCGGATTGCCGATACGATTACTGCCCTGAGCGATGCGATCTTTGACCAGCCGGAAACCGCCTATACGGAAGTGACAGCGGCCGTCCGGCAGATCGATGTCCTGCGGCAGCTGGGGTTCACGGTTGAGGAAAAACTTGCCGGTATCCCGACAGCGTTCTCCGGACGCTGGGGCCAGGGACGTCCGGTAATCGGTATCCTCGGGGAATTCGATGCCCTCTCAGGACTGAGCCAGGAGGCCGGAAACAGCAAGCCGAAGCCGCTGGTCAGCGGCGGAAACGGTCATGGCTGCGGGCATAACCTGCTCGGCAGCGCCGGCATTGCGGCAGCGCAGGCTGTTCGGACGTACCTGGAAGAAAACAAGCTTGCCGGAACGATCATCTACTTCGGCTGTCCGGCTGAGGAAGGCGGCTCCGGCAAGGGTTTCATGGCCCGGGACGGGGTTTTTGATGAACTTGACTGTGCTGTTTCCTGGCATCCGGGGGACATGAACTGCACGGTCGTGTCATCCTCCCTGGCCAACATCGTTGTCCGTTACCATTTCACCGGCAAACCCGCCCATGCGGCCGCTTCCCCTCATCTTGGCCGCAGTGCCCTCGACGCCGTCACCCTGATGAACACCGGGGTGCAGTTCCTGCGGGAGCACATCATCCAGGAAGCCCGTATTCATTACGCCGTCACCGATACCGGCGGCTTCTCCGCCAACGTCGTCCAGGCAGAGGCCGAAGCCCTCTACATGATCAGGGCCCCGAAGATTGAACAGGTCAATGAAATCTATGCCCGGGTCAATGACATTGCCAAAGGCGCAGCCCTGATGACCGGGACAAAGGAAAAGCATATCTTCGTCAAGGCGACCTCCGATATCCTGCCGAACCTGGCACTGGAAACCGTCATGCAGAGGAATCTTGAGGAAATACCCCTGCCGGAAGTGACCGCCGAAGACATTGCCTTCGCCGAAGCCCTGCGCAAAACCTACAGCAACTGCGGCAATTCCATGCAGAAATACCTTGCCAAACTGAGCGCGGAGCAGGCCGCCCCCTTCCGCAGCCATGTAAATGACGCTGTCTGTACATTCGTCATGCCGATGCAGCAGGATGAAACACCGATGGCCGGTTCCTCCGATGTCGGGGACGTCAGCCAGGTCTGCCCGGTCGCGCAGATCAATACCGCCACCATTGCCCTGGATACACCCGGCCATTCGTGGCAGGTCACGGCCCAGGGCAAGAGCCCGCTGGCCCATAAGGGAGAACTGTATGCCGCCAAGGTTATGGCCGGATCAGTGATCGACCTGCTGGACAACCCGGAAATCATTGCCGAAGCCAAAGCGGAATATACCCGCCGGCGGAACGGTGTTCCGTTTGTTTCCCCGATCCCGGCCAGAACAAAGCCGCCGGTGCCGAAAAAATAAGCACCTTCCTGCCATAAACACAGCAGCGGAAATCCATGGGATTTCCACTTTTTTCATGGCTGGCAGCTTTCCACAAACCATTTATCCTTTTCCAGGAAAAGATTCTTCCGCTGTCCCTGAACCATGCACACATAGCGGATCCCGCAGCCGCCGACCGGTGACACCCTGCGGCTGACATTCAGAACCTGATCCACCTTGTATTTCCGCCCGTCTTCCCAGCAGATATACATCGGTGTCATCTTCCCGCTTTTCCTGTGCATGGCAATCACATCCACATATTTTTTATACAGATCCATCCGTCATCGACTTCCTTCCGCCGAAACTGCCGGCCGGCCCCGGGATATGCTCTGCCGTATAGACCGGATCAGCCAGTTCTGTGTCCATCAATGTACAGCCGCGCCTGACCATGCCGGCCCCGAACCGTTCCCGGATATCGTCACAGGCCTGTTCCAGGCTGCGCAGCCGGGCCCGCCGGTTTTCATCCGTAAACAGGGAAAGCTGCCTGTCACGGTCAGCCGGCCGCAGTTCCGTCAGGGTCAGCCCCACGGCCCGGAGCGGTTTTGTCAGCGTATACTTTTCTCTCAGCAGGGACATGCTTTCACGCCACAGTTCTTCTCCCAGATCAGTAGGCCCCGGCAGTTTTCGCTGCACCGTCTGCCACTTCAGATCATTCGTGCGCAGCGCCGCGGCAATTACCCGACATTCCAGGCCCATATGCCGCAGCCGGGCCGACAGCTGTTCTGCCACAATGCAGAAAACAGCAGACAGATCAGTGAAACTGTCCGCGTCCCGCATCATGGTAACCGTCATGCCGAGCGCTTCCTGCGGTTTCCGGTATCCATATGCAGCTACCCTGCCCGGATCTTCTCCCCGTGCTGCCGCCCGCATGATCTCCCCCGGCAGGCCGAATATTTCCCGCAGAGCAGGGCCTGAATACACAGCCAGATCACCGATTGTATGCACGCCCAGCAGCTGCAGTTTCCCAGCCGCGGCCGGACCGACATGCATCAGCTCCCTGACCGGCCGCGGCCAGGCAGTCTCCCGGAAGTTATCCCTGCCGACGGTGACAATCTGCCGGGCCCCGGCCATATCACTGCCGAGTTTAGCGAACACCTTGTTCCAGGAGATCCCTGCCGAAACCGTCAGGCCCGTCTCCAGTTCGATCCGCTTCATGACCGCTTCCGCCGCCTTGACGGCACTGCCGGCAGAGTCATACAGGGCCGTGACATCGATCCAGGCTTCATCCAGTCCATACGGTTCCACAAACTCTGACCAGTCCGCATAAATCTCCCTTACATATTCCGTCAGCCGCATGTACTCGTCATAATCAGGCGGCAGGATCAGCAGGCCGGGACACTTCTGCACCGCTTCCCGCAGGGTTTCCCCGGTTTTGACACCGGCTGCGGCAGCCGCGTCGTTTTTGGCCAGGATAATCCCGTGCCGGCGGCTCGCGTCCCCGCCGACAGCCATTGCCCGGCGCCGCAGTTCTGGCCTTCTGACTTCCTCGATCTGCGCATAGCAGTGATTGATATCCATATGTACAACTGTCCGGTCCTTCATCTTCATCTCCATGCAAGTCGATTATATGCCCGTTTGTTGCGTATATCAATATTATACGCAACATTCTGTGTTTTATTAATTGTGAATTGTTGCGCACTGTATTATAATAAGCACATGGAACTGAAACAGCTGATCAGAGAATACAAACAGAAAACCGGGATCACTGACAGTGAGATTGCCCGCCGCACCGGTGTAAGCCGTTCGACGGCTGCCCGCTGGAGCAGCGGAGAAATCCGCCGTCTTTCCCCGGAAACCATGGACCGGCTCAGCCGGATGATGGGCTATAATATCGAACCGGTACTCAGGGGAATGGATATTTCCGTTACCATCCCCGTGCTCGGTTACGTTAAGGCCGGCTATGATCTGCAGGCCGAAGAGAATTACCTCGGCGAGGAAGAGGTTTCCCTGGCCGAACGGAAAGCCGGCGACTACTACCTAAAAGTCAGCGGCGACTCAATGAACGGGGCCGGCATTCTGGATGGGTCCCTGGTCCTGGTGCGGCAGTGCAGCCAGGTGGAAAACGGAACGATCGCTGTTGTGCTGGCGGGTGATGAAGTAACCGTCAAGCGGGTCCTGTACAAGGGTTCCATGATGATTCTTGAAGCTGCCAATCCGGACTATGAGACCAGATATTTCACAGCCCGGGAAGTCCGCAGCCTGCCGGTCCGTATTCTCGGCCGGGTTATTTCGTGCAAGACATATTTCTGAGCCGGATGCGGATTGCACCGGGAAAGAAATGTCATTAATATATTCGGGGAAGGTAACTGCAAATGAAAACAAGCGATTTTGATTATGAACTGCCGAAGGAACTGATTGCCCAGACTCCCCTGGAAGACAGAACCTCCAGCCGGATGATGGTTGTGCACAAAAACTCCGGCCGACTGGAGCACCGGCATTTTTTTGATATTCTCGATTATCTGCACAGCGGCGATGTGATTGTCCGCAACAATACCAGAGTCATTCCGGCCCGGCTGTACGGAATCAAGGAAGGAACCGGGGCCCATGTGGAAGTTCTCCTGCTGCGGCAGGAACCGGACGATGTCTGGGAGTGCCTGGTCGGCAACGCCCGGACTGTCAAACCGGATACAGTTGTCTCCTTTCACGATGGCCGCCTGAAAGCCAGGTGTGTCGGGGTCGGCGACAAGGGCATCCGGAAGATGAAGATGCTGTATGACGGGATTTTCACGGAGATTCTCGATCAGCTTGGCACCGTACCGCTGCCGCCGTATATCCGTGAAAAACTGGATGATCCCAACCGCTACCAGACCGTCTATGCCCGGGTTGACGGTTCCGCTGCCGCCCCGACCGCCGGCCTGCACTTCACCCCGGAGATTTTCCGGAAGCTGGAGGAAAAAGGCGTGCAGATCGTTGATGTCACCCTGCATGTCGGCCTTGGCACATTCCGGCCGATGGATACCGAGAATATCGAAGAGCATATCATGCACTCGGAAGTCTATTACATGTCTGCCGAAGCCGCCGAAGCCCTGAACCGGGCCAAGGCAGAAGGCCGCCGCATTGTGGCAGTCGGCACCACTTCCGTACGGACCCTTGAATCTGTCTGGAACAGGTTCGGAAGGTTTGAGGAATGCTCCGGGGAAACCACCCTGTTTATCTACCCGGGCTATGAATGGCATACCATCGACTGCATGCTGACCAATTTCCACCTGCCGAAATCCACGCTGATCATGATGATTGCTTCCTATGCCGGCCAGGAACTGGTGTTCAGGGCATATGAGGAAGCCGTCAGGGAGCGCTATCGTTTCTTCTCCTTCGGAGACTGCATGTTTATTACTGATGAAGACTGAAGAATATTGGGAATACCTGCAGAAACGCAGGCAGATGAACAAAAAAAATTACTACCTGGAGTCACTGCGGGAAATCGAGCAGATCCGCAAGGAATTTGACCGCAGGCCGCGGCTGCTGCTGCATGCCTGCTGTGCTGTCTGTGCCGGCTGGCCGCTCGAATTTCTCTCCGATGTTTTTGATATTACAGTTTACTATGCCAATTCGAATATCTGGCCGGCCGCGGAATACAGCCGGCGGCTGGCTGAGCTGCAGCGTTTTGTAAAGGAAGTCTACGGTGATGCCGTCAATGTGATTGTCCCGCAGTATGACAACGCCGCCTATACAAAAAAACTGGAGCCGCTGAAGGATGATCCCGAAGGCTTCCGGCGGTGCTTCCTGTGCTATGCCGAGCGCATGGGCGAAGCATATCAGTATGCGGCTGAGAACGGCTTTGATTACTTCACAACCGTCATGTCATCGTCCCGCCAGAAGGACAGCCAGAAAATCAATGAAACCGGCAGGGCCCTGTCAGCCAGATGGCCGCAGGTCAGATACTTCTACTCTGATTTCAAGAAAAAAGGCGGCCAGGAACGCCGCGATGAGCTCGCCGCCGAGCATCACCTGTACCGCCAGGATTACTGCGGATGCATCTATTCGTGGGAAGAACGTTTTCTGCCTGATCTGAAAAGCCGCTGACTGTCTTCACAGCCGGCGGCTTTTATCTTTCCCTTACTGGATTTTGAGGGCCTGTTCGGCAAATCTCTTGCCGTAGGTGACAAACAGATCCCGGAAAGTCTCCATGCCCATGGTGCTGACTTCCACCGGTCCGTAATGGATGACCGGGGCGCCCTTGGAACCGCCGCCGGAATAGAACAGCATGCCGAAGACCAGGATATGTTCCGCAATCCGCATGATGGTCAGATCAGCGCCGCCGTGGATATACTGTTCGGTTGCGAAGGCACCGCCCAGTTTGCCGGCCAGGCCAAGTTTGCCGGCCCGCTTCTCGAGGAACTCATAGAACGCCGCGGTCGGACCGCCCATATATGTAGGGCAGCCGAAGATCAGCGCGCCGCTTTCTTTGGCATATGCTTCATCAATATCATCGATATGGAATGTCCGGGCTTCCACCCCTTCAACCTGCTGCAGGCCTTCGGCAATATAGCCGGCCATGGTTGCGGTATTGCTTGTTTTTGAATCATAAATAACCGAGATTTTCATATTATCCTCCCTGTTTTATCCTTGCCAGTATTATCTTACGCATCCCCCGCGGCAGCAACAAACCTGCCCTGTCAAACAGTCTGCCGATATAAACCGGCCGCCGCCGCAGCATTGCCCTGTAAGCCTGCAGGGCCGCCTGTTCCGCCGTGATGGCAGTGAAGTTCCGTCGGCTGTTCGCTTTGGCCAGAAAGCCGGTATCCACCTGGCCCGGGCAGTAACAAACCACATGTACTCCTGTGCCTTTCAGTTCTTCCGCCAGGGCTTCGCTGTAGCTGAGGACGAACGCCTTGGAAGCATAATAGCCGGCCATGTACGGACCCGGCTGAAACGCTGCCATCGAGGCGATATTCAGAATCATCCCCTCACCCCGGGCCACCATGTCCCGCGCAAACAGTTTTGTCAGGCTCATCATGGCGGCGTCATTGAGCATGACCATGGCTTCCTCATCGGCAATGGGAATCTCCCAGCTGCGGCCGCAGAAACCGCAGCCGGCATTGTTGACCAGAATGTCAACACCGATCTTCTTTTCCTGCAGTTTCCGGTACAGCTTTCCGGCACTTCCCGGCTGTGACAGGTCTGCCTGTACGGCGAGGGCCGGAAGCTGGTAAGCCGCTTTGATTTCCGCCGCTGCCTGTTCCAGTTTTTTCCTGTTTCTGGCCACCAGCACCGGCCGGTAACCATGGACCGCCATGACATTTGCCAGGGCCCTGCCAATCCCTTCTGTCCCGCCTGTGATCAATACGCTTTTCATATATTCATTGTACAAGGAAAAAGGGAGCCTGTGCTCCCCTGTCAGTCAGTTTTCGTCCAGTGCTTTCAGCTGCTCGTTCAGCAGTTCGATGACTTTTGTGTTGGATCGCAGGATATCGAGTACATCCCCGACCCCGTTCATGGATTCACCCTTTTCAACATACTTGAAATAGGCTTCCCCCAGCCGGGTGTATGCCTTGGTGACATTGCGCTGATGCTGGCCGATCTGCGAACGGAGCTCCATCTTGCGCCGTTCTTTATTTACGGTACCGGACCATTCCTTTGTGCTGTTTTCAACAATTTTCGCTGCCTTGTTTACAGCTTCTTCGAATGTCCCCTGAAGTTCATCAATTGTCTTTTTGATATCTGCCATGTTTACTCCTTTCCGGATCTGATCAGACCCTCAATGATTTTCTTGATTTCTTCCCCGGTTGCCTCACTCTGGGCAGCCAGGTCTGCCATGCCCCCGATAATTGCCTCGGCAAACAGTTTCGGGCTGAGAATATTAAGTTTGCGGCTGCTGTTGCCTTCCTCCAGAAGCTCCTCCAATACCGAAGAGGCTGTCTTCTTCGCTTCATCCACGCTCCGGCTGGCCAGGATCGACAGATCGATATCATCGCTGTCACCCCTGAGCTTTTCCCACATCTGCCGGAAGGAAAGAATCGAATCTTCTATGAAAGCATCCAGCCGCTGATCAAATTCATCCTGCCGCAGAGAACGTTCAATGGACCGGCGGAAATCCAGATTATACTTTTCACTGATGGCGTCTATCACATCATCCTTGGATTCGAAATAGTAGTAGAACAAGCCTTTGGCAACGTCCATTTCCTTGACAATCGCATTGATTGTCGTTTCCACTATGCCGTTCTCCCGGAACAGTTTCTCCGCAGCCGCGACAAATTCATCCCGCCGGATTTCACTGTCCTTGCTTTCCCGCATGATTGTCTCACCTCCACCCTCAGATTATCATTTGACTGACCGTCGGTCAAGAACGTTTTCCACCAGTATGTGCTATACTCTCCGTATGAAACTTCTATGCCCTGTCTGCGGACAGGAATTGCACCGTGAAAACCGCCGGGTCTGCTGCGCGCAGAACCACTCCTTTGATTATGCCCGGCAGGGATATCTGAATCTGGCTCTGCGTACAAGAGCCGGTTCCGGGGATGAAAAACGGATGGTCAGGGCCCGGACAGACTTTCTGCATACCGGGGCTTACGGTTTTCTGCGGGATACCCTGTGCGCATGGATCAGTGAAGAAAAACCGGAAGTGCTGACGGACCTCGGCTGCGGGGAAGGTTATTACACAAGCGCTTTCCCGGTTAGGGAAAAATACGGCTTTGACCTGTCCAAGGATGCCCTGAAATACGCGGCGGCCCATGATAAATCCACGGCTTATATTGTCGCCTCAACCAGCTGCCTGCCGCTGCCGGATGCGTGCGCGGATATGGCTGTCATATGCTTTGCCCCGGTTTTTGAGAAAGAAATCTGCCGGATCCTGAAAGACGGCGGTTCTTTCCTGACCGTGACCCCCGGACCGGATCATCTGCTGGAAATGAAATCGGTGCTTTACGAACATCCCTACCGGAATCCGGAAAAGTCCGGTGTTTCCTTTGCGCCGGAAAAAGAAGAGATCATCCGCGGGACTTTCCGGGCCGGCGCAGAGGAACTGGCAGCCCTGCTGACCATGACGCCCTATTTCTACCGTACCAGTCCGGAAGCCGCGGCCCGGCTGAACAGCTGCGGGCAGCTGCAGATTACCGCCGAATTTATTCTCCGGCTGTACAGAAAAAAGTCACCTGCCCTTTTTCCGAGCAGGTGACATTTTTTGTATTATTCGTCGTAGATATCGTTTCCCAGCGTGTCCACGCCGACAAAACACGGGAAGTCCTCAACCGTAAGACGGACAATTGCTTCACTAAGCAGCTCCTCGAACGCAACCGGTTCTGCTTTTTTAATACTCTGGGAAAGCAGGGCTCCGGCTCCGCCGACGGCCACAAAGTTGATGGCCTGATTGCGGATAATTGCGTCAACCACTTCTTTGGATCGCCTGCCCTTGCCGATCATGCCGGCAAGTCCGTCATCCAGCAGTTCCGGGGCATAGGGATCCATCCGGGTGGCAGTTGTCGGTCCGGCCGAGCCGACGGCATGACCCGGTTTCGGCGGTGTCGGTCCGACATAGTAGACAATTGCGTCCTTGACATCAAACGGATAGGGTTCCCCTTTTTCCCGCAGTTCATGGAGCCGTTTATGGGCAGCATCCCTGGCGGTATAGATAATACCGGTCAGGTATACTTCGTCCCCGGCCCGCAGTTTTTTCCTGGTTTCCAGGTCCATCGGCAGTTTGATATTGTACTTCATTCAGATCACCATCCTTGCATGACGGCATACGTGGCAGCAGATATTGACTGCGCAGGGAAGCCCGGCAATATGTGTCGGGAAATACTCCACCTGGATCTTGAGGGCTGTCGTCCTGCCGTGCAGGCCCATCGGCCCGACATTCAGCTGATTCGCTTCTTCCAGCAGTTCATCTTCCAGCTGCTTGTATCTTTCATCCGGATTGGACTGACTGATCGGCCGCAGCAGCGCTTTCTTGGCCATGACCGCGCAGGAATCAAATGTTCCGCCGACCCCCACACCGACAACCATCGGCGGGCATGCATTCGGACCGGCTTCCTTGATTGCGTCGAGGACGAACTTCTTCACACCCTCCACACCGTCTGCCGGCGTCAGCATCTTGGTCTTTGACTTGTTTTCGGAACCGAAGCCCTTGGCCATGACTTCCACTTCCACTTCATCACCCGGAACGATGTCACAGTAGACAACTGCCGGGGTATTGGTTTTTGTGTTCTTTCTGTCGAACAGCGGATCATCCACCACCGAAGCCCGCAGATAGCCGTCATGATATCCGGCTGCGACGCCGCGGTTGATCGCATCAATCAGCGACCCGCCGGTGAAATGAACCTCCTGCCCTGCTTTTACCCAGACAATTGCCATGCCTGTATCCTGACAGATGGCAATCTGTTCCCGGGAGGCAATTTCCGCATTTTCCAGAAGCATCCGCAGGGCTGCCTTGGATTTTTCTCTGGTTTCTTCCTGTTCCCCTTTTCTCAGGGCGCAGATAATATCATGAGAATACTCGACTGCGATCGCCATGCAGGCTTCTCTCAGTTTATTCTCAATGATACTGACATCAACATCTCTCATTGATTGTTTCCTCCTGCCTCTATCTGAATCATACCAATTGAGAAAGCGTTTTCAATGGCCAATAATTGTATAAGTCTTATATTTTTATTCTGATACTCTTTTCCGGGAAATCTCGCGTGGCTCCTTCAGCCGGATCTTCTCATGCAGGGCCTGCAGCAGAACCGCCTCATCATCACTGACGATCATCAGATGACTGCCCTCAGCCAGGAACATCTCTGCCATTTCCGTTATGATCTCCGGAAACAGCATGCCGTACCGGCAGAACATGTCGAGCCGCAGCATGTTCGTGCCGCTTTCATATGCCGACACCGTCCGGTGACTGACGCCGAGCCGCTCACCGACCTCCCATTGTTTCAAGCCGCGCCTTCTTCTCGCCTGTTTCAGGATCCGGCCAACGGCAGCCTGATCAAAAACTTTTTCTTCCATTCACCTTTCCTCCTCCATTTGTCCGCAGCCTTGCCGCAGACCTCTTCACTATCATCTTAATATTCATTTTACCATTTGGGGTACTTATAAAATTCCATGATTCATGGAATTTCGGCCGAAATCCGCCTTGTTCTGGCATATCAGCGAGAGTTTTGACATCCCCTTGAATAATGTCAACACCGGTGCTATCATTTTAGCAGTCAATAGTATAGAGTGCTAAAGGAGGCATATGATATGGCAAAAAAACAGTTTAAAGCGGAGTCAAAGCGGCTTCTGGAGCTGATGATCAACTCCATCTATACGAACAAGGAAATCTTCCTGCGGGAACTGATTTCCAACGCTTCGGACGCATTGGATAAACGGTATTATCTGTCCCTGACCGATAAGGATCACAAAGTTGACAGGAAAACACTGCAGATCCGAATCGAGCGGCATCCGGAAAACCGGACTCTGGTGATTGAGGATACCGGCATCGGCATGAACCAGGAAGAACTCGAGAAGAACCTTGGTACAATTGCCCGCAGCGGCTCAGCCGAATTCCGGGAACAGCTGGAAAAGGCAACCCGCAACATCGATATCATCGGACAGTTCGGCGTCGGCTTCTACAGCGCCTTCATGGTTGCCAGGAAGATTACTGTGGAATCCCGGCCGGCCCTGTCTGACGAGGCCTGGACATGGGTCAGCTCCGGCGAAGACGGCTACACCATCACCCCGGGTGACAGGACATCCGTCGGCACCCGTATCACTCTGGAACTGAAGGACGATACCGAAGACGAAAAGTACAGCAGCTATCTGGATGAGTACAAGATCCGGGACCTTGTACGGAAATATTCCGATTATGTGCGTTATCCGATTGTCATGGATGTCGTCAAAACGGAAACAGACCCAGAGGATAAGGACAAGACCGTTGTTCATACCGAAACCGAAACCCTCAATTCGATGATCCCGCTGTGGAAGAAGAACCGCAGCAAGATCAAGCCGGAAGAATACAATGAATTCTACAAGTCGAAGTTCAATGACTGGCAGGATCCCCGCAAGGTCATCCACTACAGTGTCGAGGGCAATCTTTCCTACACTGCCCTGCTGTTTATCCCGGCTGAGGCGCCGTACAATTTCTACAACACGGATTTTGAACCGGGGCTCCAGCTGTATTCCAAGGGTGTCTTCATTCTGGACAAGGCCAGCGACCTTCTGCCGGACGCTTACCGGTTCGTCACCGGACTGATTGACAGCGATGATATCAGCCTGAATATCTCCCGTGAGATTCTGCAGCAGGACCGTCAGGTCAAGGCCCTGGCCTCATCCATCGAGAAGAAGATTCACGGTGCCCTGCTCGATATGCTGAAGAATGAACGGGAAGACTATGAGAAATTTTTCGACAGCTTCGGCCGTAACCTGAAGTATGCCATCTACAAGTCCTACGGCCTGGAGAAAGAAAAACTGCAGGACCTGCTGCTGTACAGATCCAGCCAGGACGGCAGCTATGTCACACTGAAGGAATACCGTGACCGCATGCCGGAAGCGCAGAAGGAAATCTACTTCGCCAGCGGCCGCAGCATCGAGGAGATTGAAAAGACCCCGGGGTTTGCCAGGATCAGGGACAAAGGTTATGAAATTCTCTGCTTCCTGGATGATCTGGATGAGTTTGTCATCACCATGATGAATGAGTATGACGGCAAGCAGTTGAAGTCCATCGCCAAGGCTGACCTCGACCTCGACACTGAGGAAGAGAAGCAGGAAAAAGAACGGAAAGCCGAAGAGAACAAGGACATGCTGCAAGCCATGCAGGAAATCCTGAAAGACAATGTCAAGGCTGTCAGGATCTCTTCCCGCCTGAAGGATGATCCGGTCTGCCTGGTATCGGATGAAGGTCTGTCCATTGAAATGGAAAAAATTCTGGCCCAGCAGGATCCGGCCGGCCGCAGCATGAAAGCTGAGAAGATTCTGGAAATCAATCCGGATCACCCGATCTTCGCAACCCTGCAGAATGTATATAAAAACAGCCCCGAAGAGCTGAAAGAGTATACGGATGTCCTGTATGATCAGGCCCTTCTGATCGAAGGCCTGCCGCTCGATGATCCAGCCGCCTATGCCCGCAAGATCGTCAGTATGATGATCCAGGCTGCTGACCGCAAATAATCTTCACCCAGGGGCTGTAACAGTTAAGGAATGAGAAATCATTCCTGAGGCTGAAAACAGCCTCTTTTTTCGATATGCCCATCATGGCTGCGGAAGGATGAACGAAATATATGCCGGGATTGTTGTCA
>JAFRHT010000020.1 GCA_017433125.1 Solobacterium sp.
AAATAAATATCCACCGGCTGAGCCGGTGGTTTTTCAACTGCGGGCATAGCCCTGCACTCAAAGCTGCGCCTTACAGCGCATATGTGGTCTGCGCGTGCACTCTATCGCTTTGTTCCCGTAAACGGGTCCTCAAACTCCATCTCCAGCTGCTCTGCTTCCTTGTCTTCCTTCAGCTGGTTCCGGATATACTCTTCGATCTTCTTCGCGTTCTTCCCGACCGTGTCCACATAGTATCCACGGCACCAGAATGACCGGCTCCTATACTTGAACCGCGCATTTGCCCACTTCTCAAAGATCATCTGACTGCTCTTCCCTTTCAGATATCCTACATATCCCGATACGCTCATCTTCGGCGGTATCTCCACCAGCATGTGCACATGATCCGCACATACTTCCGCTTCCACTATGTTCACTCCCTTCCATTCACTTAGCCGCCTCAGCATCTGTCCTACCTCCAGCCTCCTGGCTTCATAAAATGCTTTCCGTCTGTATTTCGGCGCAAATACGATGTGATACTTACAATTCCATTTCGTGTGTGATAGACTATGCAGGTCATCGGTGTATACCATGATAAAAACCTCCTCTTATTCTTCGTTGTAGTTTCGCAGACCACACACGAATTATATGCCAGGAGGCTTTTCTTTCATCATCTCTCCGCTTAAGCTTTCTTGTACCCCCAGACTATCTGGGGGTTTTAATGGCTTTGCCAAAAAGAACTTCCGTTTCCGGAAGTTCCCGTTTCTTATTTAATTATCGCTTCGTTCCACTCAGCCGGTACAGCCAGGCCCAGGATCTTGACAACGGTGGCCGCGACATTGCTGAGGCCGAAGTCACCATCCTTGATTTCCGTGCCTTCCGGACCGTTGAAGACCGCGAACGGTACCCGAGCCAGGGAATGGCTGGTCTTGGTCTTGCCGTTCTTGTCGACCATTTCATCACTGTTGCCGTGGTCTGCCATGACCAGCAGCGCATAGTCCATCTTCAGGCAGGCATCCATGACCCTTCTGAGCATCAGGTCTACGCTTTCGACGCCGATCAGGGTCGCTTCATAGTTGCCGGTATGGCCGACCATGTCACCGTTCGGGTAGTTGCAGCGCAGGAACTGATACTTGCCGGACTCGATAGCTGCCACCATGAGGTCGGTTACCTGGGCTGCCTTCATCCACGGCCGCTGCTCAAACGGAATGATATCCGAAGGGACTTCTTCCCAGGTTTCCAGCTCTTCCGAGAACTTCTCAGACCGGTTGCCGTTCCAGAAATACGTTACATGACCGAACTTCTGGGTTTCCGAGCAGGCATAGCTGCGGATGCCGTGGTTCACCAGATATTCGCTCATGGTGTGCTGGATGTGCGGTGGCTCGACCAGGAAGTTGGTCGGCAGTTTCAGGTCGCCGTCATACTGCAGCATGCCGGCATAGTAAACATGCGGATTCTTTGCCTTGGCAAATTTGTCAAAGCCCTCTTCCTCAAAAGCCCGCGTGATTTCCAGCGCCCGGTCACCGCGGAAATTGAAGAAGATGACGGCGTCGTTGTCATTGACCGTACCGGCCGGCACACCGTCCCTGCCGATGACAAAGCCCGGCAGGAACTGGTCGGTGTACTGACCTTCCGCCCGCAGCGTTTCGATCGCTTCCCGGGCACTCGCGAACATGCGGCCGTCGCCCTCCACGTGGATCTTCCAGCCTTTTTCCACCATGCCCCAGTCAGCTTCGTAACGGTCCATGGTAATCACCATGCGGCCGCCGCCGGAAGCGATGCAGGCATGGAAAGCATCGTCATTCAGTTCCGCCAGTCTGTTTTCCAGCGCATCGACATACTCCAGCGCGCTGGTCTCCGGCACATCACGGCCGTCCAGCAGGATATGCACCCGCACCTCATGCAGGCCTTCTTTTTTTGCCTGGGCCAGCATGGCGAACAGATGGTCGATATGCGAATGGACATTGCCGTCGGACAGCAGGCCCAGGAAATGCATGACCGCGTTATGTTCCCTGACCTGTGTCACCGCTTCCGTCCAGGCCTTTGACGCGAAAATCGAACCGCTGTCAATGGCTTCCTGCACCAGCTTGGCACCCTGCGAATAGATCTGTCCGCAGCCCAGGGCATTGTGTCCGACCTCGGAATTGCCCATGTCGCTGTCGGAAGGCAGGCCTACGGCCGTGCCCGAAGCTCTGATTGTCGTATGCGGCCAGACGCTCATCAGTTCATCCAGCTGCGGTTTATATGCGTGCAGAACAGCGTTCTTATGGTCCACATCGGTCCATCCGACACCGTCCATCACGACCAGTACTACCGGTTTAGACATAATCGTTAATCCTCCATCTGCCCTATTATACATCAGGAATTCTCTTACATTCTTTCAGAACACATTTTCATGTTGAGATAATGAAGCACCCGAATTATAATAAGGGCCGTGTGAAAACACAGGAGGAAAGAAATGAATATCAAGAAGATTTCCGCATCTCTGCTGGCAGTTGCCCTGCTGGCAGGCTGCAGCTCCGGTTCTTCTGCCGCATCTGCTGCGCCGGCTGAAGAAGCTGACAACAGCATTGAAGAACTGAAGATCGAGTTCGTTCCGTCCAAGGACGCTGACGTCATCAAGACAGGTACAGCCGGTCTGGACCAGATGATCATCGATGCCATGGCTGAAAGAGGCTATGAAATCGGCAAGGTCGACATCACTGTCGGTGTCAACTATGACGCTACAGGTGAAGCACTGGATTCCGGTGCCATCGACCTCGGCTGGCTGCCGGGCGGCACATACGCCCTGTATTCCGCTGACGGCAACATCGATGTCATCCTGACAGCTACCCGCAACGGTCTGTCCAATGACTCCGAAGACCCGACAACATGGAACGGCGACGCCAATGCCACAAAGAAGGATGGCCCGCAGGTTACTTACTATCGTTCCCTGATCTATGCCGGTCCGTCCGAATACGGCAAGAAGCTGGCTGAAAAGGTCAACAACGGCGAAGAACTGACATGGGAAGACCTGGACGGCGCCAAGTGGGCTGTTCAGAAGACATCCAGCTCTGCAGGTTACATCTACCCGACAATGTGGCTGATGGATCACTATGACGGCAAGAAGATCTCTGACCTGTCCACCGTCGTCCCGCTCGACAGCGGTTACGGCACAGCGTTCGCGGAAGCAGCTGCTGAAGACGTTGACATCATCGTCTGCTACGCTGACGGCCGCAACGACTACGAAAAGGCATGGAACCTGCCGACTGACCAGCAGGATGAAACCGGCAAGCAGGGCATGGGCCGTGAAGATACCATCTGGAATGAACTGAATGTCATCGGTGTCACCCCGGGTATCTACAACGACACAGTCGCCATCACAAAGGCTCCGCGTCAGGGCAATGAAGTTGTTGCCACTCCGGAATTCGCCGCCGCCATGCAGGATGCCCTGATTGAGATCATCGGCACAGAAGAAGGCAAGGCCATCTTCGATGTCTACTCTCACACAGGTTATGCCAAGGCTACAGATGCAGACTATGACGGTGCCCGTCAGGCTCTGCAGGCCGCTGCTGAATAAGCAGAAAAGCAACAGCACAGAAAGACAGTTTCCGAAAGGGAACTGTTTTTTTTCATGCGGCCGGAAAAAACAGCGGACATATATGCCCGTTTCCTATTCCCGAACAGGTCATGATCATATAAAATAAGGCGGTAAAGGTGGACTACAACTATGATTGAATTCAAGGATGTATCAAAAACGTACCCGAACGGTACAAAAGGTCTGCAGCACATCAACCTGCAGATCGAACAGGGTGAATTTGTGGCGATCATCGGTCTTTCCGGCGCCGGTAAATCCACATTGATCCGGACCATCAACCGCATGATCGATATCACGGAAGGACAGCTGATTGTCGATGGCACGGATGTCATGACCCTCAAAGGCGCGGAACTGCGGAAGTTCCGCCGTAAGATCGGCATGATTTTCCAGTCGTTCAACCTGATTTCCCGCTCTTCCGTCATCAACAACGTCCTGACCAGCAATGTTCCTGACATGCCGTGGTACAAGGTCCTGCTGGGCATCTATTCGAAGGAACAGAAGCTCAAGGCCCTGGAAGCCCTGGACAAGGTCAATATCCTCGACAAGGCGTACAACCGTTGTGACGAGCTCTCCGGCGGTCAGATGCAGCGTGTCGCCCTGGCCAGAACCCTAAACCAGAATCCGTCCATTATCCTGGCGGATGAGCCGGTCGCTTCCCTGGACCCGATCATGGCCGACATGGTCATGAGCGACTTTGCCCGCATCAATAAAGATATGAACATCTCCATCCTGCTGAATATCCACCACGTTGACCTGGCCCTGAAATACGCGACCCGGGTCATCGGTGTCCGGGCCGGCCAGATTGTCTATGACGGTCCGGCCAGCATGGTCACCCAGGATGTGCTGAATGAAGTCTACCAGGGCAAGAAGATCCCGACGACTGAAAACGACCCGACAGGAGCTGCCAAATGAGCACCGATGTGAGCAAGATGCCGCTGTTTGACCGTATTTTCAAACCGCAGGAAATAACGCTTGAAAACGGTCATAAAGTACTGCGGCCCCGGTCCAGAATGCCGCTCATTGCCTTCTGTGTCCTGACGGCGCTGTACATTGCCGTACAGGTTACCGGTTTTGATCTCAAGATCATCCTGGCCCGCGGCAACCAGCTGGGCAAAATCCTTTCGCAGATTTTCCATCCCGACCGCGGTTATTTCAATAAAGTCGTCGGCCCGCTGCTGGATACGATCCGGATGTCCCTGATCGGCACGATCCTCGGCTGCCTGCTCGGCCTGCCGGTCGCGATCGCTTCTTCCAGCAACATTAACAAGAACCGCCCGACCCTGCTGTTCTTCCGGCTGGTCCTGGCCATCATGCGTTCGGTTCCGACCCTGATCATCGCCTCGATCTCGGCGCTGGTGTTCGGCCTCGGTACCTTTGCCGGTACGGTTGCCATTACGATCTTTACGCTGGGTATTGTGGCCAAGATGCTGTTTGAAAGCATTGAAACGATTGACATGAAGCCGTATGAGGCCATGCAGTCGTTCGGGGCCACCACCCTGCAGGCTTTCTGGGCCGCATGCATGCCGCAGATCCTGCCGACCTACCTGTCCCACAGTCTGTACTGCTTTGAAATGAATGTCCGGGCAGCTGCGATTCTTGGTTATGTCGGTGCCGGCGGTCTGGGCATCCTGATCAACGAACGTATCGGCTGGCGTGACTACAACGGCCTGGGCATGGTTCTGCTGTCCCTGTTCGTTCTCGTTCTGATCATCGACTTTGTGACCGACTATTTCCGGTCCAAGCTGTCTTAAGGGGAGGTGCATGATATGTCTGTAATGGAAGTTTATGAAAACCGTCCCCGCAAGCTCTGGGTCCGCATTCTGATCTTCTGTGTCCTGCTGGCGGCTGTCTGGTGGAGTTCCAACGGTATCTCCTTTAACGGCATTGCCCAGAAGGGTGCTGAAGTCGCTTCGGGTATCTTCCACGGCCTGACGCATCCGGACCTGAAGATCATGTTCGGCACCACCACCGAAGATGTCCCGTTCCTGATTGCCCAGACGATTGCCATCGCCCTGCTTGGTACCGTTATCGGCGGTATCGTGGCGATTCCGATCAGCTTCCTGGCTTCAACCAACGTTGTCCCGAAAGGGATAGCCTATCTCTTCCGGGCCGTGATCCTGCTGATCCGGACAATTCCTTCGCTGGTCTGGGCCCTGGTGTGGATCCGGGTTACCGGTCCGGGCGCCTTCTGCGGTGTCATCACCCAGTCGGTCTGCTCGATCGGCATGATCTCCAAGATGTACATCACTGCCATTGAAGATCTGGACACGGGCATTCTCGAATCCCTGGATGCCTGCGGCTGCACCACTTTCCAGAAGATCCGCTGCGGTATCCTGCCGCAGCTGAGCGCAAGCTTCATCTCCACGATCATCTACCGGTTCGACATCAACCTGAAGGACGCGACGACCCTCGGTATCGTCGGCGCCGGCGGTATCGGTGCCTCGATGCTGATGGCAATCAACTCCAGAAGATGGGCCATGGTCGGCTCCTTCCTGTGGGCGCTGATCGTCCTGGTCATCATCATTGAATATTTCTCCACCAGGATCCGCGCCAGACTGGCACACGGAAGACAGTAATACAAAAAAACACCCTGCTGGTACGCAGGGTGTTTTTCTGTTACTTCTTGAAGACTTCGCCGCCCTTCATAACGAAGGACACACGGCGCATCGTTTCGATATCCTTGAACGGGTCTTCGTCCACGGCGACGATGTCAGCGAACTTGCCGGCCTCCACAGTGCCGATCTTGTCTTCCATCATCAGCATTTCCGCATTGACCCTGGTCACTGCCTGCAGGATATACCCGACCGGCAGACCGGCATCAGCCATGTACTTGAATTCCACTGTCTGGGTGCCGTGGAAGTTGAACGGTGTACCGGCATCGGTGCCCCAGCAGATCTTGACGCCCTTCTTGTAGCACTTCATCAGGTTGGTATAGTGATTGGCCACGCAGAAGGCTGCCTTGGCAACGTTCTCCGGATGGATGCCCGCAGCCACGCCGTTGTCAACGATTGCCTTGGCGGCCACGATCGTCGGAATGAGGTATGTGCCTGTTTCGGCCATCATGTCGATCGCTTCATCGTCCATCAGCATGCCGTGTTCAATGGTCCTGACCCCGGCCTTCATGGCATTCTTCATGCCCTTGGCGCCATGGCAGTGAATGGAGGAATTGCGGCCTCTGTCGTTGGCGATGTCAGCCGCTGCCTTCAGTTCATCAAATGTCAGTTCCGGCGCACCCGGTTCATCACCCATGGACATGACACCGCCGGTGCCCATCAGTTTGATCTGATCAGCCCCGTACTTGAATACCTTGCGGGCCGCGTCCCTGGCCTGGTCAGCGCCGCTGATGACAAAGGCACCGTAATCACCGGCATCAATCGCCAGCGGGTAACGGCTGTCCGCGTGTCCGCCGGTTGCCGTGATCGGCTTGCCGGATGTGATCATGCGCGGGCCCTTGATCATGCCTGCGTCGATCGCCTTTTTCAGGGCAACATCCTCGAAGTCAAAGGAGCCTTCATCGCGGATTGTCGTGAAGCCGGCCATGAGGTCCTTTTCCAGGTTGAGCATGCCGTTGATCGTATTTTCTGCCGCTGTCTTGGATACGACTGCCGGTTCACCGCTGTAGATGCTGTGCATGTGCCCGTCGATCAGGCCCGGCATGACGAACTTGTCACTGAGATCAATGACTTCGCAGTCTGTTGTATCAGCCTTTTTGGCTGTCTTGACATCGGTGATCTTTCCGTCTTCGATGAAGATGACCATGTTCTTCTGAACTTTGTCATTGGCTGCTGTGAATAATTTGCCGCAGAGAATTGCTTTTTTCATATCCTTTCTCCTTTAATTGATAGACAAATTGTAATTCTGCCATGTACAAACAGACAATCCCTTTTTACTGAAACATATAATAATTAAATACACTCCGGCGCAGCAGGTCTTATTCTGCCTGTGCTGCTGTACCTGTTTCACCGGCACCCCTGCGGCAGTGCAAAGCATCAGTTCACATTTTTCGTGCCAACAGCTTTTTTTACGAATTATGCATTTATGATAAAGTAAATGTTAGATAAACACGGAGGTATCTTATGAATCCCAGTGAAATTCAGGCAATGATGCTGAAGATCTTTCAGGAAACTGATTTGAACACCGTCCGCCTTCCTGAAGAGGATATCGATATTCCCATTCTTGAAGAACCGCTCATGGCTGTTGCTGCCGCAGATGACCCGCTGTTTGCTGAACTGAAGAAGCCGGAGGCCATCAGCCCCGACTGGATGGCCCCGCAGGAATGGCTGCCGGAGGCAAAGAGTGTAATTGTGTTCTTCTTCCCATATTCCGAAGATGTCCGCAGCCGGGCTGCCGCTTCAGATGAGCCGATCAACGAAGCCTGGCAGTACGGCTATCCGGCTGGCAGTCAGGTCTCCAAAGATCTGACCGCAGTCCTGCAGAAAGAACTTGAAGCAGCCGGGATCGTTGTTTCCAACCCGATTGCGGACCCGCGCTTCGTCTCAAAGCGCGTCCCGGTGAAAACCGCGGGTGAAGATGACCTTCACTTTACGCCAACCTGGTCCACCCGTCATGCCGGGTACATCGCCGGCCTGGGCACGTTCGGCATCCACCGTCACATGATCACGGAAAAAGGCTGCTGCGGAGCCCTGACCACGCTCATCCTGGATACGTTTGTTGAACCGACGGAGCGGAAATACACCGGGCTCTATGACAACTGCATCAAGTGCGGTCTCTGTGCCGTACGCTGCCCGGCTGAAGCGATCACGATCGAGAATCTGCGCAACCTGAAGAAATGTTCCGAATACGGCGGCTGGATGCGCGAGCAGTTTAACAGCAGTGCCTGCGGCAAGTGCATGGTGGCCGTGCCGTGCGAGCATGCCAACCCGGCTGCTACGGAATAACCGCAAAAAAACACAGATCTGCATCTGTGTTTTTTTTCTGTCTCAGAGATAACGGATGATTTCGTCTGCAGGCCGCTTGTCAAAATGCTTCGGCAGCGGCTTGAATTCCGGATCCGCGTAACCGATCGGCATGAGCAGCACCGGTTCCTCGTTCTCCGGC
>JAFRHT010000021.1 GCA_017433125.1 Solobacterium sp.
GAATTCAAGGATGATGTCCTGAAACAGATCTATGCCATTGCCGGGCTGGAAAGTGAAGGCCACGGCATTGCCTTCTCCGTACCTGTCACAAAGGTCATTGGCCTGGAAGACTTTACGGATGACCCTGCATCTGAAGAAGCCGCCGGATAAAGCCCTGCCGTACCGGGCAGCAGACGCAAGTGTGCTGAAACAGTCCTTTACAGCATAAACGGAGTTATTAGAAAACGGGATAACTGTATCCCGTTTTTTGGTCTTTTTCTTTTTTATTCACCCAGCGGGATTACCGAGATCCCTTCCGGCAGAACAGTGACAGAATAGTCCTTTTTTCCGATGAGTCCCTCGGCAATTGCCAGGGCCTCCGGCATGCTGCGGGCCGGAATCATATGAAAGTCCCTGACAATATCATCATCAACCCCGCTGACGAAGATGACCTTATGGTTCTCCAGAATCCGCGCAAAGATCTGAGACTGCCACTGGTCAAGAATTGTTTCCTCTTTCGGCATCGCCCGGAATTCCTTCAGCAGCGCGCTGATATCCGTGCATTCCTTAAAAGTTTTATAGAAGCCGTCACCGCCGATCCCGTCCCGGCATTCCCCGGCCGCGATGATGACGCTGCCCTCGGCACAGGTGGCTTCCGCCGTGCACATGCCTTTTACCATCTGGTATACATTCTGGTCCAGCGGATAACCGTTGTTGGTCGTAATCACGATGTCCCCCGGTACAGCCCGGCAGCCCATCTGTTCTTTCACAAACGCACAGCCGGCAAGATGCGCCGCGTCCGCGTCTCCCGCATACGCCGCAACAACCTTTTTGTCCGCGTTCAGGACAACATTGACGATATATGCGAGCTTTGCTTCCCGGGCCGCAAAGATCATATCCCGGTGGATCGGGTTGCCGTCCAGGATCCCCATCCGGGCGTGTGGATCATCAATAAACTCGGCATTGTGGTTGTAATGGACACATACCCGTGCGGCAACCCCCGGCAGGATGCTCTTCCGGCCGCCTGAGAATCCGGCAAAGAAATGCGGTTCGATAAATCCTTCCGCGCATACCAGGTCAGCTTCCACGACCAGCCTGTTGATGATCAGGTCACCGCCGGAAGGCAGTGTCCCGATCCTGACCAGGTTCGCCTCATCTTCACAGTCATGGATCACAATCTTCTCGTTCCGATATATTTCCGTTCCGAATTTAGCTTCCAGCTCTGTTGTTGTGGTCAGCCGGTGGCAGCCGGTTGCGATCAGGATCGTAATATCCGCATCCGGTGCCCCTTCCCGGATCTCCCTCAGCATATGCGGGACGATCAGCCGGCTGGGAACAGGCCGTGTGTGATCGCTGCAGAGCAGCACGACTTTCCGCCTGCCCTGCGCCAGTTCAGACAGTTTTTTACTGCCGATTGGGGCATTCATGGCCGCCAATACCAGTTCTTCTTCTGAAAGAGGCGGTACATAAGACTCCAGTTTTCCCTGCAGGACAGTCACCGGATGGCCTTTCGGGATTTCAAATTCCAGTCTTTTTTCACCATAAGGAAGCGACAGCATAATTCTTCTCCTTCTTCTGTTTTTACCATGCCAGGTATTTCTTTTTTTACATCATATCATCAATTGCCTTTACGGTATCTGTGATCGATAAAAGCCGGGATTACACTGCAAACAGCAGTATAAACCGGTGTTCATTTATGCGGAAATGCCGCATGGACAGAAAAAAAGACCTCACATATATATGCAAGGTCAGTATTATTCCGTTTGATGTAATCTGTCACTCTTCTATCGGCTTTTTTTCCAGCCAGCCCCGGAAGAGTCCTCCTTCAAACAGTGAAGCAATAACAAAGAAAATATCCGCAAACACAATAAAGACAAAGGACGGGATCAGGATCCGGGTGTATTTCTTGCCACAGAAGCCCTGCCGGCGGATGGCCGTGCCCATACGGATCAGATAATACAGCACGCCCAAATTGAAATAAAGCAGAAGCAGAGCGTTTTCGCCGAAGCTGAACCAGGCTTCCCGCGGGAAAAAACTGCCGGTATTGGCTACACTCAGAGCGATATCCATCAGGAGCAGGCCTATATCCACCGCAAACAGGATCCGTGTCACATTCAGCATGACCCCGCCGCCGATCCCGACGCCGCCGCCCCAGGTCAAACCGGCACGCCGGCAGAAATGCTCAAAGCTCTGCATCAGCGGCTCGTTCTGTTTTCCTTCGATAAAGCCGTTGTTGGCGATACAGTATACACTGAAATGCAGGTCACTCTGTACGCAGAATGTTTCCATATCCATCAGGAAACGGAGCACATGGGAAGGAATGCCGTCGACGTACAGCGGCAGGCAGAATACGACGGCGCCGGCATCTTTCAGCTGTGCCAAGATGCGGGAATGATCTGCCGGTGTCCTCAATTTTTCCGTTGCTTTTTCCCCGCCGGTGAACAGGCGCTGGAGGGCAAGAAAATACGCAGACGCGGAAAACCGTTTCTTGGGAGAGCAGTTGATGAAAACAGTCTTCATACCAGTGCCTCCAGTTCCTTCAGATCAGATATAAATATCACTTCAGATGTTTCATAGCCGTCATTGACCGCGTTCCTTTGGGCCCGGAAACGGAAGGTCTCTTTTTCTGCTTCGGTGATCTGTCCGTAGACAATCACTTTCCATAGCGAATGCCTGCCATAGCGCAGCGTGTGATGCATCTGCCCGCCCCGGTAGGTACTGAACGGCGTAGAAGTGCCGATCGACCGGTCCAGTACATTCTTTATCTCCGGGCTGTATTCCCCGTATACGTTCCTGGTTACGATCACCAGTTCATCCGCATGCCCGATAGTCCGGCATACCTGCTGCAGCTGATCCTTCATAAAGCATTCTGCGGGATGTTTTGTCCAGCAGCCGAAACATCCCTGGCAGGGCGCATATTTACCGTCTGCCGCAATCATCCGGTCACATCTGTCTGCCAGCAGGTCATCGTACTGCCGGTCCAGATCATGCAGTATCACTTTCATTCCTTCTTCCCCTTTTCTGCAGTAAACACAGCTCCGTTCCATACTCGTTCCAGATGTTCCGCAATCTGGGCCTCATCATATTCCAGCGCATTGCCGGCAAGGATGCTGGCATAGCCATGGGCAAAAAGCGCAACAATCATAAATACCTCCCGGGTGGTTTCCAAGTCGGCCCCCAGTTCTTCCTGCATGACGGAAAGAACCGGGTCCAGTTCTGCCGCATTGACCATTTCCATCAGACTGCTTTCCCGGCCATAGCCGGAATGGAACAGAAACCGGAACAACTGCGGTTCTTCCACTGCGAAGCGGATGTAATTCAGGCCGATGCCCAGCACCGGATTCTTATCCTGCGGAATATTCATCAGATACGCTGTGTGCAGCTGGTCTGCTTCGGTATAAGCCGCCCTCTTCAGACTGTCCATGGTTGCGAAATGATACATGACCGGCTGTGTGGAACAGCCCAGCCTTGCCGCAACTGTCCTTGCATTTACATTATCGAAACCCGCCTGCCTGATCACTTCCAGAGCGGCGTTTACAATCATGTTTTCATTAATCCTGATCCGGGGTGCCATATATAATCCTCCAAAAAATATAACAGATGTTATATAACAAGAATTATTATACATTCTCCGTAACTGTTTTCAATGTCTGACATTCATTCCGGCCTTCTCTATACTTCTTTCAATTCATTTTTTCTTTTATATGTGCTTTCCCTGCTTAAACATAAAAAAGAGAGCCCTCGCTGTGTGAAGTCTCTCCTATGTATCTGTTCAGGCTTCTTCCGTAGTTGCCCGGAACCAATTGAATTTTATTCGTATTCGATTGTGGCGCTCGGTTTCGGGGTCAGGTCATACAGTACCCGGTTGACACCCTTGACCTCATGCGTAATCCGGTCGGTGATGTGTTCCAGCAGTTCGAACGGGACGTTCTCAACTGTCGCTGTGACAGCGTCACGGGTATTGACGGCCCTGATGATGACCGGCCAGTCAAAGGTCCGCTGCCCGTCGGTAATACCGGTGGACTTGAAATCCGGTACGACGGTGAAGTACTGCCACACCTTGCCTTCCAGGCCGTTCTTTGCGAATTCTTCCCGCAGGATGGCATCTGACTCACGGACTGCCTCCAGACGGTCACGGGTGATGGCACCGACACAGCGCACCCCCAGGCCCGGGCCCGGGAACGGCTGCCGGAAGACCATGCTGTCAGGCAGGCCGAGCTGCTTTCCGACCATACGGACTTCATCCTTGTACAGGAACTTGACCGGTTCAACCAGTTCCATGTTCATCTCCGCCGGCAGACCGCCGACATTGTGATGCGACTTGACCGGACCGCTTTCCAGAATATCCGGGTAAATCGTGCCCTGCGCCAGGAAATGGATACCGTCCAGCTTGCGGGCTTCTTCTTCAAACACCTTGATGAATTCGGCGCCGATGATCTTGCGCTTCTGTTCCGGGTCAGCGACACCGGCCAGTTTATCCAGGAAACGGTCAACCGCATCCACATAGATCAGGGTCGCTTTCAGCTGATTGCGGAAGACATCAATAACCTGTTCCGGCTCGCCTTTTCTGAGCAGGCCATGGTTGACATGCACGGCCACCAGGTTTTCGCCGATTGCCTTGATCAGAAGAGCCGCGGTAACCGATGAATCCACACCGCCGGACAGCGCCAGCAGTACCTTGCCGTCACCGACCTGGGCTTTCAGTGCCGCAACCTGCTCATCAATGAATGCCTGGGCCAGTTCCGGCGTCGTAATTCTTTCCATGCTTTCCGGACGTTTATTGTTTTCCATTTCCTTATCCTCCAATACAGAAAGATTATACATGAGTGATATGCTGTTGTGACGGATTTTTTTCAGTATCCGTGAACTTTATTAACTACATGCGTCAGCGGCTCACCGGCAATAAAGGCAGTGAGGTTGGCAGCCGCAATCTGCGTGATCCTCTCCAGCGTGGAAGCCAGGTAGAACTGCCCGGCCACATGCGGGGTAATGATGACATTATCGTAGTCCCAGAGTTCATCATCCGCCGGCAGCGGCTCCGGTTCCGTCACATCCAGACCGGCCCCGCCGATCCGGCCTTCCTTCAGTGCTTCCTTGAGCGCAGCCGGGTCTATCGCATTCCCCCGGCCGGCATTGATCAGTACCGCATCAGGCTTCATCCGGGCAATGATTTCCCGGCTGATCACATGTTCGGTTGCCGGTCCGCCGGGCAGGACATTGGCAATGATATCCGCCTGGCCGGCAATATCCGCCAGATCATCCAGCGTATACTGGGCGTCCACATACGGCGGCAGTTCCCGCAGGGTGCGGCGGATGCACAGCACTTTCGCGCCGAGGGCTTTCATCTGCCGGGCGTACCGGCCGCCGATATCTCCCAGCCCCATTACCAGCACCGTACATTCTTCAATGCTGCGGACAGTTCCGCCCGGCTGCCAGAGGTGTTCTTTCTGCCGGCGGCTGTAATAATTGAAATTCCGCAGCAGCGCATAAGTCATCGCCATCATATGGTCACTGACCGAAACGCCATAGGCACCGGACGCGTTCGTCAGTTTTGTCTGCTCCGGCAGAACACCCGGTTTGACATACGGATCTGCCCCGGCACTGGTCAGCTGCAGCCACTGCAGATGATCCGCCTCTTTCAGAGCAGCCGGATCCGGGTTGCCGATGATGACATCAGCCGCCTTCAACATGTCTGCATCAGGCGCAAAATGAAAGCTGCAGGCTTCCCCGCCTACAGTTTTCAGAAGTTCCTTCTGCCGCTCCGTAAACGGAGTCAGGACACAGACCTCAAGCCTGCACATCCGGTTCTGCCTTCAGCAGCGCTTCTTTCTGTTCCAGTACATGCAGGGCCTTGGTACAGGCCGCGCAGTCACAGTATTTTGCGCCGGATGCCTTGAGTTCATAAGCGTGCAGGCGGAATTCTGTTGCCCGCTCTTCCCCGAAAGCCCGCAGGGCGCTCTCAGACTCGGCAAATGTCACCAGATCATCGATCGGTACAATATCTTCCTCAATTTCCGCAATCAGGCTTTCAGCCGCCCCTTTTTCCTCCGGGGTGCCGACGGAAGCGATCCACTTCTGCCCGGCTTCCTTCAGTTCAGTGCAGCAGTGTGGCACAGTGACCAGGTCTTCCACTAAAAGAATCAATTCATCTTTATCCATAACCGGACCTCCTTACAGAATCAGTTTAACATATCCGGAAAAGCCAAAAAAAGCGAAGATCGCTGTGATCTTCGCTTCCCGGAACTTACTTGGCAGATCCGACTGCAGTGATGTGCAGGTTCGGTCCGTTGTACCAGTACAGGAATCCTTCCACGTCAACGACATCGCCGATGTTCAGAGCTTCCACAGCCTTATACACATCTGTTTCTTCGTTGCAGAGATAGTATTCAACGCAGAATTCATAGGTTGTATCACCCTTTGTCAGCTGGACATACAGATCATCTGTCTTGTCTGTCGGGTTCTTGTAGGCAAAGGCAGCACCGGTTGCGCCGTCTGCGTCGGTTGTGTACTCTTCCACGGTGACCCCTGTGAAGTAAACCTTGCGGTTCTGCATGGTGATCATATCCGGCGAGCCCCACAGCTCATCGGCATTGACAGCCTCAGCAATCCAGTTGCCGTCTTCGATTTCAAGAGCAGTCATGTCGCCTTCATCGAAGGTGATTTCAACTTCTCCTGCCCATTCGCTCTTATAGCCGGTAACCTTGATCTTCTGGCCTTCCACCAGCTTTGCGGCATCCTCTTCGGAGCACGGCAGCTCATACAGGAAATAAGCCCCGTCCGGATCCTGCGCATAGACAGTAACCTTGTCATTCCACCAGGACTGATGACCCTGGACATAAGCTTCGATGGTCACCTTTGTGTCAAGCTCAGCGGCATCGTACTCAGCATATGTCATGACTCCCTCCGACTTGGCACTGTAATCAACTTCCGGTGCTTCGGTCGGCTGAGAAGAAGGCTTGGAGCAGCCGGCCAGCATCATCACTGCCATTGCTGCTGTCAGAAACTTTTTCATTTTTCTTTTTCCCCCTGTTGCGGAATCCATCCGAACAACGTAGTTATTATACTTCAAGTGCGGATTTCCGCATACTTTTTTGACCCGTTTCTTAAGAACTCCTGTTTCTGCGTTCCCATGCCAGATAGAGCAGAATCAGAATCCACACGCCGCAAAGTCCTGCCAGCAGGGCCTTTGACGCGGCCGGCAGCGGGCCGAGACTGTCCTCCGTATACGCGGCACCGCTCTGTTTCTGATCCAGGCGGTACAGGGCCGTCACGTCCGCAAACAGTTTCTCCATGTATGCGTCATCAATGGTTTCCTTCCGCCGGACGGATTTCGTGACCTTCTCGATCAGCTGGCCGGCCGCATCCCGCAGGGACGCGGAACCGTTGAACACCGGGGTGGTAAAGGTGTACTGCACATTGTCAAGAAGAATCCGCGAAGCCAGGATCTTGATGTCATAGTGCAGATTCCCGTCGGTGCCCGCTTCGGCCAGATAGGCCTGATATATATCGGTCTCTCTTGCCTTGGATGTCACCGGGACATATCCTTCCGTTTCAGCATACCCGATCTGCACATCATTGGTCAGCAGATACTGGGCAAACAGCCAGGCTGCCAGGACCTGCTGATTATCCGGTTTGTTGAAGATGCAGACCGAAGGTCCCTGGGAGATCATCTGCGGATTATCCGGGTCAAACTGCGGCACCATGCGCACAGCTGTCTCAAAATCCACGAACTGATCAGCCGGGATATCGGCGAGCGGGGCCTTGGAACCCATCCAGGTTGCCCCGGCCGTGGAATCAATCGCAAAGATGCACTGGCCGGCATTCAGGAAGTTGGCCGGATAACTGGAGATCTTGAACGTTGAGAACGCGCCTGATTTGGCATGGACAGCCACTGTCTCCAGCAGCTCCCGGGTCGTATCGTTGAAGATGGCAATATTCCCTTCCGCATCGGAATAGCCGGCGTTTTTCTGCCGCAGCATCTGGATCATCATATTGTCGGTGGATTTGTAGATCACCGGAATCATGATCTTCTGCCCGTTGATCAGGAATATCCCGTTTTCGTCTTTGGCCATGGCTGCCTCGGCCACCTCGAACATATAGTCCCAGGTTACCACGTCCGGGACTTCATAGCCCAGGGCCTCCACGAAATCCCGGTTGATATACAGTGCTTCCGTGGAGCGCATGTACGGCAGCGCGTAATGGGTTCCGCCGATGACGCACTCATCCAGGAACTGCGGGATGATCTCATCCTGACGCGGACCGTCAAACTTCAGTTCGGATCCCCCCAGACCGTATTTTTCGTCCGCGAACAGTTCATCCAGCGGTACGACGACATTCGTGCCGGTCATATAGGTGGCGATGTGATCCGGATAGGTAATGCATATATCGGGGGTTGTCCCGGTGGAAATGTTGGTGATGACATCGTTGTAAATCCGGCCGTAGTCGGTATAGAGCCGCATGTTGACCCTGATGTTCGGATAGAGTTTCTCAAAATCCGCAATCGCCTGTTCATATACAGCCGTCTGCCGTTTGTTGGTATCATTTTTTGCCCAGAAGGTGAGTTCGTGCGTCTTGGTTTCATCGAATTCCTCCGGAATGACAAAGGCACCCATCCCCCGGGACCCGTGGCACCCGCACAATGCCGTCAGGCACAGGCACAGCAGGGCCGCCGCAATTTTCCTTCTCATGCTCCCTTTGTCCCCCCTCTGGATACGCCGGCCATGATTTTCTTATGGAAAACCAGAAAGAGAATGATCAGCGGTACGGAGATTACGACAACCGCGGCCATCATTGCCGGTATGTTCTCCCGGCCGAAGCCGTTCTCCCGGATTTCCTGGATGCCGTTGGACACCAGGAAATAAGCTGCGTCATCTGTAATCAGCCGGGGCCACACATAGGAATTCCAGCACTCGATCACTTTCAGGATCACGATGGTGACAATGGTCGGCTGGCAGATCGGGATCATGACCCTGGTCAGATACTTCAGGTCTGATGTCCCGTCCACCTTGGCCGCCTTGTAGAGTTCTTCCGGCACCTGCTCAAAGCTTTCCTTGAGCAGATAAATGTAAAATACCGAGGTCACACTGGGCAGGATCAGACCGGCAAACGTATTGCGCATATTCCAGTCCGTGATGGTCACAAAGTTCGTGATGATCACAAGTTCATTCGGGATCATCATCAGGGCCAGGAACAGCGTGAACAGCAGGTTTCTGCCGCGGAACCGCAGCCGGGCAAAGGCATAGGCAGCCAGCACCGTTACCACCAGCATGACCGCTGTTGTCACCAGCGTGAAGATCAGCGTATTGCCGAAATAGCGGGCCAGCGGCACTGCTGTGAAGGCATCCGTGTAATTCTGCAGGGTCGGCGCGGTTGTGTACAGTTTCGGTACGTATTCCGAGTTGTACGCACTGTAACTCTTCAGGGAGGTCAGCACCATCCAATAAAACGGAAACAGCACAATCAGGGCCCAGATGCTCAGCAGGATATACGTGGCGGTTTTCCGGACGGTTTCCCCTGTCCTGCTCTTTTTCCCGATTAATTCAAACTGTGTCATGGCTCACCTCACGATATGACGGAATTCTTCCGCCGGACCAGCAGGTTAATAACAGTGATCGTCAGCACGATGACGAACAGAATCAGGGCAGCCGCGGCCGCGTAGGACGGGTATCCGCCACTGTCACCGTACAGCATGTCATAGACAAAGCCGACAATCGTATTCATCCCGGCCGCGTTCAGGTTGGTGCCGAAGATGGCCACTTCATCGGAGTATGCCTTGAAGGCCCCGATGAACCCGGTAATGATCAGATAGAAAATCATCGGGGAAATCATCGGCAGGGTGATCTTCCGGAAGATCCGGCCCTTTGAGGCCCCGTCCACCCTGGCCGCCTTGTACAGGTCGGGATCCACCGAAGCCAGCGCGCTGGTCAGGATCAGGATCTTGAACGGCAGAACAATCCACACGGTATAGAAGCACATGACACACATCTTGGCCCAGTACGGTCCTTCGATGAAATCAACTGTACTGCCGCCGAAGAAGTGAATAATCAGATTCACAAAGCCGTCCGAATACGGGGTCTTCTTGAACAGAATCATGAATACCAGGCCGACGGCCAGGGTATTGGTCACATACGGCAGGAAGAAAATCGTCTGAAACAGTTCCTTCAGCCGGGTAATCGAATTGAGTCCCACGGAAATCAGCAGCGCGATCCCGGTGGATACCGGCACCGTGATAATCACCAGGATAAAGGTATTCTTCAGGGCCTGCAGGAAGTAAGGGTCCCGCAGGACATAGGCATAGTTGTACAGGCCGACGCCGCGGAAGGTCTGTGAGGCAGAATTATAGCCCTCCTCCACGGAATAGACCATGACATCAAACAGCGGATAGACCATGAAGATGCCAAGGAAAATCATTGCCGGCAGGAGGTACAGCCAGGCTTTCCGTTCTGTTTTATCCATCCAGTTTTCCTCCGGTCCGGATACGCAGTTCCGTATCTTTCGCAAACAGGTGCACTTTTGCCGGCTTGAGGGCAAACCGGACGGTCTTCTCCTCGCGGTTGACACTGTCCGAGGGGACAATAGCACGGATCGTATCGTTCTCACAGGCCGGATGCCGGCAGACCACACTGGTGTCCCTTCCCATGACTTCAACCCGGATCAGCTCCGGGACAAACGGACCGTCTGGACTGATCACAAAGCCTTCCGGCCGGATACCGGCATAAACATCCTGATCGGCTGCACCAGGCACCTCCAGCACCGCCGCCCCACCGATGAAGAGCTTCTCCCCGCGTACCGCGCCATGGAATACATTGATGGCCGGGGTGCCGAGGAACTTGGCGGTAAACAGGTTGACAGGATCATCGTAGACATCCTGCGGCGGCCCCATCTGCTGCAGAACCCCCGCGGCCATGACAACGATCTGGTCGGATATGCTCATGGCTTCTTCCTGGTCATGGGTTACGAATATGGTCGTGATGCCGGTTTCGGTCTGAATCCGGCGGATCTCCTCACGGGTCTGCAGCCGCAGACGGGCATCCAGGTTGGACAGCGGTTCATCCAGCAGAAGCACCCGCGGCCGTTTGACCAGGGCCCGGGCAATGGCAACCCGCTGCTGCTGACCGCCGGAGAGTTCACTGGGCCGCCGGTCCATCAGCTGGTCAATCTGCACCAGCCGCGCCGCTTCCAGAGCCTTCTCGTTCATCTGGACTTTCGTCAGTTTCTCTGCCCCTTTCAGATTCTCCAGCGGGAATGTGATATTCTGCCGGACCGTCAGGTGCGGATACAGGGCATAACTCTGGAAAACCATCCCGACGCCGCGGTTTTCCGGCGGCAGTTCGGTCACATCATCATCCCCGAAGAAAATCCGTCCCCTGGTCGGCTTTTCCAGACCGCAGATCATGTTCAGCGTGGTGGACTTGCCGCAGCCGGAAGGACCCAGAAGCCCGATCAGTTTGCCATCAGGTATTTCAAAATCAAAATCATTGACCGCGATCACTTCCCCGCCCACTTTTTTATTACGGCTCGGGTAGATCTTGGTCAGATGCTGAAGAACAATTTTCATGAAGTTACCTCCTGTCTGCCGGAATATGAGTAAATTGTAACACGCGGCTTTCCGCCCTGATATTGCGGCTTTGGAAAAGAGTTCCTGTTTACATACAAAAAGCACGAATGTATCTGTACCGGGATCTTAACCGTACGCTATAATTTAGTTAATATTATTAACAGAGGAGGTGGTTTTTGTGCGTTATGCAATTATCGGGTTCGGCTGTGCCGGGTATTACGCGGCCAGGACCATCCGGGAAAATGATCCGGAAGGACAGATTACCGTATTCAGCGAGCACGACTATGCCCCATACAATCCCATGCTGACAACGTATTACGCCGCCGGGAAGATCCCCTTTGAATCCCTGTTTCCGTTCGGTTCCCTGAAACAGATCGAAGAGGAATTCAGACTGGACATCCGCACCGGCACAAAAGTTAAGGAAGTACACGCAGCCAAACAGGAAATCATTCTGGAAGACGGTGAGACAGTTGGTTACGACCGGCTGCTGATTGCTTCCGGCGCATCTGCCTTTGCCCCGTCCTTTGAAGGACTGGACCCGGCCGATGCCTTCTACATGCGCACCGTTGATGATGCTGTAAGACTCAAGCAGGAACTGGCGGACAAGCCGCATCACTCAGCCCTGGTTGTCGGTGCTTCCATGGTCGGCATCAAGGTTGTGGAACTGCTGAACAGCCAGGGTATCCATACCGTTCTTGCCGACCTGGCCCCGGCCATTTTCCCGCTGGCTTCCTATCCGGATGTGGCAGAGGAAATCGAACGCCGGATCAGTGCCAAAGGCGTTGAACTGGCCCTTGGCAAAGGCCTTCAGAAAGCCGAAAAAACCGCGGCCGGCTACCGCTGCACCATGTCGGACGGCAGTGTTGTTGATGCCGACCTGGTTGTGCTCTGCATCGGTACCCGGGCAAACACAAAGATTGTTGACCCGCAGGAAATCAAGGTTAACCGCGGCATTGTCGTGGACGATGCCATGGCGACATCCTGGCCGGGTGTTTACGCCGCCGGTGACTGCTGCGAGGGCCATGAACTGCAGAGCCGCAATACCATGATCATCGGCCTCTGGGCCAACGCTGCCCACCAGGGCACCACTGCCGGGGCTAATATGACCGGCAGGGAAGCTGAATTCGACGGCAATTTCCTGCACAACATCACCCATTTCATGGATATGGATTTCATCGGTTTTGGTGACAACCGCATCAAAGGCGATGTGCTGACATCCGGCAACATCCATGAAGGTCTCTACGTTGAAGCGGTGCTCAAGGATCACCGGCTGGCCGGCGTCAATATTCTGGACAACTACCGGATCAGCGGAGCCATCAAGAACTATCTCTACCGCATGATGGAAGGAGAAAGTGAAGAGATCTCTCCGATTCAGAAAGGCATTCTGATCAAGGAAGGACTCCGGCCGTCATTTATCGAAAAGCTGGAGGGTTCATATCATGACAAGCGTTGATTACACACACGGCAAGATTCCGGGACCGGACAGCGGTATTGAAGTCCGCCATTCCATGTGTGATATCTGTACCCCGGGCATGCAGTGCGGCCTCGATGTACTGGTTAAGGACGGGAAGATCATTAAAGTCGAAGGCACGGAAGGTTTCCCCGTCAGCAACGGCCATCTCTGCACCAAAGGGGCCGGCAACCGTCAGTTCGTCTATCGGGAAGACCGCATCCTGACACCGTTGAAGCGGGTCGGTGAGCGCGGCGAGGGAAAGTTCGAACCGATTTCCTGGGATGAGGCCCTGGACCTGATCAGTGAGAAGTTCCTGCAGGTCCGCCGTGATTACGGGGCTGACAAGGCCGCCTTCTATTCCGGTTATCAGAAATACTACCGGTTCATGCTCAGACGTTTTGCGGGAGCGTTCGGCACCCAGCACTACGGGACCGAATCCAGTGCCTGCTTTACTTCCGGTGCCATGGCCTGGCAGGTTGCGTCAGGCACCTCCATGGGCATGAACCTGCCGAATGCCGAACTGGTGATCGGCTGGGGGCAGAACGGCTTCTTTTCCCGGTATCCGATTGTCCGCAATGAAATTGCCAACCGGGAAAAACGCGGTATGAAAATCATGATCGTGGATCCCCGCATCACCCCTGCTTCCCAGCGTCTGGCTGACCTGCACCTGCGGCCGCATCTGGGTACAGACGGTGCCCTGGCCCTCAGTATTGCCCATGTTCTGATCGAGAATGACTGGGTTGACCATGACTATATCGACAAGTATGTACACGGCTTTGCGGAATACAGTGATTATGTAAAGCAGTTCACGCCGGAAAAAGGCGAGGAACTGACCGGGGTGCCGGCTGCGGACATCATCGCCGCGGCCGAGCTGATTCATTCGTGCCACGGTATCTGCATTCCTGAAAGCAGCACCCTGGGCCATCACCGCAACGGCATGCAGAATTACCGGGCTATCATGTCCCTGCTTATCATTACCGGGAACTTTGACCGCAAAGGCGCACAGCTGCCGGTAGAATTCAGTTTCATGGAACGCCCTTCCGGCTTCAGTACACATGAAGAAGAATTCATGGATGAAAAATATCCCGAAGAAGCACCAAAAGCCATCGGGGCAGCGGAATTCCCGCTCTGGTACTACCTGCGCCATGACATGCAGGCAAACAAACTGGCAGACAATATCTTGAAACAGGACGAAAACTCCGTGAAAGTCCTGCTTGGGCTGGGCATGAATTACCGCATGTTCACGGAAGACAACAAGTATATTGAAGCCCTGAAAAAACTGGAAATGTTTGTCGATGTCGACCTGTTCATGTCCGACACCGCCAAATACGCGGACATTGTCCTGCCGGCCTGCACATCCCTGGAACGGGAACAGTTCATCTCCTACCCGGGCGGGCTTGTCTGGTATACCAACAAAGCCATCGAACCGCTTGGTGAATCAAAGTCCGATCCGGAGATCCTCTCCCTGCTGGCACAGCGTATGGATCTGGATGATCCGCTTCTCAAGGGCGGCTATGATGCATGTGTCAGTTATATTATCCGGGATCTGCCGATTACCGTTGAAGAACTCAAGGCCGCGGACCTGCCGTTCAAACTGCCGGGCTTCACCCCGTATCAGATCGGCAGCACCCTGGAAAAAGGCCTGTCGACCCCAACCGGGAAACTCGAACTGTATTCAGAGATCATCGCTGCCCATCCGGAATGGGGTCTCGATCCCCTGCCCACCTACACACCGCCGTACAACCCGGATCCTGAGAAGTTCCCGTTCCGGCTGTGCGCGGGAGCAAGAATCCCGAATGCCCTTCATTCCCGGCTGCACGACCTGCCCTGGGAACGGAACCTGCTTCCGGAGCCCTCGGTAGAGATGAGCATGGAAGACGCGGACGCGCTTGGCATTGAACTGGGTGATGAAGTGGAAATCGTAACCAATATCGGAGCCCTGTCCTTCAAAGCCATTCCGACAGCAACGGTCATGGCAGGTGATGTCTTCATCTACCACGGATACCGGGAAAAGGATATCAACAGCATCCTTGACGGGACAAACCTGGATCCGTATACCGGTTTCCCTGCCTACCGCAGCGCATACTGCAACATCAGGAGGATATCATGACACTGAAACTTGAACTTGATCTGGCAAAATGCTGTGCCTGCGGAGCCTGCGCCATTGCCTGCATGGATCAGAATGATATTGATCTGTCCACCGGCGTCCGGCCGTTCCGTACGGTATTCCGTCAGGAAAACCGGCGGACCGGCGAAATCGCCTATTATTCCATGAGCTGCATGCACTGTGACAATGCGCCATGCGTAACGGCCTGCCCATCCGGCTGTCTTTACAAGGATACCGAGACCGGCCTGACCCTGTACGACAACACCTACTGCATCGGCTGCCACAGCTGTGCCATGGCCTGCCCGTTCGGGGCCCCGACTTTCGGTCCGGACAACAAGATGCGCAAATGCGACGGATGCATTAACCGGATCAGAGCCGGGCTGCTGCCGGCCTGCGTCAAAGGCTGCACCTTTGATGCCCTGAAACTGGTTCATACCGAAGACGAGCAGCTGCCGTTTGAGCGCTCGCTTGTGGCCCAGTGCGCCGTTCTGTCCGAAAGCCAGAAATAAACTTTATTAAAACCGAATATTGTATTTCGAACATATTCTCCTAAAGGAAACCATGGAAATATGTCTGAGCGCTGGCGCTCACGGGTATGCGGGGAAACCCGCATGCCTTCCGTGTTTGAAAAGAAATACCCGCATCATGCCCTGATCAGGTAATTCTTTTCTGTGTTACCTGATTTTATTTATGAAGAAACTGACTCTGAAGGAATTGATTCTGATCGGAAATCTGGCGGTGCTCGGCCTGATCTGCAAGCCGGTGTTTTCCCCGTTCTTCAACCTGCTGACCGATTTCATCCGGATTCCCGGAGGCAGTGCGACAGCCGGCATCAGCATCCTGTTTCTCGTCTTCGCGGCGGTGCTGATCCGCAAACCCGCAGCCGGGCTGTTGACAGGCTTTGTGCAGGGTGTATGTTCCCTGGCCACTGGTATCTCTGCCGCGGCCGGGGTGCTGGTTCTGCTAACCTACTCCATCCCCGGCATGGTCATTGACCTGATCATGCATGTTCCCATGAAGATGAATCTGAAAACCCGCATGATGCTGGCCGGCAGCGGCGGAGTGCTGAGCGGCGCGGCAGCTACCAACATCCTGTATTACCGGATGGCCTGGATCCCGTTCCTGCTGTTCTACCTGGTCGGTATCCTCTCCGGGGCCCTGGGCGGTTATATCGCCTGGCAGATTCTTCAGCGTCTTCCCGAAAGCTTAAAGAAAGGATTCGGATCATATGAGAAAAGTAATTAGCATTATCGTGTGTGCAGTTATTGCCATAGTGGCCGGTGGCCTGATTATTGTGAACCGGCGGAACGCAGCCGCCAATGATGCCCTGGCAGCGGCCAGACAGCTCGAGTTCACCGTCAATGATCGGCAGCTGATCTATGATTATGATGAAAACAGTGCGCATTACATCACTTTTGACACCCAGATGAAACGCAAAAACGGTGACGTCTTTGACCGCACTTACTCCGGCATCGAATTCGCCGACATTCTGCGGGATCTGAAGATTGAAATCAATGACGGTACGACCGTGAAAGCAGTCTGCGGTGATCAGTACGAGATCGAGCTGACCGCGGAGGAAATCCTCAACCCGGGCAACATCTACCTCGTCACCCGGGAAAACGGTGAGGAACTGGATGAAGAAAGCGGCCCGTTCATGCTGGTGGTGAACTATGATGAATTCTCTACCCGCTGGGCCAGAAATGTCGTTAAAATCACAGTGAATGAATAATCGTATCGAAATAAACGAAAACACACTCCGCAAGACGTTCCGGGACCGGATCTGTTTTGATCATGAGCGCACGATCTATCATTTCCTGACAGATACCGGCCTGGCGCCGGAACTGCTGGAACAGCATGACATGACCCTGCTGACCCGGTATATCGACGCCCCTTCTCTGGCTGACGTTCTCTCCGGCGGAACCATGCCGGCCGGGCTGGAAGATGCCCTGCTCAGGTGGCAGACCGGTTTCCTGGACCGCTGCCACGACCACAGCGGGATGTGGATTGCCGCGGATGATCTGAATCCCCGCAACCTGCTCGTAACGGCAGACGGTATGATCGGGATTGACTTTGAGGACTGGCATGCCGGCAGCCTGGCGGAAAGCTGTGCCGCAATGCCGGCGATGATCCGGATGATGCGCCTGCCGGAAGATATACGGACCGGCCTGGCCCGGCGGCTGGAAACCCGCCTGGCCCGGTACTATGACATTCCGCTGGAACATCTGCAGTTGCACGTGGAAGATCAGTGTGCTGCCATCAACTTCAGGCGGCAGGTCATGCCGGTACTGCGCCGCTCCGCCTGTGCTGTCCTGACAGGCGGGAAATCCTCCCGCATGGGTACCGATAAAAGCATGCTGGTCCTGGATGGTTATACCTTTCTGGAACTTATCCTGCATACCGTACAGATCTTCGACCGGATCAGCCTCAGTGCAGCCCGGCCGGCAGATCCGTCTCCCTATCCGATCATTCCTGACATCGTTTCTTCTGCCGGTCCGGCCGGGGCCCTGCAGGCCATCCTGGCAGCAGCAGAGACACCGCATGTCATGATTGTCCCCTGTGACACGCCCCTGCTGACAAGGAAGACCATCCTGGCCATGTACGCTGAGCTGGATGAAATGGCAGATGCCGTTGTTCTGCGCTGCGGCCGGCGGGATTACCCGGTCATCGGCATTTACCGGAAAAGGATCCTGCCTGTGCTGGAAACAATGCTGCGTGATAAAAATTACCGGATGAAGGATCTGCTGTCACAGGTCCGCACCCGATACCATGTCACAGCGAATGAAAAAGAGATCTTCAATGTCAACACACCGGAAGATCTCGAAACAATCAGAATCCTGTATGAATCCGGACAATGATCAGTCCGGATTTTCCTTTTCCGCAAACAGATTGTACAGCAGCCGCTCCCGGTCCCGCACGAAGAGATTCATGATCCGGTAACTGTCGGTATCTTCGTAAGGAACGGGGTGAATGCTTCCCTCATCAAAGGACAGAATCACCGCGCCGGGATAAGCCAGCAGGATCGGTGAATGCGATGCAATAATGAACTGTGAGCCGCTGCCGGCACTGTCATGGATGGCTGCCAGCAGGGTCAGCTGATGTGATACGGAAAGGGCTGCCTCCGGTTCATCCAGCAGATACAGGCCTTTTCCGGACAGATGATTCGCAGCCAGGGAAAGAAAACTTTCGCCATGCGACTGCTCATGATAATGCGCCGGGATCCCGCCCGGGCCGCGGCTGTATTCTTCTTCCATCGTGGCTACATTGAAAAAGCTTTCTGCCCGCAGGAAATAACCCCACTTTTCCCGCTGTGCCCCACGGATTACCTGCATGTGGGAAGCCAGACCGGACCCGTCGTCATGGGTGGAAAACCGATAGTTTTTCGATCCGCCTTCCGGATTGAAGCCGGCCGCTTCAGCCAGAGCTTCCAGCAGCGTTGATTTTCCCGTGCCGTTTTCCCCGGCCAGAAACGTTACCGGACAGGTAAAAGACAATTCACTGACGCTGGTCAGTGCCGGTACCGTGTGCAGCCAGCTTGTACGGTCCACATCCTGCCAGTCAATACGGATGCCGCGGATAAACAGTTCATGCATGAACCTACTATATCATACAGCACAGAGGATAATAAATATCCACCGGCTGAGCCGGTGGTTTTTCAAATGCGGGCATAGCCCTGCTCGCAAAGCTGCGCCTTACAGCGCAAATGTGGTCTGCGCGAGCATACTATTTCTTCTTACCCGTAAACGGGTCTTCAAATTCCATC
>JAFRHT010000003.1 GCA_017433125.1 Solobacterium sp.
ATCGGCTCGTCTATAGATTGTTAAATATCTACTATTGTGTAGATAGCTGGGCGTCGTTGTACCAGTCGGTGTCTATAGATTGTTAAATATCTACTATTGTGTAGATATATATGGTCAATGCCGAACGGTGACAGGTCTATAGATTGATAAATATCTACTGTTGTGTAGATTAAGTACCGGGACAATAAACTCTGTCAAGTAAGAAAGAAAAACCACTGAAGACAGATGCGCAGGCAGCTGCCTTTTTTACTTCAACAGGCGCAATGATAACGCTTACATAATTTAATATTCATGATTATTAGTGAAAACATATGAAAGAAAATGACAAATAATTGAAATAATAATTGAAAATCTTTTTCACCTAACTTACAATCAGAAATATATCTGGAGGGGAAAGAAATATGAACAGAATCAAAAAGATGGCTGTGTTGGCATTGTCCCTTGGCATGCTGACAGCCTGCAGCGGTTCAGGTTCCGGTTCTGCAACAGCGGCGCCGGCAGATGATGCGGAGAAAAAGACATCCGTGGTCATCGCCATCGATGCCGACCTGAATACGATGGATTACCAGTATGCAACTGACGGCAACTCGTTTATCATGCATACACTCTGCATTGCCGGTCTGACGGAACTTGACGCGGACGGCGTTGTCCAGCCTGACATGGCGGAAAGCTGGGATGTCTCTGATGACGGCCTGGAGTATACGTTCCACCTGAGAGACGGCATTGCCTGGTCCGACGGCACACCGGTTACGGCAGACGACTTCGTCTTTGCCTGGAGAAGACTGGTTGACCCGGCCCTGGCTTCCGAATACAACTTCCTGCTCGACACAGCCATGCACGTAGAAAATGCTGCTGATGTCATTACCGGTGCCCAGCCGCTCGAGGCTCTCGGCGTTGCTGCCCCGGATGAGAAGACATTCACTGTCAAGCTCTCCTCACCGTGCGGCTTCTTCCTTGGCCTGTGCGCGTTCCCGAGCACATTCCCGCTGAATCAGGCATTCTTTGAGGCCCAGGGTGACAAGTATGCCCAGAGCATTGAAAACCAGCTCTACAACGGACCGTTTGTCATGTCTGACCGCAAGGATGGCAGCATCTACACATTCACAAAGAACCCGAATTACTGGAATGCGGATTCCATTGATATGGAAAGCATCTCCTTCCAGCTGATTCAGGATACACAGTCTGCCATGATGAGCTATGAAAACGGCACACTGGACGTTGTCAAGCTCGTCAGCGAACAGGTTGAAGCCTATGCTGACCAGGATGGCTACACATCCAACCTGCAGGGTTTCCTGTGGTACATTTCACCGAACTACACACATGACTTCCTCAACAACGCTGACCTGCGTGAGGCCATCATGTTCGCGATTGACCGTGACACCATCTGCAACCTGGTCCTGAAAGACGGTTCCATCGCAGCCCGCGGCATCATCCCGAGAGCCTTCGCAATCGGTCCGGACGGCAAGGATTACTGTGATACAACTGACGCCTTTGTCGGTTATGATCCGGAACGGGCAGCCGCTGCCTGGGCAAGAGCTCAGGAAGCACTGGGTGATGAACTGACAGTCTCCCTGCTGTTTGAAGACAGTGAAGCATCCAAGGCAGTTGCCGAGAACCTGAAGTCCATGATCGAAGCAGCGTGCCCGGGTCTGACCATCAGCCTGGATCAGAAGCCGAAGAAGACACGTCTGGAACTGATGAGAAATCTGGATCCGTCCTTCGAGCTCGGTCTGACCAGATGGGGTCCTGACTATGCTGACCCGCAGACCTACATGGATCTGTTCAAGTCTGACGTTGCCGGTTACAACGGTTCCTTCAAGAATGACGACTACAACGAGATCATGAACCGGGCAGAAAACGGGGCTGATGCCGCAGATCCGGAGGCCAGATGGCAGGATATGAAGGATGCTGAAAAGCTCCTGATCGCGGATCTCTATGCAATGATCCCGGTCTACCAGAACGGCGGCGCCATGATGATCAACCCGGCTATCGATGGTATCGAATTCCATGCCGGTGCAGTCGACAACTACAGACACATTCACAACAAATAAGGATTTACATTGAACAGCCGCACATGCGGCTGTTCTTTTTCGTTGTCCGGCGGAAGGGTGAAAGTTGAAGAGAAAAATGCTAGAACGTATAATATACGCGTAGAAACAGGAGTAACAGGATGAAAAACCGTTTGCCGGAAAAACTGACTGCGCTGAGAAAGAACTTCAAGTTCTCGCAGGCGGATATTGCCCGTCAGATGAATGTGCCGGTCAATGAATATATGCACTGGGAAAACGGCAGCGCCGTCTGCCGGATCGATCAGCTGAAGCAGCTGGCGGATTTCTATCATGTCCCGATGGTGGAACTGCTGGACAACCGGAGAGAGGTGACCATGCCGGATCCGGAGATCATGTATGCCAGCGTCGAGATTCCCTTTGCCAAAAAGAGCGATGAACAGAAAGCCCGGGATGAGAGCGTTGAAATCATGCCGGTCAGCGGGCTGCTGGAAGAGGCTGAAGTTGATCTGATGCCGGTGGCCGGGGTAGTCAGTGAAACCGCGCCGGCAGAAAACACCCGTAAGGTAACAACCGGGACAATCGAGATGAACACGCTCGAATTCGAACCGACGCTTACAAACCGTATCGTGGATGACCGGCAGCCGGAAGCTGAGAAGCCGGTGCAGGAAAACGGGACCGGAAAGAACCGGAACCTGCTGATTGTCGTGGCCTGCCTGCTGCTGGCAGCGGCCGGCATCTTCGGCATCATGAAAATGCGGGATAAAACGCCGGCTGATCCGGAGGAAATCAATAAGTTGGGTTCTGTCAACCGGCTGGCTCTGACCGATACCTGTTCACTGTATATCGATGACAGCGGCAGACTGAACACCATGGGTACGGTGCCGCCGCTGGATGACTATGACGGCGTGGTGCAGATTTCCGCCTTTGACGGGCATCTGCTGGGCCTCAAAAAGGACGGCACGGTCGTGACCAACAGCGGTCTGAAACTGGACAAATGGGAAGGAATCACCATGATCGCTGCCGGAAAGACACATGCGGCCGGGCTGAAGGAAGACGGCACCGTCGTCTGTGAAGGTTCCGAAGCCGGCTGTGACGTGGCCGGCTGGACGGATGTTCAGGCGGTCTATGCCGGCCGGGATCTGACCCTCGGGCTGACAAAGGACGGAAGCCTGCTGATCAGCGGCAAGGTCAATGCTGAAGAACAGCTTAAAACCGTGAACAGCGCGGTCGATCTGGCCGTCAATGAAAGCCAGATTGCCGTCGTCACAAAAGACGGGCGGGTTACCTGCTATGCCATCGGCACCGGCAGTCCGTTTAATACGGCGGCCTGGACCGGGGTTGAAAAGGTGGCGCTTGGTTCTGATTTCGCCGTCGGCCTCAGCGGCGGAAAAGTACTGACCGCCACGACAGATGAAGATCTGATTGAAGCCGTCAAAAACTGGAACGGTATCCGCATGCTGGCCGGACGGGGCAGGACCCTCGTGGCCGTGAACGCGGCTGGAAAAGTCATCGGCTGCGGTGATAATACCTGGGGTGTCTATCCTGAAACGGAAGAAACGGCTGATCCGGAGGATGACAAGGAAGAGAAACTGGCCGGTGTGCAGAATGTGAAGTTCAATGTGGCAACCGGTAACCTGAGCATCAGCTGGGATAAGGTTCCAAATGCGGACTTCTACGAGATTACAGTATCGACCAGTCCGGTAACGAAACTGAAATCAGCGAAGAACTCCACCAGCATTTCCACATCGAAGCTGGAAGACGGTGCCGAATACAGTGTGACGATTACCGCCTGCTCCAACAATACGAAAAAATACCAGAACAGTGACGCGGTCAATGTGATCTATACCTTTAATGCGGCTACCGAGCAGCTTGATGCGGTCAGCGGCCTGAGCGCCGATGCGACCGACGACGGCTGGCATCTGGAGTGGAACGCAGTTAAAAACGCGGCCTGGTACCGGGTCCGGGTCGGTGATATTGAAAAGAAAGCTGAAACCAACAAACTCGATATTGCCGGCAGCGAACTGACTGACGGCATGGCATACAACATTTCTGTTACCGCCTGTCCGAAGGACGGCGACAAAAAGTATACGGAATCCGCTGCGTCGTCGATGCAGAAGACGTTTGCATATAAGACCTATACCGTGACAGTGCATTTCAGCGGCGCCCAGTCAGATACATTTACACTGACCCTGCGCAAGGGCACATACACCTATGCGGATCAGTTCACCGCAAAGATACAGGAGGGTAACCGGCTGGCTGCCCCGGACAATTCATTTACCGTGTCCAGCGATCTGGAGATCAACGGTGTGGCAGTGGAAGTAATTCCAACGCCGACGCCGACGCCAACCCCAACGGCAACGCCGACCCCGACCGCGACGCCGGAAGTGACGGAAACCCCGGGCGAGACAGACGAGCCTGAACCTACGGCTGAGGGGGAAGTGCATGAATAGAGTCTGGTATTATACGCTGGATGGTTCGGAGAAGCCCGGCCCGTACAGCGATGATGAGCTTGTGCGGCTGATTCAGCAGAATATCGTGACGGCTGACCACTATATCTGGATGGTGGATTTGGCATCGTGGATTCCGGTCAGGGAATCGATCTATGCGTTCTATCTCAATGAAGATCCGTTCCATCCGGATGATATGTCAGATGAACAGGAATAATCCCGAAATAATCGGGATTTTTTCTTTCTGCGGGCTGCGGTTCTGCATGTGCATCAGGTCTGTTTCTTGAGCCGGATTACAGGAAAATGATAGAATAATCGCGAGGAGATTTTTCATCATGAAGAAAGTCTTAGTTTTCATGTTGGCCGTTCTGATGCTTGCCGGATGCACGGCTTCTCCGGCCGGGACAACGCCTGCCCCGTCAGCGCAGCCGACAGCCGAAACAGCGGCGGAAACCGCCGCGCCGGAAGAACCGGAAGAAACTGCCGATACAGGGACCGAAGAAGAAACCCAGATGATCGAAGCGGTGCTGGAAGAAGAACTGCCGCAGTCCCTGAATGTTATGATCCAGGACATGCCGGCGGTTTTCACCAAAGATCTGAATTATACATGTGAGGATAAACTCAAGGCCGGCGATGAAGTAATCCTGTACTATACAGGTTCCTTTGAGGAGGGCCGGCTGACGGTAATCAGAGCGGAAAAGAAATAAACCATGAGCAGTACGAAACCATCCGGAAATCTGCAGATAATATCCGCGCTGCTGGCGGGTGCCGGGGCGGGCATCATCATGGCGGCAGTCATGCTTTTTCTCATGTCTGCGTACGGTTTTCACTTCCATTTCATGTCGGCGGCTGCTGCGGGCATGGTGGCGGTGGCATTGCCCTGGTGCATGGATGTGCTGAATCGGCGCGGGCTGAATCTGTATGTCTGCGAAGGTGTGGCCGTGCTGGTGTCGGCGGCAGTCTGTCTGCTTTATATACATGCGGCGGCGAAGGACGCGGTGACTGCTGACCGCATGCTGAATATGGTAATCAGCCTGCACGGGGCATCCCTGCTGATCAACGGAACCCGGCTGTTTTTCCGCCGGAGACGGGAGGATGTATGACACTGCTGAGTCCCTGGGGTGAAAAACTGAATCGGGATCTGCCGCTGCCGGAATACCCGCGGATGCAGCTGCAGAGAAACAGTTATACCTGCCTGAACGGGGTGTGGGAGTGCCAGATCAACCACGGTGAAGAACCGGAACAGACGGCCTGGCAGCCGATCGTTGTGCCGTTTGCGGCGGGATGCGCGCTGAGCGGGGTGACCCATGAACTGCAGCCCGGGGAAGTTCTCTGGTACCGCACGTATTTCCGGTATGAACTGACCGGGGAACGGGTGATACTGAACTTTGAGGCCGTGGATCAGCACTGCACCGTCTGGCTCAACGGCCTGGAAGCGGGCAGCCATCATGGCGGCTATACACCGTTCTCGCTGGACGTCTCGCCATATATCAAGGTGCACAACGAGCTGCTGGTGCAGGTCACGGATGACAGCAACCTCGGCAGTTATGCCTTCGGCAAGCAGCGCCTGGATCACAGCGGCATGTGGTATACCCCCACGGCCGGCATCTGGCAGACTGTCTGGCTGGAGAACCTGCCGGAACATGCCGTGCAGGATATCAAGATTACCCCGGATTATGACAACGCGCAGGTCTTCCTGCGGCTGGCCGGTGACTTCAGCCAGGCTGTTGTCACGGTTTTCGCCGACCGTAAACTGGTTCACCGCGGTATTACGGGAAGTCATGACTATACCATCCCGCTGCCGGATTTCCATCCCTGGAGTCCGGATGACCCGTTCCTGTATGATCTTTATATCGAAACGGAAGATGATACGGTCAAGAGTTATTTCGGCATGCGCAAATTCGGCCGGCGGCGCGACAGCAGCGGCATGCTGCGGTTTGCGCTGAATGACCGGCCGCTGTTTCTGAGCGGGCTGCTGGATCAGGGCTACAGCGTGGACGGACTGCTGACCTATCCGTCGGAAGACGCGATGGTTTACGAGATCCGGCAGGTGAAAAACCTCGGCTTCAACATGCTCAGAAAGCATGTCAAGCAAGAATGCCGGCGCTGGTACTACCTGTGTGATGTCTACGGCCTGCTCGTCATGCAGGACATGCCCAGCGGCGGCTGGCCGTACGACTTCAAGGCTATCGCAGCCCTGCCGACCATCGGGTTCAGGAAGATGAGTGATGACAACAACGAAAAACTCGGAAGGACGGATCCGGAAGGCAAAGAAATCTACTGCCGGGAACTCATGGCCATGCTGGACAGCCTGTACAACGCGGTCTGTATCTTTGCCTGGGTGCCGTTCAATGAAGGCTGGGGCCAGTTTGACAGTGTGAAGATAACGGATTATATCCGGGAGTATGATTCGACCAGGCTGATCGACAGTGCCAGCGGCTGGCATGACCAGGGGGCCGGGGATTTCGATTCCCGCCACTGTTACTTCCGGCCGTTCCGGGCCCCGAAACCGGAAGAACGGCTGATGTTCCTGAGTGAATTCGGCGGCTATTCCTACTTTGAGCAGGGGCACAGTGAACCGGGTTCGGTCTACGGATACAAGAAGTTCACGGACCGCCTGCAGTGGAACGAAGCAGTGCTGGAAGCGTACCGGCGGGATGTATTGAAGAATATTCCGAAAGGCCTGGCCGGCTGTGTCTTCACCCAGGTTTCGGATGTGGAAGATGAGATCAACGGCCTGTTTACGGCAGACCGGCGGGTATTGAAGATCGACGGCAGGAAAATGCGGAAAATCAACGAAAGATGCATACGGAGTGTGAAATAAATGGCTGAAGAAATTGTAATCGCGGAAGCACTGAACGGACAGGTGCGGATACACGCAGCAGATACAACCGAACTGATCCGGACTGCCCGGGAGAAGCATGACCTGTGGCCGACGAGCTGCGCGGCGCTGGGCCGGGTCCTGACCGTAGATGCGCTGATGGCCAGCGATCTGAAAAACGCGGATGAACATGTCACGGTAACAATCAACGGACACGGGCCGGCTGGTACAATTGTCGCCCAGGGCAGCGGCCGCGGCGGGGTCCGCGGTTTTATCGGCAATCCCCGGCTCAATATGACCAACCCGGAAACTCATAAACTGGATGTCGGCAGGGCAGTCGGCCGTGACGGCACTCTGACGGTTACCCGTGATATGGGTCTGAAGGAACCGTTCACCGGGGTTGTCCAGCTGCAGAGCGGGGAGATCGGTGAGGATTTCGCGGTCTATTTTGCCTACAGTGAACAGACCCCTTCGGTTGTGGCCGTGGGTGTATATGTCAATCCGGATGCCACGGTGGAGGTGGCCGGCGGCATGATCATCCAGCTCATGCCGGATGCGGTGGAAGACACGATCCGCTATGTTGAACTGGTCAGCCAGACCATGCGGCCGATGACGGACTACCTGCGGGCCGGCCGGACACCGGAGCAGATCATCATGGAACTTTTCCCGGATGCCGCGGTTCTCGAACATAAGGACACATATTGGTACTGTGACTGTTCCCGTGATCATTTCCTGCGCGCACTGTCGCTGGTTGATCCGCATGATATTCAGGAGATGATTGACGAAGATCATGGCGCGGAGGTCGTCTGCCAGTACTGCGGAAAGAAGTACCGGTTCAGCGAGGAAGATCTGAAGTCTGCCCTGGAGAAACGCAATAATGTGGAAGATCGGCAGCGTATCGATTCATAACCGGCTTGCGGCAGCCCCGCTGGCCGGCATATCCAATCCTGTATACAGGTCCCTCTGTCATGCGTACGGGGCAGGTCTGGTCGTATCGGAAATGATCTCCGACAAGGCCCTGCACTACGAAAGCAGGAGGACTTTTGACATGTGCCGGACCGTTCCCGATGAACATCCGGTATCCCTGCAGCTGTTCGGCCATGATCCTGACACCATGGCGGAAGCGGCAGAGTATCTGAGCACGCATACGGACTGTGACATCATTGACATCAACATGGGCTGCCCGGTTACCAAAGTCCTCAAGGCTCATGCCGGCAGTTGGCTGCTGAACCATCCGGAAGACGCGGAGGAAATCGTGCGGGCGGTAAAAAGCCATACCGACCGGCCGGTGACGGTCAAGATCCGGGCCGGCTGGGACCGTCAGCACATCAACTGCGCAGAATTTGCCCGGCGCATGGAAGCGGCCGGGGCAGACGCAATTACGGTTCATGGCCGCACCAAAACGCAGATGTATGAAGGTATGAGTGATAATACATATATC
>JAFRHT010000022.1 GCA_017433125.1 Solobacterium sp.
GTTCACAAACAGGGCTGTCCGGTTGTAGAACTTCAGCCCGGTATAGGCAACCGCCACGGTCAGGAGTGACAGAAAAAACTTCTTCCAGGAAGAACCCTTCTTTTCGGTCTTCGCCGCTGTCCCGCGGCCGGTTGTATTCTTCTGTTCTTCTGTTTCCGCAAACAGATCTGCCGATCTGGTGGGTGCGTTCTGCTGCTGTACTGCCATTTTCTTTCCTCCGGACAGTAATTATTATAACGGTTCCGGTGTACTTCTGTTAACCATACCGTGAAAAAAAACATGAGTCATGGTAGAATATCTGTGTCCTGAATGCCGGAATATAGCGCAGCTTGGTAGCGCACTTGAATGGGGTTCAAGAGGTCATGGGTTCGAATCCCATTATTCCGACCAGACGACATTGACCTGCATGCGTTCGTGCAGGTTTTCTTTATGCTAGAATAGACGGCGGAACAAGGAGGAATCCCCATGAAAATCGGATTAATCGGAGCCATGCGTGATGAAATCGCAGCGCTCAGAAATGAAATGAATATTACCCGTACGGAAACCGTCGCCCGGATGGAATTCACGGAAGGCACCATCGGTAATATGGATGTAGTGGCTGTGCAAAGCGGCATCGGCAAAGTCAGCGCCGCCGCCTGCACCCAGATCCTGATCGATCACTTCCGGGTAACACATGTCATCAATTCCGGGATTGCCGGATCCCTGAACAACGTGCTTGACATCGGCGACTTCGTTGTCTCCACGGATGTTGTCCATCACGATTTCGACGCCACAATGTTCGGGTATCAGCAGGGTGAAGTGCCCCAGCTGGGAACGGCCGCTTTCCCGGCCGATGCGGAACTGCGTAAAAAAATCGCTGCCGCCATCCGGCAGGCAGCGCCTGACATCAACCTGCTTGAAGGCCGGATTGCCAGCGGTGACCAGTTTATCAGCGATGCAGCGAAGAAACAGTGGATCCGTGATACGTTCCACGCTGACTGCTGTGAGATGGAAGGCAGTGCCATAGCCCAGACAGCCTGGATCAACGGTGTTCCCTTTGTCATTGTAAGGGCTATTTCCGACAAGGCAGACGGTTCGGACCTCATGGACTATATCGCCTTTGAATCCGCAGCAGCCCGTCACTCGGCAGACATGCTCATCACCGTCATGAAACAGTTCTAATCCGATCCACTCAGGCCGGCAGGCGATGCCGGCTTTTTGTTTTGCCCTTCCACGGATCGGCCAGCTGTTCTTCGTACTGCGCCATCAGTTCTTCGTACTGTGCCATCAGTTCCTGCACCAGCATGACTTCTTCCGTAACGGCAGCGGCTGCCGTGTCAGTCCCGGTCATGGCTCCCCAGGCATTAACCTGCCCGGACGGCCGGTTGATCATACCGATATCCTGCCGGAGCTGCGGATAACGCTCGCCGAGAATCTTTAATTTTTCCGCCCGCTGGCTGCCGGCAATAATCATTTCCGTGCGCAGGCTGCGGCAGGGCCGCGGGTCCGCCGCGTCTTTTCTGTCAGGATAAATCATGAAAGAGTCGCCGGCTTCAAAGTTTCTGTCCCGCATGTCCATATACGGATTATCGTTCCACGCATCCAGCGCCCAGCGCAGATAACCCGTAAATCCCGAAGTACTCAGATAATCAAACATCCAGATGGTTTCATCCGGTTCACTGCAGGTAAACGCGCTTGGGTAAGTCGCCGTGCAGTTGTACAGCGTGGTCGTCCGGCGCATGCTGTGCCGGCGGCTCAGCACTTCCTGCAGCTGGGCCGGGTCTTTCGGGATAATGGTCAGCGAAATCGAAATGTCATCGGCCTGGTCATACAATGAGACATCCTCCCAGCGGTTGACGGCTACACTCACGCGGAAAGACTGCCCGCTGCTGTTTCTCACATTGCCGACGAGGTCCAGCACCGCCCGGGCCGCTTCCGCATCCCGTTCATCCAGGCACAGATATGTCCTGTCAAACCAGCCGTTTTTCTCCAGAACATCCATATAGGCATACAGGAAGGCTTCCCAGGCGGCAGTCCAGTTGTAGGTGCCCGGGGTCAGGAACAGCCGTTCTTCGGACTGATCATCGCGGATGACCGTCACAGAACCATCCCAGGGCAGCGGTGAATACGTGTCTATCCGGCCGTTGATGCCGCACTCTTCACAGAGCTTCACCCACTGTTCCAGCAGTGAAAAATCAAAGCTGTAATAGCCGTCATCATGCCGGTGCCAGACCACCATGGACGGGGTGTCATAATACGTCTGATGGCCCCAGGGCTCCGGGACAACCGTCACCGTTACGGCATTCCCGCCGGTTTCCCGGTAAAGTTCCAGTTCCTGCCGCAGTTCCTTGACATGGCCGGCTGAAAACGGTTCCTGCCCCTGCAGGCAGTCATAATACTGCAGGGAAACGTACGGATACTGCCAGAGGTTGACGGAATAAGCCCGCTCCTCCGGCAGGCTCAGCGGCAGGATCTGCAGGGTCAGCCGGCATTCCTTCTGACTGCCGCCGGCATCCCGGATCGTGATGATGCCCTGCTCTTTGCCCGCAGATGCCCCGGCCGGGATATGGATCCTGAGCCAGAAGAAACCGGTATTCCCGGCAGTAAGCGTCAATTCCGATCCGGGGACAACCAGATCGGGAATCTCCCTGACAGGAGCGGCATTCTCCAGGCCGATGCCCATGCTGGTACGGATATCTTCCAGATGGCACACTTCCGCCTCCGCCTGTTTCAGCCCGCTGACCTCCGCGTACAGGGTTGTGTCCTGCTCTGCCCGAACGGCAATCTTGAAGAAAACCGTTTCATCTTTCCAGACGGTCTGAACCAGTTCAGAACTTCCCTGGAAGGCATAATAATCATTCCGTGCGTCATCTGCCGAATGACTGCCCGGATAGGAAAACCAGCAGTCAAACGACGGCTCATCCGCTTTTATCGGCAGGATCATCGCAGCAGCCGCCGCAATCCCTGCCAGACAGGTCAACAGTTTCTTTTTCATCAGTAAAATAGTATCAAAAAAAGCCCATGAGGGCTATTCCACCGGATACAGCGGAATCGGTTCATCCTCCAGGCTTCCATAATAGACACTGGCATATTTCAGACCGTTGATCTCGGCTTCCGAGAACCGGCCGTATTCACGGGCATTCTTTTCCCCGTCTTCCGTCACAGTTACCAGAAAGCGGCCCGATTCCAGCAGCTGCACATCGATGATCTTCATGTGATCCTGTTCATAGATCACTGTCCGTTTGACACAGAATACCCCCTGCTTGACCATGCGGGCAAAATCATAGTATTGGGGAATATTCAGGATCCTGCCGTCCTGGACAACATACCAGTTCTTCTCCATGGCTTCCTGCGGGGTCATACGCGGATCCACCTCCAGGGGGTCTCCGTCTTCCCAGGCAACCTCATCATCCAGCGTCCAGCCGGCACAGGCATTTCCCGGAACATAATGGTATGTCAGCTGCGCAGGCAGACCCCCGGCCACGTCATAGCCGGTAAATGACACATCATTGACTTCGTCAACGTAATATGTTGTCCCGTAGCACTTGCTTTCCTCATAGGAATGCATGGCATTTTCCGCGTCTTTTTTCAGAGCATAGGGACTGCGGAACGAGGTAATGTTCACCTGGCCTTCCGTGACTTCCCGCACAGAGGAAAACACCGGCACATGCCAGACACGGCCGTCCGGACCGCCGGCTTCTGTTACCACCAGCGGCAGGAAATACAGGGCTGCCAGCACCAGTACGGCGGCAGCCGCAGTTTTCAGAGCTCTGTTCTTCATCTGTCTTCAGACTTTGTGTTTCTTTCTTCAATATCCATGATCATGGCAACCCGGCGGGCATGCCGGCCGCCCTCAAATTCCGTATGCAGGAATTCTGTAATCATCATCTTGGCCATCTCCACACCAATGACCCGGGCCCCGAAGCACAGCATGTTGCAGTTGTTGTGCAGCCGGGAATACCGGGCCGTATACGGTTCGGAGCAGATGGCCGCGCGGATTCCCCTGACCTTGTTGCAGGCAAGCCCGATGCCGAGCCCCGTGCCACACACAGCCAGGCCATAATCCACTTCCCCGGCCGCCACTGCCCGGGCAGCTTTTTCACCCCAGATGGCATAATCCGTGCTTTCCCGTGAATCCGTACCGAAGTTCACAACTTCATATCCCTGTTCTTCCAGCCATGGAATCAGTTCGGCTTTCATGTCAATTGCCGAATGATCGTTCGCAAAACCGATTTTCATACTGAAGCCTCCTGCCTGATATGTTTGTTTCTGTTTCTGATCATGACCAGCATGATCACCCCCGCCGCCAGGACAAACAAAGCGATAAACTGCGAGGTGGACAGCGGGCCGATAGAACCGCGTTCCGCATCCCCGCGCAGAAATTCGATCATGAACCGGCCGGCACTGTACAGAATCAGATACCAGGCCGCTGTTTCACTGCGGGTTTTCTCATTCTCATAGATTTTATACAGCACCGCGAAGATCAGAAAATCACCGGCGCTGGACAGCAGCTGGGTCGGTACAAGCTTCATGCCGGACGGGGCCAGGGAACCGGCCGGGAAAGTCACGCCCAGCGACGATGTGGTCGGTACACCATAGCAGCACCCGGCAAAGAAGCAGCCGATCCGCCCGAAGGCCTGGGCAAGCACTACGGTCGGAATCAGCATGTTGAAATAAGCGGGAAAATCGAGTTTCTTCATCCGGCAGTACACCCAGCCGCCGAAAATGCCGCCGAGGATGCCACCGTAGACCACCCAGCCGCCGGAATTGATCACCGACCACGGGTTCGTCAGGAACTCTTTGAAATTGATTACGGTATATGTGAACTTGGAGAAGAAATACCCGACAGCCAGGCAGACAAATACCAGATTGTCCACTTCCGAAGCCTGCAGGCCATGCCTGCGGGCCTGCCGTTCCCCGAGCCAGAACGCACAGAGGATCCCTATGGCAATCATGACGCCATAGCCGTGTATTGTCAGCGGGCCGATTGTCAGCCAGTCATTGTACATCCCGTTTACCTCCGAGACTCAATTTTATGTTATTTCTGCTTCCTTGAAAAGAGTTCTGACAAGAAAAGGAAGCTATGCGCTTCCTTTACTCGATACCGAGAACTTTGTAATCCTTGTCTTCAACAGCCTTTTTCAGGATTTCGTTGTCAACATCCTTTTCCAGTCTGACAACGGCTGTTCCCTTTTCGTGATCAGCTGTCGCTTCCGCAACCCCGTCAATAGCCTCCAGCGCCTTCTTGACAGTCGCTTCGCAATGCATGCACATCATGCCTTCAACCTTGAGTGTCTTTTCCATGTCCTTGTTATCCTCCTTATCATCGATACCGACATAGGTATAATCCTGTTCTTCCACGGCTTTCCTAATCTTATCAGAATCCGGCAGGACCGTGGCAGTAATGACTGCCGTTCCTTTTGTGTGATCTGCCTTGACGGCGATGACCCCGCCCAGGGCACCGACGGCCTTTTCGATCCGGGCTTCGCAGTGCGGACACATCATGCCTTCAATCCGCACGGTTTCCTGTACGGTCTGCGGCACTGCCGGTTCTTTTTCTTCCTGCGCCGCAAGGCCCCTGAACTGATAGTCCTGTTCCTCCACGGCCTTTCTGATCAGCGCAGTGTCCGGCATGGCAACTGCGGTAATCACAGCAGTTCCCCTGGTATGGTCGGCCTTGACTTCCGTTACCCCTTCCAGGCTGCCGATGGCTTTCTCGATCCGCGCTTCACAGTGTTCGCACATCATGCCTTCAATCAGTACGGTTTCCTGTACGGTCTGCGGCACTGCCGGGACTGCTTCTGCCGGTCTGGCGGGATGCTTCAGCGGCCGGTCATGGGCAGTATTGTGCATGTCAAACAGATTCAGCCGCAGGGCATTCATGCAGACAGTGAAACTCGAGAGGCTCATGGCGGCCGCGCCCATCATCGGATTGATCTTCAGCGGCGTCAGTCCGGCAGCCACCGGAATCAGAATCAGATTATAGAAGAATGCCCAGAACAGGTTCTGATGGATGTGCTGCAGGGTTCTGCGGCTCAGCCGCACCGCTGCCGATACATCACTCAGCCGGCTGTTCATCAGCACGATATCCGCCGAATCGATCGCCACGTCTGTGCCGGCCCCGATGGCAATGCCCGTATCAGCCCTGGTCAAAGCCGGAGCGTCATTGATGCCGTCACCGACCATGGCTGTCCGGCCGCGCTTCTGCAGGTCGCGGATAACCGCTTCCTTCCCGTCCGGCAGAACCCCGGCAATGACCGTATCCACACCGGCAGCGGCCCCGATTGCCTTTGCCGTGCGCTCGTTGTCGCCCGTCAGCATTACCACTTCGATGCCCATATTCTGCAGTTCGCGGATCGCCGCCGGTGAGTCTTCTTTGATCACATCGGCCACGGCAATGATGCCGAGCAGATGATCATCTTCCATAAAGAACAGCGGGGTCTTTCCCTGGCCGGAAAGCCGGTCCGAAGCTTCCAGAAGATCCGCGGAAACCCTGACCAGCGAGGAAATGAATTTCCGGCTGCCGCCCTGCAGCTGGCTGCCGTTCAGAACGGCTTTCAGACCATTGCCCGGCAGGGCAGTGAACCCGCTCACTTCTGCCGCTTCCATCTTCTTTTCTTCAGCAGCCTGCACAATCGCTCTGGCCAGCGGGTGTTCCGACTTCTGTTCCAGGGCATACGCTTTCTGCAGCAGAGTATCTTCACTGATCCCGGATGCCGGGATCATATCCGTCACCTGCGGCTCACCGCTGGTGATCGTGCCGGTTTTATCCAGGGCGATAATCTGTACTTTGCCGGCCTGTTCCAATGACTCGGAAGTCTTGAACAGAATCCCGTTTTTCGCGCCCATGCCGTTGCCGACCATGATCGCAACCGGGGTTGCCAGGCCCAGCGCGCACGGGCAGGAGATCACTAGAACCGAGATGCCCCGTTCCAGGGCAATGGCCAGCGTTTCCCCGGCCAGCAGCCAGCCGAATGTCGTTACAGCAGCGATACCGATGACCGCCGGGACAAATATCCCGGAAACCTTGTCCGCAATCCGGGCAATCGGCGCCTTGGTCGCAGCTGCGTCACTGACCATGCGGATGATCTGTGACAGGGTCGTATCCTCACCGACCCGGGTCGCCTGGCACTGAATATAGCCGGACTGATTGATGGTCGCCGCCGACACCTTGTCACCCGGCATTTTGTCGACCGGGATGCTTTCACCGGTCAGCGCGCTTTCGTTTACGGCACTGGTGCCTTCCAGGACAATACCGTCCACTGGGATACTGTCACCCGGACGGACTACGAAGACGTCACCGCTGACCACTTCATCGATGCCTACTTCCACTTCCTGGCCGTCCCGCAGCAGCACGGCTGTCTTCGGGGCCAGTTTCATCAGGCCCTTAAGGGCATCGGTTGTCCGGCCCTTGGACATGGCTTCCAGCATCTTGCCGACGGTAATCAGGGCCGGGATCATGGCCGCCGATTCAAAATACAGCTGGCCGTGATACAGCGGCATGAGATCCATATTCGGAGTTCCGTTGGTAATCATCCAGGTCATCCGCAGCAGCACATACAGACTCCACCCGAAAGACACCGCCGAGCCGAGGGCCACCAGTGTATCCATGTTCGGAGCCCCGTGAAACAGGGAATTGAAGCCGCTGGTAAAGAACTTGCGGTTGATGATCATGACGATGATCGCCAGCAGCATCTGCAGGATCGCCAGACCGATATGATTATGGTTCAGGAAACCCGGCAGCGGCCAGCCCCACATGTTGTGGCCCATGGAGATATACATGAGCACTGCCAGAAAACCGACCGACAGGATCAGACGCCGCTTCAGCACCGGGGTTTCCCGGTCTTTCAGCGCGTCTTCCTCGGCTGCCAGCCGTTCACTGGCTGAAACCGCCTTCTGGGCCGCCCCTTTCTTTGAAGCGCCGTAGCCGGCATTTTCAACAGCCTTAATAATATCGGCCTGGGAGGCACTGCCTTCCACACCCATTGAATTTGTCAGCAGGGAAACCGAGCAGGATGTTACGCCCGGTACCTGGCTGACGGCTTTTTCCACTCTTGCCTGGCAGGCTGCACAGCTCATGCCAGTCACGATATACTGTTCCATATCTGCGCTCACCTCATTTCATCAGTTTCTGCAGAACCGCCACGAGTTCCTCGACCGTTCCTTCCCGGCCTTCCCTGATATCTTCCGTGACACAGCCCTTGATATGGCAGGCCAGCAGTTCCTTGTTGAAACTGTTCAGGGCCGATGTCACAGCCGACACCTGGATCAGGATGTCCGGGCAGTATGTATCATTTTCAACCATCCGCTCCAGACCGCGGATCTGTCCTTCGATCTTCTTCAGACGGGCAAGCAGGCTTTTCTGCTGTTTTTCGCTGCGGGCATGATGGTGGGTCGCTGTCATGGTCCGCTCATTTTCATTCATTGTCATTTGCATCACCCCGCGAAAATAGTATACCCCCGTAGGGTATAAGTCAAGCAGAAAGAAAAGGAGTTTTCACTCCTCGCGCAGGTCACGCATCGCTTCGCGGTACTCAGCCAGGCCATTGCGGTTATGATAGTGGCCCAGCCCGTTTTCATCCACATCCGCCATCGGCACCATGCCGAAGCCGCTGACCGCCGTCCGCACCCCGTCAACCGATACGGTTTCGCAATATACATCCGGAAACCGGTATCCCTGTTCCGCCAGCGCATCCAGCCAGGCCGCAAAGGCAATGCCGAGTTCCCGCATGCAGGTTGTGCCGCGGTACTGCGGGTACAGGTTGGCCGTATAGAGGTACAGCACCATATCCTTTCCCTTTTCCTTCGGAACGGAATGCAGGTCCGTAAAGGAACCAGCAAAATACCGCTTCATATTCTCCTGATCCGTCAGGATGGCATAGAAACATCCGGCCAGCCTGTCCGTATCCGGATCGATGGCCAGAAAGAACCCCTCAAAACCGTCGGCATACAGTGATCTGACGTATTCCGGCGGCAGGTATCCGTAGCTTCCTTCCGGCCACGTACAATGCTCCAGCGCTTCAAACTCTGCATAGCGCTCTTCGGTAATTTCACTGCCGGTCAGAATTCTGTAGTCCATAAACATGCCTCCGAAAAGCATAGTTTTCCCGCATGAAGGCAAGTGCCTCCGTCAGGCTGTCCGCAACGTGCACGGCCAGTTCTGCGGTATGGTCATCAGCCGGGTTCAGGTCCGGAACCTGGATGCAGTCAATGCCGGCGTTATACGCCGCCTCTACACCGTAATGGGAATCTTCCAGCACGACAGCCTTGTCTGCCGCCGTCCCTGCGGCTGTCAGTACGGTCAGGTAGATCTCCGGATCCGGCTTGCGGTTGACGACCTGGTCTCCGCAGATCAGGATATCGATCTGATCCAGCAGGCCGGTCCTTGTCAGCCGGTCCAGGGTCAGTCCCCGCACCGTTGTCGTGGCCACGGCGATACCGACGCCCTGCTCCCTGAGCCAGGCCAGCATCCCGGCTGCCCCCAGCTTTGGCTGCAGTTCCGTTTCCAGCAGCTTCATCCCGTTTTCCCTTGCCTGCCCGATCAGTTTATCTGCCAGGGCATGATCACTGAGACAGCTGTATACAACCGTCCGCAGCGCCTCCCCCGAGATCCCGGCCACTTTCCGGAAGACCGCGTCCGCATCCGGTATACCCAGCCGGTCACCGGTCTGTTTCCAGGCTTTCATCCAGACTGCTTCCGTATCCAGCAGAAGCCCGTCCACGTCAAATATCACGAGTTCCTTTTCCGTCTTCATGGTCATCATCGTATCATAAAAGGCGCATTTCTGCGCCTCAGTCAAATACCGGTATGGTGCCGTCCTCAAAGCCAACCATCAGCCCGCCCCGTTCCGCGTAGTAACTGTTCAGGCCGCGCATTTCTTCAATGTTTACAGTGCACCCGGGCCATCTCTCAAGGAACATCGCCTTCAGCTTTTCCGCTGCGGCCAGATTCAGGCAGTGGGATATCCACATCTTCCCCTTGCCGTTATAACCCAGTCTTTCCGTCTCCGCCAGCAGGGCGTTCAGCGTCCGCCGTTCACCCCGGGCAATATGAACCTGCTGCAGTTTGCCTTCATCCGATGCCAGGCCGATGAACCGGATGCCGAGCAGATCGGCAATCTTCGCCACCGCCGGGCTGACCCTGCCGTTTTTTGCCAGGTTGTGCAGGGATTCAAGGGAGAACAGCAGATGGGTATGCTTATTCCAGGCAACCATCCGTTCCCGGATGACCTCGAAGGACAGGCCCCGCTCCATCAGATCCCGGATTTCCTCCACGATGACATGTTCCTCTGCCCCCGTGGAAAGCGAGTCAACCACGTAAATGTTGACACCCGGATTTTCTTCCATATATTCTTCCGCCGCCTGTACTGCCGAGTTGTATGAACCGGACAGGCCGCTGGTGATGGTGACACAGAAAATCGTATCGGCCCCCCTGAAAGCATCCTTCCATTCATATACATTCGGACAGGACGATGAATTGGCCGCGCTCTTTTCCATTTTGCCGACCATCACCGCACAGTCCAGATCACGGTTGTCTGTGAATTCCTCATCATCAATGAGAATCTTCAGCGGTACGGAGATATGATCAATATTCCCCGGCAGATCCAGAACATTGGACGCCGAATCAGAAACAATACGGTATTTCATAGTACTGCCCTCCCGAAATTTCTTTTATTTATTATCATAATACGTTTCGAACAGCGTTGTCTTCCTGATGTTTACAAAATAACAGACAATGTAACATCCGAGCATATAAATATCCGGCCGGGGCCGGATATTGACATACAGGTTATTCTGCTGCGGCTGCGATAAAGGCATCGAACAGTTTCTTTGTGTACGGGGAATCGTACATCATCTCCGGATGCCACTGCACACCGAGGGTGAACGGATGGCCGCCCGAGAATTCCACAGCCTCGACATTGCCGTCAGCCGACAGGCCGGTGACTGTGCCGTTGGGGGCGATGTCCTTCAGCGCCTGATGATGGTAGGAGTTCGTGCCGATTTGATCCACGCCCATGATATCCCGGATCAGCCCGCCGCTGAATTTTACGGTATGAACCGGATGATTCCGGCTGGACACACCGATTGAATGATAAATGCCCTTTTCCTTCGGCAGATCCTGATACATCGTTCCGCCAAAGCCGACATTCATGAACTGTGCACCCCGGCAGATACCGAGGATCGGCATTTTCTTTTCGAAGGCGCCTTTGAGCATCACCAGTTCCTGCGCGTCACGGCGGACCTGGATCGGACCGCACCATCCCTTGATTGTGTCACCGTACAGAGCCGGGTTGATATCCGCACCGCCGCTGAGCAGCAGGCCGTCAATCCGGTCCAGGATCGGAAGCATATCTTCCGGATTCTTGCAGTTCGGAATCAGCACCGGAATACCGCCGGAAGCGCATACGGCATTGGCATAGTCCAGCGCAACGTAGTCCCAGTCCTGCAGCGGCGTGCCGAGGCCGGTCTGGGCTCCGATGATGTTGGCAAAATCATAATTGACGGTAATACCGATTACAGGTTTCATATCCCCATCCCCCTTATAATATTTACCTAATATTTATATACCTTTTTTCGTCTTTTAACAACTCCTGATTCTATATTGCTTTCCCTGATTACAGGAACATTGCGCCGATCCGGTCCAGGGCTTCCCGCATTACGGCATGTGTGACCGCGTAATTCAGCCGGATAAAGCCGCGGCCGGCTTCCCCGTGATCCTTTCCGTCATTCAGGCTGATATGTGCCTTCTCCATGAACTCCCCGTCCAGGTCATCCGTATTCAGGCCGGAAGCGCGGCAGTCAATCCACGCCATGAAACTGGCTTCCGGTCTGATAACCTGCAGCGGCAGTTTCTTCTCCTGCACGTATTCCATCAGCATCTTCTGGTTTTCGGCGAGGTATGCCGTGCACTCCCGCAGCCACTCATCCGCTTCCCCGGCCAGGATGGAAGTGACCGCCGCCAGGGCAAAGCTGTTGGTCGCATAGCCGAAGGAATAGGTCCCGTATTCCCGCACCCATTTTCCGATCATTTCCGGGCTGTCAATCAGCACCAGCGCATGCGGCAGGCTCATGATATTGAAGCCCTTGGAAAGGGATACGATCTGCACACTGACCGGCCGGGCTGCCGGCAGGGACAGGATCGGCATGTGCCTGTGGCCGTCATAGACAATCAGGGAATGAACTTCATCTGAAATGATCGTCACATTGTTTCTGACGCAGATCTCCGTCATGGCCTTCAGCTCAGTCTCAGTGAATACCCGCCCGGTCGGATTCTGCGGATTGACCATCAGGTATGCGGTCACATGATGTTCTTTGATCTTCTTTTCAAAATCAGCCAGATCCAGTTCATAATGGCCGTCTATCAGTATCATTTCGTTCAGGACAATATGCCGTCCGGCCCCTTCCACACAGTGCAGCAGCGGTCCGAAGTGCGGTGTCTGCATGATCACATAGTCTCCTGGGGCACTGAAACAGTTCAGGGCCAGCCGGACAGCGCCGACCGTGCTCGGTACGTTCCAGACTTTTGCCGGATCGATATCCAGATCGTAGAACCGGTGATAGAAATCCTTTACCGCGTCACGGTATGCCTGCGGTTTCTGCCGGTAATTGTAGGTATTCTCTTCGGCTACGGTCCGCAGGGCTTCCCGCAGGCACGGAGCACATTCATAGTCCAGATCAGCTGTGCCCATGCCGATGACATCTTCCGGAAAACCGGACATGTTCCAGCGGTAGGAATGATTATGACGATGGTCCAGGGTATGGTCGAATTCGTAAGTCATTTCGTTGTCCTCTCTTTTCTGCCTTAATTATATAAAAAACAGCCGCTACTGCGGCTGTTCTGTTTTCTGCCAGTGCGGCAGCTTCTGCTTGTATTCCGAAAGCCGGGCCTGCAGATCCTGATCCGCGGCGATCCCGGCACAGAGATACGTCTGGGCCAGCACTGCCCTGGTCAGCGCTGCGTAGGCTTCCGGACCGTCACAGTGCGGCAGGAATTCTTCCTGATGGGCCCCGCTGCCGTCCGTGTTGCCGACGCCAAGATGGCTGAATGCGGTCGGACAGACCATGGACACGTTGCCGACATCAGTGGAGCCGCTACCGCCCCGCGGTTCCGTATGAATCTCCGTTTCCCCGGCAAAGGCAAAACCCTGTCCGAACAGTTCGTTCAGTTCGGCGATATTGACGCAGTTATCAAACTTGTTTTCAAAATACTTCCATTCGCTGGTAGCCCCGGTCATCAGGCAGGCCCCCTGCACGATATTCAGGAATTTGCGTTCCAGCTCATCCACAACAGCCCGCTCGGCCGCCCGGACTTCCCAGCGGGATACGGCCAGGGCCGGCACCACATTCGGGGCCAGGCCGCCGTTGATGATAACGCCGTGCATCCGGACGTCCGGTGTTACATGCTGGCGCAGGGCGTTTACCCCGTCAAAGGTCAGGTATGCCGCATCCAGGGCATTGACCCCGCGCTCCGGGGCTCCCGCCGCATGGCTGGAAACGCCGTGGTATGTGACTTCAATGCCGTTGAGGGCCAGGGCATGACCGCCGACATAGGCACCCTTGCCGCTGCCGATATGGATCTGCATGGCTGCGTCCATATCATCAAAGCAGCCTGCTTCTGCCAGATTGACCTTCCCGCCGATCGTTTCTTCCGCCGGACAGCCGACATAGCAGATGGTGCCGCTGATCAGGCCTTCATTCAGAAGGTCCCTCATGATCATGGCCGTTCCGCAGGTATTGGCCGCGATCCAGTTGTGCCCGCAGGCATGACCCCACTGATCCTTGAGCGGGCCGTAACCCGGCAGGGCGTCATATTCCGCCAGCAGGGCAAGCCGCGGATGCCCTTCCCCGTATTCGGCGATAAAAGCCGTTTCCAGGCCGCCGGCCGGGCGGGTAATCCGGAAGCCGGCCTCCCGCAGTCTGCCGGTAATATAGTCAGCCGCAAAGAATTCCTTCAGGCCTTCTTCCGGATGCAGAAAGATCTCGTGACATACTTCTTCATACACAGGCCGATACTGTTCTGCCAGTTCCCGGATTCTCTGCTGAATCTTCTCATCCATCATTTTACGTTACCTCTCTTCAGTTCCATTTTAAATGCGCGCAATGACTCCTGCAGCCCCTGATCCGTGCAGATGGCCGCAGCCAGGTAAGCCTGTGACCGCACGGCTTTATCAAGCCCGGCATACGCTGCCGGCCCGTCACAGTACTGCAGGAATTCCTCTTCATGAACATCATAGCCGTCTTCATTGCCGACCCCGAGTTCACAATATCCGGTCGGGCATACCCGTGATACATTGCCGATATCCGTGGAGCCTGAAGCCGGCTGGGCTTCAGTCAGAACTTTTGTCTCCCCGGCCAGATTCAGCGTCTCCGCAAAGGCTGCCGTCAGTTCCGGACAGCGGACATAATTGTCATAGCGGTTTTCAAAATACCGCCATTCCAGTTTTGCGCCGGTCATCAGGCAGGCCCCTTCGGCACAGCGGATCACCTTTTTCTCAAGCTCATCCAGATAATTCCGGTCAGCCGCCCGGATATACCAGCGCGCCGAAGCCAGGGCCGGCACCACATTCGGGGCCAGGCCGCCCTGGTCAATGACCCCGTGCATGCGGACATCAGGGGTTACGTGCTGGCGCAGGGCATTGATCCCGTTAAAAGTCAAATACGCCGCATCCAATGCGTTCACACCGCGTTCCGGGGCCGCCGCCGCGTGGCTGGATACCCCGGCATAGATAAATTCAATACTGTTCATGGCCAGGGCTGTATTGCCGAGGTTAGCCCCATGGCCGCGGGCAATATGAATCTGAATGGCCGCGTCCATGTCATCGAAGCAGCCGGCTTCGGTCAGGTTGACCTTCCCGCCGACAGTTTCTTCCGCCGGACAGCCGACATAGCAGATCGTGCCGCGGATCAGGCCTTCATCATGCATGCGCCGCAGCACATCGCAGGCCCCGAACGCATTGGCCGCAATCCAGTTATGCCCGCAGGCATGACCCCACTGGTCTTTCTGCGGGCCATAACCCGGCAAAGCATCATATTCTGCCAGGAAAGCAATCCGCGGACCGCCCTCGCCATACTCGGCCAGAAACGCCGTATCAAGGCCGCCGAACGGGCAGGCAACACGGAATCCCCGCTCCTTCAGCAGTCCGGTCAGATATCTGACCGCATGATACTCCTGCATTCCCGGTTCCGGGTGCAGGAATATTTCATGGGCCGCTGCTTCATATTCGTACCGGTGCTCCTCTGCCAGCCGGTCAACAGCCGCTTTCAGTTCCGGGCTGATCATCTCGCAGCCCGCTCAGCAAGAATTGCCTGTTTCTGTCCGGCCAGTTCGCTCTGCATGTCAGGATCCGTGAAGATCCGCAGGGCCAGGAACGCCTGGGACAGCACCGCCTTGTGCAGGCCGGCAAAGCCCCGTTCCCCGATCACATTGCAGAGGAAGCTCTCTTCATGGCACTCGGCCCCATCCGTGTTGCCGATACCCATATTGCAGGCAATGGTCGGGGTAACCCAGGCCACATTGCCGACATCACTCGATCCCCTGGGTGCTTCTTCCGCCGTATTGATGTTCTCCACACCGGCTGCCCTCATGCACTCAGCCATGGCATCAATCAGCGTCTGATTCAGTTTCATGTTGTCATAGCTGTTTTCGAAGTAGCGCCATTCCATTTCCGCACCGGTCATCATGGCGCCGCCGCGGGCACAGTTGATGACCTTCTGTGTCAGCTCATTCAGATACTTCCGGTCCGCTGCCCGGACAAACCACCGGCTGGAAGCCAGGGCCGGCACGACATTCGGCGCCAGGCCGCCGTTGGTGATGACGCCATGGATTCTGGCATCCGGGGTAACGTGCTGGCGCAGCGCATTGACCCCGTCAAACATCAGATAGCACGCGTCCAGGGCATTGACCCCGCGTTCCGGGGCCCCTGCGGCATGGCTGGAGACACCGTGGTACGTGAATTCGACACTGTCAATAGCCAGTGACTGCCCAGCCAGTTTTGTCTCCGTACCGCCGGCAATATGGATCTGCATGGCCGCATCAATATCATCAAAGCAGCCCGCGTCAACCATGTTGACCTTGCCGCCAAGCATCTCTTCCGCCGGACAGCCCATATAGACAATCGTACCGGTAAAGTGATGCCTGTCATATAGCTGCCGCAGCACATCACAGGCACCGAACGTATTGGCCGCGATCCAGTTGTGGCCGCAGGCATGGCCGTTCTGATCCTTCAGGGGGCCATAACCCGGGAGGGCGTCGTATTCCGCCAGAAATGCCACTTTCGGATGACCGCTGCCATACTCTGCCCGGAAGGCCGTCGGCAGGCCGCCGAGCGGCGCAGTCACCCTGAAGCCCAGCCCTTCCAGCTGTTCTTTCAGATACGCACTGGACTGAAATTCCTGTTCGCCCAGTTCAGCATAGTCATAAATCCGCTGACAGATTTCCTCGTAATACTTTTTCCCGGCTGTTTCCAGTTCCCTGGCCAGGTCATACAATTCGTTCAGTTCCATAACAATTTCCTTTCCGTGTTGTCAAAAAGCAGGTCTGAAACCTGCTTCAGTTCAAATGATCAGAGGCCGATGACATGGGAAATCATGACCAGCACGACTTCCATGGCAAAGAACATGCAGAACAGCGGGGTAATCCACTTGTACCATTTGTCGATCGGCAGACCCATGATGCCGCAGGCTGTCGCTACCGAAGTCGGCCAGAACATGTTGGAGTAACCGTCGCCGAAGGTGAAGGCCAGGCAGGCTGTCTGCCGGGTGACCCCGACCAGGTCCGCCAGCGGCGCCATGATCGGCATGGAAACCGATGCCTGGCCGGAGCCGGACGGAATAAAGAAGTTCAGAACATTCTGCACCACCAGCATGGCAACACTGGAGAAGATGCCGCTGACGCTGTTCAGGGCAGTAGCCATGCTGTTGAGGATCGTGTCGATAATCAGACCATTCTGCAGGACTACCAGGATGGCGCGGGAAACACCGATGATCAGTGCCCCGAACATCATTGCCTTGGCTGCTTCGATGAATGTCTCGGCAATCTGGTTGGGATTGAAGCCGCCGGCCACCCCGGCCACAACCATGGCAATCAGGAACAATGTGGCCAGCTCATCGATATACCAGCCCTTGGCCAGGGTACCCCAGACCATCAGGCCCATGGTAATCAGGAAGATGATGCCGCAGATCTTATGCCGGAAGGTCAGCTCCGTTGCCATCATCTCATCCTGTGACTTGTCCATGTACATCCGGTAATATGGTGTGCCGTACAGCAGGGATTTGGTCGGATCCCTGCGGATCTTGGAAGCATAGCGCCAGACATAGGTGATGGCCATGCCTTCAAACAGCAGGAAGCAGAAGATTCTGTACATCAGCATGGAAGAACTCATGGTGATGCCGGAAATACCCTGGGCAACACCGATCGTAAACGGATTCAGCGTAGCGCTGGCAAAACCTGTGCTGACACCGATATACACGAGGGAAACACCGACAATCGGGTCATACCCGAGCGCACAGCCGATACCCATGAAAACGGTCCACATGCCGTAGGTTTCCTCGGACATGCCCATGGTGGAACCCAGGACCCCGAACAGCAGCATGATGACAATGAAGAAATACTGGACGTTGAAGTTCTTCAGCTTTCTGAGGGCCGCGCCCATCATGGCGTCAAAAGTGCCGTTTTTGATCAGTGTGTAGACAAAGCCATAAGCCAGGACAACGAAGAAGATGATGTCAGCGGTCTGGATCAGGCCCTGTTCAATCGCAAAGAAAACACCGATCGGGCCTACCGGGGACGATTCCACCTGGTGATAGGAACCGGCTACGACAACCGTTCTGCCGGCTTCGTTTACCACCCGGTCAAATTCACCGGCCGGAACGATCCAGGTCATTACGGCGGCCAGAACGATCATGATAAAGATGATGACGTAAGTGTTGGGGACGAATCTTCTTTTCGTCTGTGGGGCTGCTGCAGTCATAAATTGAGTCTCCTTTTCCTGTTTTTTTACTGCCTGAAAAAAAACAAAAGTCGGTACATTAGCAATGCACCGACCAAGAAGACACTCAATAAGTGGCACACCCCTAATGATAGCGCTCCGGCACCGGTTTTCTCCCCGGTACCGACAGTCCTGCATTTGTTCAATGCAGTCCCAGCAGGAGTTTCTGACACTCCGCTTCGGCGTATCACCCTTTCACCGCCATTCACTGACTTCCGGTCTCCCGGCGGCTACTTTTGATCAACGCGACCTCTACCTTGTGAAGGTATGATGGAAATATAGCACCTGGTATTTGCAAAGTCAATGTAAGAATGAAACAATTTTTATGAAATCGTTTTCATTTTTGCTTATGCTATAATATCCCCGGTGATGAAGATGAAAGAGATTACGAATGGTTTCTACAGACGCAGGCTGAAGGAAGACCGGTACCTGACCGTGGAGGTCCTCCTGAAAGCCTATGACGAAACACCGGAGGACTGGAAACAGGACGAAGCCCTGACCGCTGTACGGAAATACAGCCGCAAAGCCGGTACCGTAACCTACCGCATCGGTGCCAACGAACCGTTTACAGCAGACCTGCACCAGGTGAAGTTCGATATCCTGCCGGAAGAGGAATGGTATGAATACTTCACTGCCGGGATGTCCGATATTCATCCGAATGACCGTATGCCTGATTAAGGAGGAACTATCATACCGCAGATTATTGTCAAAAACATGAGTCTCGAAACCGCCGCCCGGCTGGCTCCGCAGATCGCGGAAACCGTTGCCGGAATCATCGAAGTGCCGCAGGAACATATTGTTGTGGAATACACGCCGGTCAGTTTCTTCCGTGGCGGGCAGGAAGACAAGGAATCCGCCATGGCCTGGATTTACTGGAAGAAGCGGACACCGGAACTGCAGAAACAGGTTGCCGACGCCCTCGCCGCCATCTTCACGGCAGCAGGCTTTGCCAAGGCGGAAATTGTCTACAGCAACCTGGACATGAATGACTTTTACGCATACGAATAAAAAGACCGCATCTGAACTGATACACTAAAAGTAGACAAGTCGAAAAAAAGACAGGTCTACTTTTTTCATACATAAGGAACAGAAAGGAAGAGAAGAATTAATGGGAAGACCTGCGGGCGGCAAAAACCGTAAATTGACAGCAGAAGAAAAGGA
>JAFRHT010000004.1 GCA_017433125.1 Solobacterium sp.
ATATATACCCGATACAGATGTATATCCGTTCTGTGAAGTCCATTCCGTAATCAATTTTCCGTCACTGAACAACTGCATCTTATTTCCGCTGATCGGAGTGCCGCTTGGCAGAGGACATAAAGGCTATTTTCGAATATCCTGCAATACCGTTTTTACGCATATTTATGCGGTTTTTCGCCTTATCATATCCTGCCATATTCTGAAAAGTACAAACTTTTTACAAACCCCGAATACCGTACCAATAAGCATTGTATTTGGATATTGTGATACTAGTTGAGATTGTTTCTTTTATGATAAACAATGTTCTGTAATGATTCCTATAGGGAATCCTTAATAATACAGGAATAACAAATATAATCTATGATATTTATGCAGCAATCTCCAGTGGTTATTCCCCTCTGTCTGGTTGATGAAATACGGAATAATACCTCTCGTCAGGCGGCTTCACCCATGTGTTTTTCCGCTCTGCCGTGTTATGATAAAAACAGTTATATTCCAGATTCCGGAACGCGGATTAAGCGTCACAGCACGTTTAATTCACAGTGGCAGCAATTGCAGTTTTCAGACACAAGGAAAGGAGACATCAACAGGCTGAAGTTGCTGCGTCAGCGTTTTGCGGTCTATTACGTTTTATTAGTATTGAATAAATACGGCAATACGACAGGTGGAGGTGCATTTATGAGCAAATACTGTCCTGAATGCGGAAAGCAGCTGCCGGATGATGCGTTGTTCTGTGATAATTGCGGAACTAAAATGCCTGATATGGGCAATAAAGCATCTTCTCCTAAAACAACCACAGAGAATACCACGATATCAAATAAAACAGAAACCCGGACGAGTACACCCGGGAAGCGTTCATCCACAGGTACACTGGCGAAACTCGCTGTTTCTGCTCTCATTCTTTTCGGCTTATTCCTGGGAGGAGGCTGGCTCTGGAACAAGTGGCATTACAATCCTGCACTGGACGGCGATGTTTATCCGGGAGATACCATTCAGAGCAGTGACGCTCTGACTCCGGTTATCGATGAAACGGAGCAGGAGGCAGCAAGTATCCCGGCAGATCATGACCAGTCATCCGTTCAGGCAGATGATCCTGTCATCCGCAACGATTCCTATGATTTTGATGATGTCTCAAAGCTGCGTTTCGAAGACTTCGATAATCTCTACGGACAGATCACCTATGAAGGAACTCCCGCGGATAAGGTGCTTGTGCCTTTAGGTAACGCCAACGGTGTATGGAAGTACAATCTGAAGATCCGCAGCGAAACCTCGTCAGGTATTTCTTATTTTGATGAATTGGGCTATGCGGAGATGTCCGTCCACAATAATGATGATCCCCCGGTGAGGATCATCCTCCATCCGCGGCTTGCGAGTGACGGGTATGAATCGTGGAGTGAAACGGATGAAGAAGTAGGATATGAGCCTTTCGGGGGCAGATATGACGAAAATGATAATCTGAAACTCACCGGCAATGACTGCGTCCTGCTGCTTAAGGAATACTATGCTTATGAAGGCCGGGAATACCTGATCGCGGAGCTGTGGATGTCGGAAGAAGAGCATGCGGACTTTTTGATGATGCGGGGACAGGAGTAACAGTATGGCTAAGTATTGCATGAAATGCGGCGCAGAGCTGCGGCCAGGAGCCAAATACTGCCTAAAATGCGGAACACCGGTTCCTGAATACGATAATGAGAAAAAGACTCCGCAGATTGAGCGGAATGATCCTTCTGCTGACATGCCTGCAGGTACTGCTGCGAGTGTTTCAGGTGTGAAACAGAAAAGGGGCATAAAGAAGAAAACGGAACAGAACAAAACAACAGAGGCTTCTTTGAACAAGAAAGAAGCACCGGTCCCGGAAAAGAAGAAAAGCACCCGCGGTCTCACGAAACTCATCTGTTTTCTGCTGGCTGCTGCACTCGCATTCACCGGTTTTATCAAACCGGGTTTCTTCCTGAAGAACAGGAAAGAACCAGGACAGACCGGTTCCGATCTTCCTTTCAGCAATGAAGGATCTTCAAACACTTCATCCTCTTCCGGACTTCATATGACCGATACAGGGAAGCCTTCTCCGGATGCGGACAAAGTCACATTGACCGTTTCCGACTGCCTGATCGAAGAAGATGTGGAATACACAGTCACACCGTCGAATGTCAGAGAAGATAAAAACACCGGTGTCAAAGTCTATACATATGATGTTTCTTCAGATCAGATTCAGGGAACACTGAATGGTTTCATGGAGATCCGGGTGCCTTATGATGACGCTTTCTTTGATCCGGGGGAGGATCCGGGAGACTGTATTGCGGTACATGTCATCGATGAAAACGGCAAGCCTCAACTGGAACTATTTGAAGTTGATACAGAGAACAAGGAAGTCATTATCTATGCAGAACATCTTTCAAAAAGAGAGATATATCACTACAGGAATGCGCCTCTTCTGGAGAAATACGATCTGAGTTTCGGCAATACTTTCGTGGGAAATCTCTCATTCAAGGAATGTGCTGAACTGACAATGGATTTCATCAATGATATGGACGAGATGAGCGCAGCGGAAGAAGAAGCGTATTTCAATATAGAAGCCATCAGGATCATTGTTACCGCGGGAATGGGCGGGAAGCTGAACATCTTCCCGAAAACACTCAACAACTATATCAACGACACAGCGGGATGGCTCACGAATGCCGCGACGATCGTGGCTCTGGGAGGAGAATATACCCAGTCCTACATGGGATCGGGCCTGGAATCATTAAGCAAACTCGGCTTGTATACGTCCATGTGCAAGTTTTCCTATGCGATTTCTGATCTTGCGTCACCATGGAGAGTAGGCTCTCCGCCCAGAGAAGAAGTACTGAATCTGTATAAGACTGCTTTATCTGCCGGACTTGACCGCATCAGTCAGTTTTTCTCAGGCGGCTGGATCGGTGCCAACTATGCGATGTGCATGTCCGGTGTCTTTGTTTTCACCATGCTGATCGATGCAATGTTTGAAGAAGCGATGTACCAGAAGATGTGGGACATGGCCGCAGTCTATGAATACTACGGCGATCAGTATACAGAAGGCAACTACAGGCCAAGGTCCAACAAGGAATGGTACGATCTTTTCCTTGATATCTTTGAAAGGTATACCAACGCAGGGAAACAGGATTATATCGAGGATGCGATCAACAAGGAAATCTATACATATGCGAAGAAATTCTGGGAGCTCAGCCCTGAGGAAGTAGCCAAGGTCACAGACGCCGCCGGGTACAAGCGCATGCCTTATCCGACCGAAGCGGAAATCGAGAAGATGACGGACGCATATATAGAAAACCTGACTTACAGGCTTCATCCTATCATCCTGCAGTGTGAAAGAACAATGGCCAGAAGGGCTGAAGCAAGAGCCCTGAAATGGCTGCGGACCGCTTATAACAATCTCAACTACAAGGTGCCTCTCGAACTGAAAGACAGCCATGAAAAGGTCGAATACGCCGGGTATTACTACAGTTTTGATGATCTTGCCGAAACAGCCGATATAAACATCTGGCAGGGACAGCTGGACAAGGATGGCAGGTTTGAAACAAAGTTCAGTTTCAATGACTGGGTCAATGCCGGTGTACCGACTGCAGTCAGCCTTTATGCCAGTGAGAAAGACAGAGATGAAGGAAGAAATGCCGTGGCTGCGGGCAGATTCGTTCCGGCAGCCAAGCCAACGGATGTTACAACGGTCGTGTTCGATGAACTGAACGGTGAATCCTGCGTGATCACGGTTTACAACTCGAAACTCGGATATACCTGTTACATTACCATAGAAGGTGCCCTGATTTATCAGGACGCCGAAGGATGGATTGCCGGGCAGGTTAAACCGAACCAGAAAATAAGGATAACTATGGAAACAACCGACTGGGACAGGGTCGGCATTGGCGTAGGAGGTATTGAAGGTCACAAAGGCGGGGAAATCATATGGCTTGAGTCCGGCTCTCCTTATGATCTCGTTATATGTACAAGCATCAAACCGTATCTGTCGTTTCTGTCGTTCATTCCCGGTCCGGATATATTCTTCACTTCTGTAAATGAATATACCGAAAGCCCGGTGAGTACGTATACGTGGTCATATTGATATAGATTCATGACGATTCTTCTGCCGGGAGACAGCGCCAAAATAAGAGGGTTGTGGATGTTAAAAGGCTTCTGGTTTGTATAATTCCCACTATAACAAAGGCAGATATCAAAAAGGGGCTGTAAAAAAACCTCCGGTTAAAATTGGAAGTTTATGAGCCCCTTTTCCTTTTGTACTTATAGGAACTTTTCACAATTATATACAAAACATCTCTTCTTACAGATGCCGGTATCAACAGAATCGCAAGGGATCTGACAGGCAATGCTGCGCAGGGAATGCAGGAGAATAGGTATTCAAAATATCTTCCTGATAATAACCGTGTTATAGCTAAAGAAAACACATTGAAATATGGCACAGATTATTTCAATGAAGCGAACCTTACAAAACAGAAAGATATATAGATAATAAGGCATACAGTCAATATTCCATTACTGGTGATCATCATAACCGAATGGTTCACAATTATATACAGAACATCTCTTCTTACAGCACATATCAATTGCCAATAGGATTCTTTACATATATTGCCGGAGGATTTATCAGCACGATTGATAAGCAGATACAGTCAGAAGTGGATGAATGTGGCGTTTCCGGATCTGCTATCACCGTCGGAAATCTAATTAAATTGATTGAGCTTCATCAGGAAAATACATACTCACATAAAGAGCTGAGAGAAATATTTGGCTTAAACAAACAGGTTCTGCTGGCAGACTTTCGCAGATAACAGGATGGTTCATGGCGGATAATCACACTCCCGAAGTCAGAAGCTATAATATGTCCCGAATCAGGAGCAAGGATACTAAGCCAGAAATCTGGCTTAGAAAACAGTTGTTTAAGAGAGGCTTCCGATACAGGAAAAATGTAAAGTATATACCCGGCAAACCAGATCTGTTCCTCCGGAAATACAATACTGCTATTTTTGTTAACGGCTGTTTCTGGCATAGACATGCTGGATGTAAGTATGCATATACGCCAAAATCCAGAACGGAGTACTGGAACAGCAAATTTATCGCTAACGTTAAGCGAGATAAAGAGATTCAGAATCAATTGACCGGACTTGGCATCAAGTGGTTAATAATATGGGAATGCACTATAAATAAAATGAACAGAAACGAAGAATATGCAGATGCGACATTAAAACAGATGGTTGATTTTCTGGTTTCTGATTCAATGAATGTGGAACTTTGATTATTAAAACAGCCTGCACTGCAGGCTGCTATCATTTTGGGGCAAATTGCCCCAATACCATTATCGATACGTCCAGGTATTGTCGTATTCTGCTTCGTCAACGGCATCCTGGATCTCATTCTTCGGTATCAGTCCGGAAATCATTTCTGTTGCTTCTTCTTTCAGATTCCGTGCCTCTGGATCATCCGATCGGATAGAGAAGAGGTGAATACTGGTATAAGTCTGCAGCAGTGTTTCTTTCATTTCCTGAAACTGTTTAATTATCGGATCTACGATCTTTCTGATCATATTCTGAATAACACCCATGACAGAACCGGAAGGCTGCTCCGGAACATTGCTGTAATCGATATCCGTCTGTACAGGTATTTCTTTCATGATCTCAGAGCCGATATTACCCGCAATGGTATGAATGTCATCCTGCAGCTTTTGAACGGCCTCATGCAGTTGAATGTTCTCCTCGTGAAGCTCTGCATATTCCTTTGCTGAAGAAGCACCTAATGCCTTTGCGGTGGCTTCAGTGATGTCCCGATCTGCTTTCAGATCTGCTTCTTTCTGCTGCAACTGACGAACCTTGTCATTGATGACTTTTGCACTTCCGGAAAGCCGCTGTTTCTCTGCGGTAATGGCTTCTTTTTCTATCCGGTACGCTATGCCGTCTGCCGCCAGATCCTGCAGTTTCTGGTTTTCTTCAGAAGAGTAGGTGGTATCTGAAGAAAGGATCTTCTTCTTTCCCTGTGGCAGATCCTTCTTCAATGCAGTTTCTTCCTTCAGCTGGCTGATGGTTTTATTGCCTCCCTGAGCTGCAGTAATGCCGGATGTAATCGATATGTGGTAACCCATTGCCTCATCCATTGCTTTCTGCAGATCCTTGTGGAATGACTGCAATTCCTTCCGGTTGATTACTGCCTTGGCATTCAGTTTCTCCGTTCCGTCTTCCAATACTTCAACCGGAATGAAACAGAAGTGCATATGCGGCGTATTGCCGATCTCGTCCATATGGACATAGCAGGATACTGTATTCTTCTTTCCGTACTTTTCGGAAAGGTAGGCATATGCCGCTGAGAAGAATCTATGGCTGTCCTCATCCTTTACATCCTGCGGCTGTGTAATGATCCAGTCACAGACAACATTCTGATTCTTTCTGCCATTTGTTTTGAGCTGCTTCAGCCTGGAAGAGAGGAATGGATACTGTGGCAGCGGCTGATCCTGATCGGCGAGATTGTAGTTCAGGTATGTACGGCTGGTATCGATGTCCTTGTTGGAAAGCGAATGTCCTGGACTGCGGTCATAGTGTATGAATAGTCCGGTGATATCTGCTTTGATATATTTTTCTACGTGTGCCATGATGCTCCTTGTATTTGTTCCGCATGCCGAGTATCTCTGACAGAGATATGAGCAGCGGAAGATTGCCGACAGGCAGCTGAGCCCGTCCGGCAGGACCCTCCGGAGGACAAGTGTAACCAACGCAGTTGGTGTAACTTGCTACACCAAGCATTGGTGTTTCTTCACCTCCTCCGGAGGTATTTTTGTTCAAATGACAGATTTTACCCTTATCGTTCCTTCGATTTATACTCTTCTACCATGATCTGACTGTCAATCTGTACCTCTTCAGCAGTAGGATTGTAGTCATATGCTTTCATTGTCAGAATCTTCTTCTTTCCAACCTTGATATCCATTGTGACCGCAATATTCTCTGAAGCCAGGTAATTGATCTTCTTCCGGATCAATTTTCCCAAACTTTCGGCTGTGCGGTTCCCGGTACCATTTCTTGGAAAAAAAGTAAGTTCCTGCATTGTGCCGACAAATTGTTTTCTCGGCTGAGCAAACAAATATGTGATGACGGACGTGAGATCTTTATCGATTGTTTCTTCGTTAAAGGACTGTATTCTTTGTAATTTTCCGGTTTCGTAATCAACTTTGAATGCCAGTTCTACCGGTGCCATAGCATTGGATATCACGCTGATTTTCTTAACTTCATTCGTCTCTGAAGTGAAGTTAATCAATGCGTCAGGCTCAGCACCAGTGCCGGCACTGCCGATATAGGTGTCAGCTGTCTTACGCTTATGAGATATCAGCAGGACAGTTATTCCCTGCATGGTGAGGTCTCTCAGTCTTTGAATCTCATTCACCTCGGAATCATAATCGTGTTCCCGGCGACTGTCTCTGATTTTTGTGAAAGTATCAATGATAATCAGATTCGGTTTGAATTCAGTATCATGGATAATTGTTTTAACAAGATTTACAAACGAATCCATCGTGATCAGCGGACTGTTGTGGTAGGAATTACCCTGTATTATCAGCAGATGTTCTGTAAACAGGCGATAGTTGTATACAATACAGTATTCTTCGGCCAGCGAACTGAAGCGGTCATACAGGCTGGAATCTTTATCATCAAGTCCGAAATAGAGCACTTTTCTTTGTGATTCATTGTTGAATTCAAGGAACGGCTCACCAGATGAAATAGCTCGAGCCAGTTGTGCTGCGAAGAAAGACTTTCCGGATTTCTCACTTCCGTAGAGCAGAATAATTCCTGAAGGAAGGAAGCCAGGAATCAGATCATCGCAACACACCCCTGATTTCAGGTCAGAATGCTTTGGTAATGTAATCGTCAAAATATCCTCCTCAATCTATAAATAAGATAAATTAAGTACAAGTTGCGTAAGTTCCGCAGGTTCCGTAAGTTCCGCAGGTTTTTATATAGCCCCCCTGGAGGTGTGAAAAAACTTGCGGAACTTGCGCAGAACCGAGTTTTAGTAATTCATTTCTGCATATTTCAGGATCCGCTTTTCAGGAATCTTTGCGAAGATGATAAATTCAGATGTGTCAATCTGACCATCATACGGCGCAAAACCATATTTCTCAGTAAACCACTCTCGATAATGCTGAGCGGTTTCAGTTGCTCTGTTGCTGCCGCAGTCAAGAAGGATCTTCAGATCCTTTACACGCAGTACAGACTGCGCCAATACTTTTGCTTTTTCCTGATTTGTATGACACTTCATTTAAGCACCTCTCTTTCTTTTTTGTTTCGAATGTCTTTGATCATAATCAGCAGGCGCTGGATCTCAGCTTCCGGAAGATCATGCCGCAATCTTGCAGATAGAGTTCCAGGATGGATTTTCAAGGCATCTGCCAGTTCCCAGTATTTAATGTCTTCTTCACGTAAGGCATCTCTTATAATTTGGTTTGCCATTTTTTCACTCCTCCTTGTCAAATCTGTTGTTAGCCTTTATATTATTGATAGTAGCATTAATGCTACTGCCTACAAGATAGCAATTTTGACTGCAATTTACGACACTACCCCGCTAAAGGAGGACTAAGCTATGGCTAATGTAAAAAAGAGTGTTCCGTTCAATCCGGAAATACTGGAAGAAGAACTGGCAGAAAAAGGAATGAGTCTAAATGAACTTGCATTTCAAATTGCAAAAAAGAACAACATAACTAAACAGGCAGAAATGACATCTCTTCGAAGGTACAAAAGGAATAAAGAGATTTCACTTTCTGCTCTTGAAGATATCGGAGAGATTCTTAACCTGGATCCAAATATATTCCGTAAAAAAGAGATTACCAGTGTGTATAAATGGAGAGAGAACCAGATTCGCCCGGCAAATGATTCCGATCAGACATATCAAAGATATCTGGAACGATCGGAGGCAGAAGATCAACTGAATATTACAGGTCTAATCAATAAAGAATCCCTTGATTCATTTCTGTCCACAACACCGTTTTATATTGAAATACAGAAAATGGATGAACTGCATCATGATTATTATCTCTATCTGTTGTCGATTGAAATTCAGCGGTTAATGTACATAGCAATGAATACCGAAGTGAAAAGAGAGCGTGTGGAGATTCAAGGAAAGACGACCCGTATTGAAGAACGATTCAAGGTAATCAATAAGCCAAAGGACTCGCTCCCACATCCGGAGGATTACTATGTCAGTAAAAAAAGATAGGAAAACCAGCAAATGGCAGGCGAGGTATTATGTCAGAAAAGATGATGGCAGTCTGAAATATGTCGTCAAAAAAGGATTTAAATCAGCAGATGATGCCAGAAACTGGGAAATCAGCCACAAACATGAATCAAATGCTGGAAACGACACCACCTTTGGAGCTTTTTTTGAGATGATGTCGCTTGCAAACAGAGCTAACGAGACCACAACAGAAACCCGCAGGCAGCGTTTGAAAACATATGCAGGCGAACTCTGGGATAAGCCCATGAAAAAGATCACAAAGAATGTCCTGCAGAAATGGAGGACGAAATTGGAAACTGCAGAAAAAAAGAACGGTGATCCACTGAAAACACAGACCAAAAATGACATTATCGGTTATGTGAAGCAGGTTGGTAAATTCGCCTGGGAAAATTATGATATTCCAGATAACTGTAAAGTGCTTAAATCATTTCCTAAACAGTTGGATGACTACAATGAGATGGTGATAATCAATTACGATGAATTCTGTGCACTGCAGAACGCGGAATCAGATGAAGTATTGAAGATCTTCTTTCAGTTTCTATATATGTCCGGTGCTAGAAAAGGTGAGGCAAGATGCCTGTTGAAGGAAGATTTTGACGGAACACAGGTACACATCTTCAAATCAATGAGGAGATATGAATCTTCGGTAAAAACGACAAAAACAGGTAACGCCAGATGGGTACCTCTTGATGATGACACAAGGAGTAAGCTCTTGTATCTGAAAAACCGTCCAGGAAAATACTTGTTTGGAGATGCGACACCGATCAGTCTCACAAAAATTGATGTACATTTCCAAAACGATCTTAAGGAAGCCGGTCTGCAACACATGCGCATTCACGATCTCCGGCACAGCCATGTTTCAATGCTGTGGAATGCCGGCGTACCGGTTCCAGAGATATCAAAACGAATTGGTCATGCATCTCCCAAAGTCACTATGGAACGTTATGCTCACATTTTCGACAACAAGCAGTCAGCTTCACTGGCAGCGTTAAACAGCCTTGTAAAGAAGAAAAAGAAGTAATTATATGGCAACTCCAGAATGCTGAATTTGAAAAAGTACAAACTTTCTGCAAACTTTTCGGCTGGTGATATCAAAAAATCCGCATTGTTATGCGGATTTTTGACTTCATGGTGCCGCTTGGCAGAATTGAACTGCCAGTTCAGCATTACCATTGCTGCGTATTGCCATTATACTAAAGCGGCATCAGGCTTAATAATAATAACAGAACTGCAGATAAAATCAATATGCAGATGTTCAAATGGAACGGAAAGGCTTATAATATAGGGCAGTGAAAAGGAGATTTGATATTATGCCACTCGTAACATCAAAAGAAATGTTTGAGAAAGCGTACAATGGCGGTTATGCCATCGGTGCTTTCAATGTCAACAACATGGAAATCATTCAGGGTATTACTGAGGCTGCCAAGGAATGCAATGCCCCGGTTATCCTGCAGGTTTCCAAAGGCGCCCGTGCCTATGCCAACCGTACATATCTGGTCAAGCTGGTAGAAGCTGCCGAGATTGAAACCGGTCTGCCGATCGTCCTGCATCTGGACCATGGCGACAGTTTTGAGACCTGCAAGTCCTGCATCGATGACGGTTTCACATCCGTTATGATTGATGCTTCCTCCAAGCCGTTTGAAGAGAATATTGCCATCACCAAGCAGGTTGTTGAATATGCACATGCCCGTGGTGTTGTTGTAGAAGCAGAACTCGGTACTCTGGCTGGTGTAGAAGACGAAGTCAATGTTGCGGCAGAGGATTCTTCTTATACCCGTCCGGAAGATGTCGAGGAATTTGTCAGAAGAACCGGCTGCGATTCCCTGGCTATTGCCATCGGCACAAGCCACGGTGCATACAAGTTCAAGCCGGAACAGTGCACAAGAAACGAAGAGGGTGTCCTGGTTCCGCCGCCGCTGCGGTTTGACATTCTGGAAGAAGTTTCCAAGCGTCTGCCGGGCTTCCCGATCGTTCTGCACGGCTCCAGCTCCGTTCCGCAGGAATATGTCAAGATGATCAATGAAAACGGCGGCAACATGCCGGATGCTGTGGGCGTTCCGGAAGAACAGCTGCGCAAGGCTGCTGCCATGGCTGTCTGCAAGATCAACATCGACTCTGACCTGCGTCTGGCGATGACCGGTACAATCCGCAAGCATTTCCATGACCATCCGGCTGATTTTGACCCGCGTCAGTACCTGAAGCCGGCCCGGGCCAACATCAAGGAACTGGTCAAGCACAAGATCGTTGATGTCCTCGGCTGCGACAACAAGATCTGAACCTGAATAAGGAATGCTCCGTCAGGGGCATTCTTTTTTTGTCTGCAGGGAAAAACCGGCATATGCTAGAATATGTAAATACCGGAAGAGGGAACGGATATCGATGACTTTTAATTCCATGCTGTTTCTGTGGCTGTTCCTGCCGCTGTGCCTGGCTGGTTACTGGCTGTGTCACGGGAAGGGAAGAAAAGCGGCTCTGCTCGGACTGAGTCTTTTTTACTGGGCCTGGAATGATCCGTATCATGTCATCATTGTGCTGGCGGTCTGCCTGGCTGTTTACGGTCTGGCCCGGCAGATGGCGAATGCTGCGGGAAACAGCCGGAAGGCCTGGCTGGGGGCAGGTGTTGTCCTGAGCCTTGGCATGCTGGTGTTCTGCCGCTACGCGCCGCTCATGGACGGATCGAAACCCTGGCTGCTGGTGCCGGCCGGCATATCGTTCATTTCCTTCTCGCTGGTTTCCTTTCTGATGGACCTTTACCGGGAACAGACGGAATGCCCCGTCAGCCCGGCAGACTTCATGATATATATTGCCTTCTTTCCGAAACTGCTCATGGGCCCGATTGCCTCTGCCCGTGATTTTTCCGCTGCTGTCAGCGAAGAGAAACATTTTGATACGGGACAGTTCGCCGGCGGGGTGCGGCAGTATGCTTTCGGACTGGGCAAGAAAGTGCTGATTGCGGATGTCCTGGCGCTGGTGGTGCAGCGGACGTTCGGGGATATTGCGGCATTGACAACCGGGGCTGCCTGGGCAGGCGCACTGTGCTATATGCTGCAGATCTACTATGATTTCAGCGGCTATTCGGACATGGCTCTGGGAATCAGCCGGATGCTGGGCATTGAACTGAAAAAGAATTTTGATTATCCGTATCTTTCGGGTTCCATCACCGAATTCTGGCGGCGCTGGCATATCTCCCTGGGTACATGGTTCCGGCAGTATCTCTATATACCGCTGGGCGGCAACCGCAGGGGGCAGGCCCGGACATATTTCAATCTGATGATGGTATTCCTGGCGACCGGGATCTGGCATGGCACGGGCATGAATTACCTGCTGTGGGGCCTGCTGAACGGTGTGCTGGTTGTCATCGAGCGCATGGGCCTGCTGCGGCTGCTGCAGAAATCCCGGCTTGCCGGCCGTCTGTATGCCGGGTTTGCCGTGCTGATGGGGTGGGTGCTGTTCCGGGCGGAAAATGCCGCGGCAGCCCTGTCTTATTACCGGAAAATGTTTCTGCCGTGTACCGGAACACTGACCGCTGTGCAGCTGCTGCAGCCGAAGGTCATCCTGCTGATGATCCTGGGTTTTGCCGGCAGCGGTTTCCTGCAGGAAGGTCTTTCCCGGCTGACCGGGAAGGAATATCCCGGGCTGGATCATGCCGTCAATTTCTTTGTTGTCATTCTGCTGGCGCTGAGCATCATGGGCATGGTGAGCGGCACATTCCAGTCTTTTATCTATGCCCAGTTCTAGAAAGGAGCCCGGATGAGCAGAACCGCCGATAAACTGATGACAGTCATATTTGCCGGGATGATTACCGTGCCCTGGCTGCTGTATCCTTTTGTCCGCACACCCGGGCAGGATACCGGTGAAAACCGTCAGCTGACGGCATTTTCAACGGTAATGGAAGCGTCTCTGCCGGAACTGCCGGACGCCTTCGAGGCTTATTACAATGACCACGTACCGTTCCGTTCGGACCTCAAGAAACTCTGGAGCAACACCAATTACCTCCTGCTCGGCGAGGCGGTGGATGAGCGGGTGCTGGTCGGGAAGCGGGATCCGGACCGGGCCCATGTCTGGCTGTTCTATCAGGCTGAGGAAGACGGCAACCCGCTGAAAGAGGCGCAGGGCATCAGCACCTACGATGAAACAGCCCGGGAAGAAATGTACGCCGTGCTGGCCGAAAATGAAAAGACCATGCAGGACTACGGCATGGAACTGTACTATTTTGCCGGGCCGAACAAGGAAAGCGTCTATCCGGAATTTCTGCCAGGTTATCTGAAGCAGTACCGGCCGCAGAGCCGTCTGGCTGATTTCATTGCCTGGCTGCGGACAGAGCACGGCTATGACCGCTATATCTATCCGCTGGCGGAACTGCGCCGGGCATCAGAAGACGGGCAGACCTATTACCGCCAGGATATCCACTGGAATGCCTATGGGGCCTATATCGGCTATAAGGCACTGATGGCGGTAACCCATCCGGAACTCGATCCGGCCTTTACGGATGATATGGAACTGTCGTACGGACCGGACCAGTACCTGGATACCGATCTGATCCGGATTTCCGGCATCCGGGACCTGCTGCTGGATCAGCCGGCGGTTGTCCGCTTCCATGATGATTTCAAAGTGGAATACAACCACATGTTCAGCGATACGGTGCTGGAAACCCGCTGTGAACAGGCCCCGGTGGACCGTACGGTATTCCTGATCGGCGATTCCTTCCGGACGGATCTGATTCCCTACCTGGAAAGGACATACAAGCACTGCTTCATCATGCACCGCTGGGATTACCGTACCATCTTTATTGACTGGTTCTGGCCGGATGAAGTGGTCATGCTGAGTGTGGAACGCTACGCTCCGGACAACCTGAGCATCCGTCTTAAGCAGGAAGAAGAAACATACCCGCTGGATAACTGAAAAAAACGATCTGTCAATGATCGTTTTTCTCTGCAAAGTAATCCAGTTTGAGAATCTTCCTGGCGATATCCCTCTTGTACATGGCCGCCTGCATCTCTTCTTCGGCTTCATCCAGATCGTAGTCTCCGTAATCGTAGAAATCGTCATACATGAAGTCATAGGAGTAGTTGTCGGTTTTCCAGAATTCCCATTCGCTGAAATAGAAGCCTTTGTAATCCGGATCGAAGATATCCGTACCCAGGATGGTCCGGTTGTCGAACTTGAAATCCCACAGGTTGGCAATCGTCGGCAGCAGGTCCAGGGTAGTTGCCACTTTGGCATAGGTCATGGCCGGGGTGGCAGTATTGTAAATATACAGATCCGTGTACGCTTTCTCCGGACTCCATGTCTGGTCTGTCTCTTTGTAGAACGGGGCGGTGGAAGAGTAGTCCAGGCCCTTGACAATATGATCACCGAAGAAGACGAAGACCACATCATCCAGTTTGCCGGCGTTCCGCAGTTCTTCCATCAGCGTGGCGAGGGAACGGTCCAGATCCATGTTCTTGGCAAGGAAGCTGACATAGGGATCTTCCAGGTCGGGATAGAGTGCCTTGATCCGGGCAACGTCTTCTTCGCTGACACCGAACGAATCAAGATCATACGGCTGATGGCCGCTGAAAGTAATCCAGTAGGCAAGGAAGGGTTTTTCCTCATCCGTGAAAATCCATTTCATGATCTCCATGACGGCTGTATCCGGCTGGGAATCCGGCATCCTGAGATCTGTGCAGTCAAGGAATTCATCATAGCCGAAACCCGCCATGGTCAGGCTGCGGTTATAGTACTGCCGGTAATTGTTATGGAACGCGTAGGTGTAATAGCCGTGCTGATGAAACAGTTTCGGCAGGGTGGTGACATAGGTATTGTAGGGGAACTTATAGCAGACAGCATGACCTTCACTGCTGGGGATGAGTGAGGTGTTGGCCATGAACTCCGTATCGCTGGTTGAGCCGGGCAGAGCGGGGGTGTTGAAGTTTTCGATCCGGATGGAATTCTGCTGCATCTGCCAGATGGTCGGTGTCAGTTCCTTTGTGCAGGCCGCGTTGATGAATGATTCCGCCTGGATGAAGATGACGTTTTTGCCGGCCAGCAGACCGGTCATGTCATTCCGCTTATGCACCGGTCTTGCATTCATATAGGCGGCGATTTCCTGCCGGTCTTCTTCCGACAGAACCTCCGTAGTCAGGAAGGTTTCCGCATCCCGGTAGGCAAACGTCAGCAGGCCGAACTTATCGACAAACTGATTCGTGCTCGGGATGACTTCATAGACGTAATAATCGGTTTTGTTGATCTGGAAGGCATCTTCGGTATTCTTGGTGCTTTCAATCTGATCCAGATACTGATAATAGAAATCCCGGCCCGGATAGAACAGCAGCAGGACAGCCAGCTTCAGCGGCAGCCGGTACAGCAGTTTGACGCAGCGGCGCTGCAGCAGGAAGTAGATAATTACAAAAACCAGGGTGATGCCCAGCAGTGCCAGGAAGGGATACAGGTCTTCCCGGACAATGAATTCCATGGCACTTGCCCTGGCTGCGAAGGCATCCCCAAACAGATCCTGTACGGTGCTGAAGCGGTAATACTGATGGAATGCCCGCTTGTAGACATCCTGGGAAACCAGGTACAGGAAATAGACCGCGCTGTAGACCAGCACGAAGTATCTGTTCAGCATGGGACCGATGAACCAGATCAGCGCGATCAGTCCCAGGCACAGGATCATGAACAGGGAACGATCAAAAACCGTATCTACGGAATATGTCATCTGCATGTAATTGAAGAAATACAGCATGACTCCGGTGTACAGCAGTTCAATTAGAAAATACCTTACGGCACGGACGATTTTCATGGCGGTTCCTCTCAGTGTTATGGGTTGTAGATTCATTTATCTTATCACAGAAACCTTAATCCAAAGCGATCCAATCCGGGCAAGGAAGAACTTCTCTATATAGTGAATTATGATATAATCTTCAAGTACGAAGGGAGTGTTTTGCCTTGTCCGGATATGCAATGGGTCTGCCAATGGAGAACATCCGGGTCATCACAGTGATGATCCTGGATATCTTCATCATGTGGTTTTTACTATATTATGTTATTAAACTGGTTCGTAATAATTCCCGTACGATTCAGATATTCAAGGGGATCCTGCTGGTTATTCTGACTGACGGGGTAGCCAAGCTGATGGGCCTCAAGACGGTTTCTTATGTTACGGATATCTTTATCAACTGGGGCTTTCTCGCTATTATCATTATCTTTCAGCCGGAAATCCGTTCCGTTCTGGAAAGGATCGGGAAATCCAACGCCTTTTCCCGTATTACGACCCTGACCGGCAACGAAAAGGAGCACCTGGTGGACCAGATTGTTACGGCTGCCATGCTGCTGAGCAAGGATCAGACAGGAGCGCTGATTTCCATTGAACAGTCGCATTCCCTCGAAGATTTCATCGCGACCGGCACCCGGCTGAATTCGGATGTTACGGCTGAACTGCTGACTTCCATTTTCGTGACTTCCACACCGCTGCATGACGGTGCTGTCATTATTCAGGGTGACCGTATTGCCTGCGCGAGTGCCTATTTCCCGCCGACCAATCTGGAACTGCCGTCCCGTTACGGGGCCAGACACAGGGCGGCTATCGGTATTTCGGAAATCACCGATGCGGTAACCATTGTCGTTTCGGAAGAAACCGGCGCAATCAGCGTTACAGAAGGCGGCAAGATCTATCAGTTCAACCGGAAAGAACTGCGTGACTACCTGCTGCGGGTGATTCTCGGGGAAGAAACCGAAGTCAAAACCAGCCGTCCGGATACAGTCCCGGCTGAGCTGGGCCGTGAAGTGGTCATTGACGACAAGGCCCCGGTCCAGGTTAAGGAGTCTTCCCGGCTGCGCGATAAGCTGGCGGTAAAGAAGCAGGATACCGGCAGAATGGAAAAGATTGAAGTCGAGGAGGTCACCCCGGCGGAACCGCTGTCTGAACCGGAAAACCTCCGAAAAGAGGATGCCCCGGACGATACGCTGATGATCAAGCTGGAGGAAGAAGCGTCCGACATCAAACTCCCGCGCAAGAAAGAGAGACCGGCACCGAGTTATCCGCAGCATGCGGCCGGCAACCGGTTTGAAGAAGACAAACAGACCGTAAAGGCAAATGAAGAAGCCCCGGCAGATGTTCTGGTACCGCCGGAGGTTCCGGCTGCTGAGCCGGTTGTGGAAGAACCGGCAAAGCAGGAACCGGCTGCCCGGCTGACCTCGGAAGATATCAAGCGGATGCGCAACCAGCTGTATGCGCAGTATTCCAATGCCAATAAGGAACAGGAACCTGAGCCTGTGCCAGAACCTGTAACTGAGCCGCAGAAGCCGGCTGCCTCGCAGGCAGATGACATGCTGGCCCAGCTCCACCGTCCCACCGAGAGCGAAAAGATGTTCGATACGACCAAACTGGATATTTCCAAGATCGTAGGACTGAACGATGATCTGGACGAAACATTTGAGATTCTGGATCAGATGCCGTCGGATAAACCCTCCGATCGTGACAAGGGAGGTGACCGGTAATGTCTGAAAACAAGAAGAAAAGAACCCGGGAAACAGCCGATAACGGGAAAACCGAACTGGCGAACCGCATTGCCAGCCAGTCCCGCAAGGTGGCAAATACTTACCAGCATATCGGCGATAACCTGGTCCGGACCTTCCGATGGTTCTCCGGCTTCATTGACAAAACGCTCTTTAACCGGAAATACACAAGGGTGGTTGCCCTCGTGCTGGCGGTCATGATGTACGCGATTGTCAATCTCAACAGCAGCAACTCCATGAACATGTCCACGCTGAAGACCAGCAAGGACCTGTCCAATATCACCGTTACCGCCAAGTACAACGGCGACACGTTTGAACTGAGCGGACTGCCGGCGGAAGCTGACATTACGATCAGCGGTGATGCCTCGGCGGTAACCGCCGCCTCCAACTCCAAGGGTGTGGTTGTAGCGGACCTTGAGGGTCTGACAGAAGGAACCCATAACGTCAAGCTGAAGACCGAAGGCTTCGGTGAGAATGTTACGATCCGGATTGATCCGTCCAATGTCATCGTGACCCTGAAGAAGAAAACCACCCAGCAGTTCGATCTGTCCTATGACTATATCAACCAGGACAAGATGGAATCGATCTACAGCCTGGGTGTGCCGACCTTCGAATATACAAAGGTCAATGTCCGGGCGTCCAAGGATACACTGGATACTATTGCCTTTGTCAAAGCGCTGATCGATGTCAGCGGACAGACTGCTGATTTCACCCAGGAAGCGGCCCTGATTGCCTATGATGCCAGCGGCCTGCCGGTCAATGCGGATATCGTGCCGCGGACCGTCAATGTTTCCGTAGCCGTTACTTCACCGAACAAGACCGTGCCGATTGAGGTGGAAGTCAGCGGTGAAGTGCCGGAAGGCAAGGCCATCGAGACGATCTCGATTGATCAGCAGACCGTCACCGTATACGGGACAGAATCTGTTCTGGGCCAGATAGAAAAGGTAATTGTTACGCTGAACGCATCCACATTGACCAAGGATTCCTCTACAATTCTGCGGCCGATCACACTGCCGGCCGGGGTCAACTCCAGCAACATCAACCAGATCACCATGAATGTTACATTGGGCGAGGGTGTGACGCGGACCATCGATGATGTCCGTATCTATTATCGGAACAATGTTAACAACTACAAGGCATCCCAGCCGGAAAACAAGACAACAACCAGTGTTACGGTATTCGGCACTGAGAACAACATTGCGTCCATTACAGCCGATGATATTTCGGTTTATGTGGACCTGAAAGACGCCAAGCCGGGTCTGCAGGATTTCCAGCTGCAGGTAGACCAGCCGTCCGGCGGCCTGGTCAAGTATTCGCTGGTTGAATCGACTTATACGATGAACGTGCTTGGTGAAACCAATCCGGACAGTGAATCAGGAGAAGGGACAGGAACAAACAATGGGTAAATACTTCGGAACAGACGGCATCCGCGGCAAAGCAAATGTGGATCTCGACGCCTACCGGGCTTTCCAGGTGGGCCGCTACATGGGTTACTACTACAGTCAGAACGGCAAACAGAACATTCTGATCGGCAAGGACACAAGACTGTCATCGGATATGCTGGAACATGCCCTGGCAGCGGGTATCGCCGCGCAGGGCTGCGATGCCTATCTGGCCGGGGGATGCCCGACCCCGATGATTTCATACCTGACAAGAACCGGGGATTTCGCAGCCGGGGCAATGGTGTCCGCCAGCCATAACCCGTTCTATGACAACGGCATCAAGATCTTCTCCAAGGAAGGCATCAAGCTTTCCGCGGATATCGAAGATCTGATTGAGAAATTCATCGACGGTGAAACAGAACTCGCATTCTGCACGGATGACAGGATCGGCAAGGTCATCGCATATCCGGAAGGCCTGGAAACATATCTTGACTGGCTGGAAAAAACATATCCGCTCGATCTTTCCGGCATGCATCTGGTAGTTGACTGTGCCAACGGGTCCAGCACCTTTACGGCAGAAGCACTGCTGAAGCGTCTGGGCGCTGAACTGACGGTTCTGAACAACTGCCCGGACGGCATCAACATCAATACGCACTGCGGATCCACACATCCGGAGATGATGCAGGAAGCAGTCCGCAGCGGCACCTATGATCTGGGCTTGGCCTTTGACGGCGATGCGGACCGGATGATCATGGCGGCCCCCGACGGCGAACTGCTGACCGGTGACCATGTTCTGTACATTACCGGCAAGCGGTTCCGTGATATCGGCATTCTGAACAATAATAACGTTGTTACCACCGTCATGGCCAACCTCGGCCTGTTCAAGGCCCTGGAGCGGGAAGGCATTACGGCTGTCGCAACCCAGGTCGGTGACAAATATGTTTATGAGCAGATGTGTAAGGAAGATGACATTGTCGGCGGAGAACAGTCCGGCCATATTATCTTCAAGCAGGTCGAAGCGACCGGTGACGGACTGGTAACAGCCCTTGAAATGCTGAAGATCATGAAGGAGACCGGCAAGGGAGCCATGGAACTCCGGGAAGGCCTCAAGATCTATCCGCAGCTGCTGGTGAATGTCCGGGTTACCGACAAGCACCTGGCCATGGAAGATCCGGAGGTCAAAAAGGCCATTGATGAGGTCAATGAGAATCTGCACGGCAATGGCCGGCTGCTGGTCAGAGCCAGCGGTACAGAACCGCTTGTCCGGGTTATGGCCGAAGCCGAAACAGACGAGATCTGCGCGGAAGAAGTGGAGAAGGTCGCCCGGATTGTACGGGGAAAATTCGGCATCGAATAACTGATTATAAAGAACAGATAAAATCGTTCGGCCCAAGGCCGAACGGTTTTCTTTTGGTTTCAGCGGGCATCAGCAGAAAGGGTAACGGATTCCCGGCGGAAATTAAAGTCACGTTACCGAATTCACGAACAAACTATGATAAGATGATAACTGAGGTTGAAAAAATGAAAAAAGTCATAGGAATCGTTGAAGATGAGAAAGACCTGAACGAACTGGTCAAGCAGTATCTTCAGAAAGAAGGATATGATGTACGCTCCTATCTGACATATGATGAAGCAGCCATTCATACAGCAGATGATGATGTGCATCTGTGGATTCTGGATATCATGCTCGGTGACAAGAGCGGCTTTGACCTGATTGAGGACATCCGCCAGCATGACGCGAATGTGCCGGTTATTTTCATGTCCGCGCGGGATAAGGAATTTGACCGGATTATCGGTCTGGAAAAAGGCAGTGATGACTATATCACCAAACCGTTTTCCCCAAAGGAACTGGTGCTTCGGGTCAACAATATCATCCGGCGTACGTATAAGGATGCGGACACCCGCATGATTGTGGACGGCTATGAAATAGATGAGGATCAGCGGATGGTAACGGATCATGGCCGCCAGGTGGATCTGACCACCAAGGAGTTTGATCTGCTGATGCTGTTTGTGCGCAACCGCGGTACGGCTTTTTCCCGTGAGCAGATTCTCGAGCGGGTCTGGGAAACAAACTATTTCGGCAGTGACCGGGTAGTGGATGATACACTGCGGCGGCTGCGCAAGAAGCTTCCGGACCTGACCATTCATACGATTTACGGCTTCGGATACCGTCTGGGCTGATGAAACGCATTTATCTCTGGATTCGTGAACTTAGTCTTACCCAGCAGCTGATAACCATTGTTATTCTGGTAATCGGCGTTTTCGGGGTCTTTTTGTCTGCTTTTCTGACTCCGTCAATTGACGGTTTTACCCGGAACGAGATGTACAGGATGCTTCACAGTACCCATGAAAGCGCTGTGTATTATCTGAACCGCAATGCTGAACAGCACCCGTTTGTGAGCCCGGACAGCGGCATTATCCAGGGGATATATGACCCTGACGCGGACACTTTCCGGGTTTTTGACGGCGGTTCCTTTACAGAGGAAGAGATGCGCGATATCCGCCAGAACGCGTCACAGGCGGACAGTGAAATTACGGATTATATTCTGCGCGAGCGCAGTGGGACGACCGGCAATATCAGTAATGTACAGTACTCCGTAACCAGGCTGAAGGACGGCCGGCTGCTGATCAGCCTGCTGCCGGGGGCATACGAGGAACAGTTCCGGACGCTGCTGGTTAACAGTGTTGTCAATATGAATGTCGTGATTGCCGGCCTGCTGTTTTTCCTGCTGCTGCTCTGGGTGGCATCCCTGATTCATCCGCTGAACCAGATCCGCAACTACGCCAACCGGGTCAAGAACGATGAGGAAGCCGAACTGAATGTCAACCGCCGCGATGAGATCGGTGAAGTTGCGGAAGCCCTGCGGGATATGCAGGATGAACTGGAAAAGCAGAACCGGGAAAAAGAGGAGATGATCCAGAATATCTCCCATGACCTCAAGACCCCGATTGCCACGATCCGGTCTTATGGGGAAAGCATCAAGGACGGCATCTATCCATACGGGAGCCTTGAAAAATCGATTGATGTCATTATCGAGCACGCTGACCGGCTGGATAAGAAAGTCCGCAGCCTGATTACCCTGAACAAGATGGGCTATCTTCTGGATGACTGTCCGGAAGGGGATACCCTGAACATGAATGATGTCATTGACAAGGTCCTGCTGTCGCTGAAAGTCATCCGGCCGGAGATCACCTTCGAGCGGATCATGGATCCGGAAGTCTTTTTCCACGGCGATGAGGATCCCTGGCGGATCGCTGTCGAAAATCTGATTGACAATGCTCTGCGCTATGCCAGAACCAGGATCAGCATCCAGCTCCATGATGCCGAGCTGATCATTTTCAATGACGGCAGGCAGATTGACCAGGCAACGCTGAACAAGCTGTTCCAGCCGTATGAAAAGGGCACGGACGGGCAGTTCGGCCTGGGCCTTTCGATTGTCTACCGGGTCGTGACGACATACGGATACCGGGTGGAAGCCTCCAACCTCCCTGATGGTGTTCAGTTCAGGATCTGGAAAGAAATCAGCCGGAAGGAAAAACGGGAAAAGGAACGGGCCAGGGGAAACAGAAAGTAAACGATTTCCGGCTTAACGGCAGCGGAAAGATCGGGTACAATATAGGACATATGACAGAATTTGCGGAATTTGCCGGCGTACGAACAGCTTTCCGGCACAGCGGCAGCGGCCGGGATGTGATCCTGCTGCATGGCTGGGGTCAGAATATGTATATGATGAGTGCAGTGGAAGAGCATCTGTGTTCTTCTTTTTCCGTATACAATCTTGATTTTCCGGGCTTTGGGGAAAGCAGTCTGCCGCCGGAGCCCTGGGGTGTGCCGGAGTATATGCGTTTTCTGGAAGAATTTATCGCTGCCAACGGGATTGAAGCACCGATTCTGATCGGACATTCATTCGGCTGCCGGGTGGCAATCCGTTATGCGGCAGTGCACCATGATGTACGCCGGATGTGCCTGACCGGGGCGGCCGGCATCCGTCCGAAGCGGGACCTTGGCTGGCATCTGCGGACAAAGACGTTCAAGGCCGGTAAGTGGCTCCTGCAGGCCACCGGCAATGAAAAGAAACTGGCGGAGCTGCAGAACCGGGCCGGTTCGGAGGACTATCGGAATGTCAGCGGCGTCATGCGGGAATCCTTCGTCAAAGTGGTGAATGATGATGTAACCCCGGTTCTGAAAGAAATCCGCTGCCCGGTGCTGCTGGTCTGGGGTGATATGGACGAAGCAGTACCGCTCTGGATGGGCCAGCTGATGGAAAAGGAAATCCCGGATGCCGGACTGGCGGTTTTCGCCGGCGATGATCATTTCGCCTACTGGCATCAGAGTGACCGTTTCAACCGGGTGCTGGATGTCTTTCTGAAAGAGGATATGAACAGATGAAGATACTGACAATCATCGGAATATGCCTGTGGCTGACAGCGATGCTGGTGCCCGGCAAGCATGCCCTGCACATGTTCCAGCAGAACCGCTATGAATGTGCCCGCTTTACAAAATGGCTGCGGGAAAACGGTTTTGCCGGAAGTGCGCAGTATGTTCTGCCGGCCGTTCTTTCGGCTGTGATTGCGGCGGCCGGGCTGCTGTGGGGGCAGGGGGCTGCGGCCCTGGCTGTTTCCGGCGCCGTGCTGACCGGTGTAAGAATCCTGCAGGAGCGGGGGAAGAACTATATCAAACCGCTGGTCTATACCAACCGGGTCAAGCGGCAGATTGCCGTCATGACCGGATTGGCAGTGATCTGTGCCGCCAGACTGAACCTGGTGCCGGTGTTTTTCCGTATTACCGCGCCGCTGCTTTCCACCTGCCTGCCCTGGCTGCTGATCTACCCCATGGCTGTCATCACGGCACCGATTGAGAAGGCGGGCAGGACCCGTTATCTCAATGAAGCGAAGGATATCCTGAAGCAGCATGCGGATCTGATCCGCATCGGCATTACCGGCAGCTACGGCAAGACATCCACCAAGAATGTCATCCAGTCTATCGTCTCCGAGCAGTATATGTCACTGATGACACCGGCTTCATACAATACGCCGATGGGCATTACCCGGACCATCCGGGAACTGCTGAAGCCGATCCACCAGGTTTTTGTCTGTGAAATGGGGGCAGACCATGTCGGTGATATTACCGAACTGATGAATTTCGTCCATCCCGCCATCGGGGTAGTGACCTCCATCGGCCCGCAGCATCTGCAGACCTTCGGTTCCCAGGACAACATCACCCGGGAGAAGATGCAGATGATCGAACTGCTGCCACCGGATGGGACAGGTATTCTGAACTATGACAATGAACTGATCCGGACATATGAAATCAAAAACCCGGTCAGGATACAGACCTACGGGATCCGATGTGAAGATGTTGATTTCCGGGCCGTGGATATTGATTACGGTCCTTACGGTTCTTCCTTCACCGTGCAGGCCGAAGGGGAGAGTTACGCATTTGAGACAAAACTGCTGGGCGAGCTGAATATCCTGAACATCCTGTCAGCGGTGGCGGTTGCCAGAACACTGGCCATTCCCTGGCCGCGGATTCAGCGGGCTGTCCGGGAAATGAAACAGGTGGAACATCGTCTGGAGAAAAAGATCATCGGCGGTTATTCGTTTATCGATGATGCGTTCAACGCCAATCCCAGCGGCGCCGCAATGGCCCTGGATGTACTGGCGAAGATGCCCGGTAAACGGATTATTGTCACCCCGGGCATGATTGAACTCGGGGAGCGTCAGGATGAAATCAACCATACGTTCGGAACCCGGATGAAAGGGTGTGCCGACGAGGTTATCCTGGTTGGGGAGAAACAGGTTCACGCCATCCGGCAGGGCCTGGAGGATTCCGGCTATGATATGACGCATGTGCATGTGCTGGCTACAGTAAAGGAAGCGTTTGACTGGATCTGGAAGAACGCCACACCGGCCGATACCATCCTGCTGGAAAACGACCTCCCTGACGCCTTCAATCACTGAGCGGGAAAACGACCCGGACCATTATGGCCCGGGTCTTTTCAGATCTCTCAGTCTTTGCCGTGAACATGATACTGTTTGTTTCCGGCATGGTAATTTCTGCCTTGTTCACGGCACTATACAATCACACGGATAAACGTCAATGATGAGACCGGAAATGAAAAGAACCTGTTGCCAGGTTCAGTTTTTTTATTTCAGCCGTTTGCCGCAGAACGGACAGAAGGTTTCGTCACCTTCCAGAACAGCGTCACATTCAGGACATTTCACAACCGGCTTGACCAGCTTTTCACCGCATTCCCGGCAGAAGATTGAACCGATCCGGTTGGCGGCCCCGCACTTCGGGCAGAGCATGACTTCCGGTTTTTCAGCCGGTACGGAACGCTCTGGAACGACTTTTTCAACCGGTTCCACACCAAGGAAATCCTCAATGAAGCGGAAGATATCCTGCGGCAGGGTAGCCTGACGCAGTGCCCCGATCCCGGCGGTGATCAGCAGCGGCTGGAAGAAGATTGAACCGACGGCCGCGATGCCGAGCTTTTCCACCCATTTATCGGTGCCGATGACAACGGTGAGTTCATCATCAATCTGGGTCATCGCGACGGACAGGGCAGCGTCCATGCCGATGTATTTCGTCCATTCGGCCGTTGCGTCCCCCTTGCACTGGACAGTATAGCCATTGCGGGTCCGCATGGTCTGGGTGATCATGTTCTTCTCTACATCAAGGTATTCGGCCAGCGCGTAGGCAACTGACTGGGCAGAGCTGTCATAGGGGAGAATATATGTACGAGTAGTTTCCATTGTATTCAGTCCTTTCATAACTGTATCTATGATAGCACAAATAATTGACCCGTGGTCAAATCACTTAATTTCACATAAAGACATAAAAAAACTCCCCATTCGGGAAGGAATAGGCTGATGGAGCGGCTGAGGGGAATCGGACCCCCGTGTCCACCTTGGCAAGGTGGCGTTCTACCATTGAACTACAGCCGCAAAGAATGGCGGTTCCGACGAGGATCGAACTCGCGATCTCCTCCGTGACAGGGAGGCATGTTAGCCACTACACCACGGAACCGTTACTGGCGAAGAAGGCGGGATTTGAACCCGCGCGCCGGTTTCCCGACCTATGCCCTTAGCAGGGGCACCTCTTCGACCTCTTGAGTACTTCTTCAGTCAGCCAGCACTCATATCAGTGCGCTTTCATAATATACCACACGATATGTTGTAACGCAACAATTATTTTTACTCAGCAGCCTCCAGGGCAATTTTCATCATGTTGGTAAATGATTTCTGTCTTTCTTCCGGGGTAGTGATTTCCGGATAGACGAAACTGTCGGAAATTGTCACTACGCAGGCTGCGTTTTTGCCTAGAATAGCAGCGTTGTGGAACAGGGCATAGCTTTCCATTTCGCAGGCGACACAGCCCCGCTGGTCGCGCACGGTTGTCCAGTCAAAGTTATCCCGGTAGAAGACATCACTGCTGTGAATCACGCCTTCATGAAGCGGAATTTCCAGTTTGACAGCCGCATCCCGCAGGCGCTGGTTGAGTTCTGCGGACGGCAGCAGGGTATCCGGAACATCATGCCCGCACTGGGTCTTTGCAAAAGTGGACTCGGAATAGGCCGCCGAAGCCAGAACTACATCATACAGCTTCAGATCAGCGGAGTAAGAACCGGCAGAGCCGACCCGGATGATATTGTCCACATCATAGAACTTGAACAGTTCATAGGAATAGATGCCGATGCTCGGCATACCCATGCCGGAAGCCATGACAGATACTTTCTTTCCATTATATGTTCCGGTATAGCCGTAAACATTACGGACCGAAGTGATCAGCTCGGCATTCTCAAGGAATGTATCGGCAATGAATTTTGCCCGCAGGGGATCACCCGGCATCAGGACGGTTTTGGCAAACTGCCCGGGAGTGCCGCTGTTATGAGGAGTAGACATATTATATTACCTTCACTTTCTGCCCTAATTATATCATGCCCGGATATGAAAAAAGCGGAAGCTTACTGCTTCGCGCCTTTTGCACCCTTGGCACTGTTTTCCGAATAGGAAGCCAGCAGGTTGGTATCGTAGGAGAAAGTCATGCGTGAGCGCCGGCGGGCCCGGTCAAGTCCCAGCTGGATCAGCTTGTCCATCAGGACCCGGAACGGCACATCCGTCGCTTCCCAGAGATAGAAGGCCAGGCTGCCGGGAATCGTGTTGACTTCATTGACATAGATGGTCTTTGTTTCGGCATCCATCATGAAGTCGATCCGGCAGACCCCGCTCATGCCAAGGACCTTGAAGGTCTTCAGGGCATATTCCTGGATCTGCTTTGTCTGGGCATCGGTCAGCGGGGCCGGGACAATGCGGGCCGTGCTGGCCATGCCCTTGGAGGGCTGGCTTCCGGCCCCCTTGGCGTTCTTGCCGCCGCCCATGTACTTCTTGTCAAAGGAAAGAATTTCCTCATTGTTGTTCTTGTTGACTTCCTCCAGAACGGAAGGGAAGGCTTCAAAGCTGTCACCGGCAACAGAGCAGTTGATCTCACGCATCGGCTTGACGACTTTTTCGGTGATGATCTTCAGGTCATACTGCCGGGCCTCCTCGAAAGCCTGCAGGTATTCTTCATCATTGTGGGCAATCGAGATGCCGACGCTGGAACCGGTGCAGGCCGGCTTCAGGATGACCGGATAGATCAGCTTGTGCACCTGGCGGAGAATCTCTTCCTTACGTGTATCCATCTCGCTGCCGTAAACCCAGAACCAGTTGGTGATCGGCAGACCGTTGTCATGCAGGATGTGCTTCTGCAGTACTTTATCCTGGCCGACGGCTGCGGCATACAGGTCCGGCCCGGCGTAAGGAAGTTTCAGCATTTCCAGATAACCCTGGATGGAGCCGTCCTCACCGTTGGTCCCGTGCATGACCGGCACGGCGATGTCGATGGTGCCGAGAACCTTTTTGCCGAACAGAGAATCCCTGACCGGCTTGATGATTACCTGGTTGTCCACGTTGGCCAGCACAACCTGTTCACAGCGGCTGGTCAGATCCTCCAGATTCGTATAATTCCTGATATCCCGCAGCAGCTCGGAATAATAAAACTTGCGCTGCTTGGAAATATAGAGCGGGATGACATTATATTTTTCCGGATCAAGCGCATTCATTGCCTGATGGGCGGAAATCACACTGACTTCATGTTCAACGGTTTCACTGCCGAAGATGACGGCTACATTGAGTTTCATAGGAAATACCTCCGAAAAACATTATACCCGAAACAGCGCTTCAGAGGGGAATGATATATGCGCTGATTTACGCAGCGTGATACAATGGCCGGGCAGGAAGCAGACCGATTACAGGTTGAATGTAAGGCGGAGTATCTGATATTCTGCAGAAGAAAGATACAGGTAAGTGATATGATCAGAGCAGCAGTGTTTGAAAAAGTATCATATGACCGCTTTGCGGCAGACTGGGAAAAGAACTTTCCCGGTACCGCAGCGGAAGAAACAGCCCGGATTTATGCGGATATCCGCATGCCGCGGCGGGCAACGGCAGGTTCTGCCGGCTATGATATCTGTGCCCCGGTCGACATCGAACTGGCGCCGGGAAAAGAAATTCTGATACCGACCGGCCTGCGGGTGCGCATGCGGGAGGATTATGTGCTTATGCTGTTTCCCCGCAGCGGGCTGGGTTTCAAATACCGCCTGCAGATGAACAATACCGTTGGTATTATCGACAGTGATTACTATGGTGCCGATAACGAAGGACATATCTTCTGCAAGCTGACCAATGACAGCCGCCAGGGCCGGACGGTACTGATCCGGAAAGGGGACGGCATGGTACAGGGAATATTCGTCCCTTTCGGCATTACGGAAGATGATGACGCAGCCGGTATACGGACCGGCGGGTTTGGCAGTACGACAGAAAGTGAGCAGAGACATGAGTGAGATAGATGAGATTTTTGCCCGGGAACCGATTCCCGCACATATTCTGGAACGGATGGAGCAGTGCCGGAAACGGCGGATGATCGTGCCGGATGAACGACTGATCAAGCGGCCATCGCACATCGAGGGTATCCGGGCATCCAGCCGGATCAACACCGGGGTGCTTGATGAAGTGGCAAAGCACATCAAGGCCGGCATGACAACCCAGGATATCGATGACATTGTCAGGGAATATACCAACAGCCACGGGGCGGTATGCGCGCCGTATCATTTTGAAGGTTATCCGAAGAGTGTCTGCACATCCATCAACGATGAGGTGTGCCACGGCATTCCGAGCCGGCTGCGGAAACTGCATGACGGTGATATCGTCAATGTGGACGTTTCTACTATCTATAATGGATATTACAGTGACGCCAGCCGGATGTTCATGATCGGTGAAGTCAGCCCGCAGCGGAAGCACCTGGTGGAAGAAACAAAGCGCTGTCTGGAAATCGGCATGGAAGCTGCCCAGCCCTGGAATACCGTCGGTGATATCGGCTACGCCATCTCGAAATATGCCAGGTCCAGGGGATATTCCGTTGTCCGGGAACTGGGCGGTCACGGGGTCGGCCTGGAATTTCACGAAGATCCCTTTGTAGCGCACATCGGCCGGAAACATACCGGCATGGTACTGGTGCCGGGCATGATTATCACGATTGAACCGATGATCAACGCCGGCCGGGCCGGGGTTGTCCTGGATCCGTACAATGACTGGACTGTTTCGACAGCGGACGGATCCGACAGCGCCCAGTGGGAGCACAGCATTCTGATTACGGAAACCGGAAACGAAATCCTGACATACTAAAAGGAGAGAAATATGAAACCGATTTATATAACCGGGCACAAGAATCCGGATACAGATTCAATCTGTGCCGCGCTGACAATGGCTGCCCTGCAGGAGCAGCTGGGCAATCAGGCGATTGCCTGCCGGCAGGGGCCGCTGAATGAAGAAACAAAATTTGTCCTGAAGCGTTTTCACCGGGAGAACCCGTTTCTGCTGACTGACGCCAGGCTGACCCTGGGTGATATCGAACTCGATGAACCGGTACTGCTGCCGAAGGATGCCACGGTCCATGAGGCATGGCGGGCCATGAAGCAGTCGCAGTACCGCTCCCTGTTTGTCATGGACGAGGGGAAACTGTGCGGGGCTGTCACGACTTCGGATCTGTCCGTTTACCGTCTGCAGACGGCAGAACAGCGCAGCGTCCTGATGGCCACGGCAACCCTGGATCAGATTGCCCGGACGGTCAAGGGGACCGCGGTGGTTGTGCCGGAAGACTTCACTACCAACGGGTATGTCCATGTCATCACCCTGGAAGAGACGGAAGCCCGCAGATACAACCTGCAGGGCGGCATTTCCATTCTTTCCGGCGGCAGTGAGAAACACGAGATGCTGATCCGCATGGGGGTCAAATGCCTGGTGATTACCTGCGGAGTAAAGACAGACGAACGTGTGCGGCAGCTGGCTGCCGAAGCCGGATGTGCTGTCATTGAAACCGACCAGGATACGATGTTCGCAGCTGAATTCATCACCGAATCCTATCCGGTTGAAGAAATCATGGCTGAAAATATCATCACGTTCGGGGCCGATGAGTTCGTCAATGAAGCTGCCGTCAAGATCAACAAGTCCCGGATCCGCAGTTTCCCGGTCATTGACAGGGAAGGAACAATCATCGGGGTTGTTTCGCGCTACCATGTGCTGAACTATGACCACCGCAAGGTGATCCTGGTAGACCACAGCGCCATGAACCAGACCCTGAATCATATTGAAGACGCAGATATCCGGGCAATCATTGACCATCACCATATCGGCGGCATTCAGACGGATCACCCGATTTATTACCGCAACGAACAGATCGGCTGCACCTGCACGATCATCGCCAATATGTACCAGGAAAAGGGCCTGACCCCGGATGCGGATATCAGCGGCCTGCTGCTGTCGGCGATTCTGTCCGATACACTGAACTTCAAGTCGGCTACTACGACCGACCGGGACCGGACAACCGCTGCCTGGCTGGCGGGACTGGCCGGGATTACCGACATTGATGACTATGCCCGGGAGATGCTCGGCGCCTCCGTGGCCCTGAAGGATTCCACACCGCATGAGATTCTCAACCGCGACCTGAAGGCGTACCGGATCGGTGATTATTCCTTTGCGATCGGGCAGACAAACTACAGCCGGATGGAAGAAATCCAGAAACTCCTGCCGGAGTTCCGCGAGAACCTCCGAAAGGAACAGGAAGAGGGCCATTACGACCTGCTGGTGATGCTGTTTACCGATGTCATGGGCGAGGGTTCCATGTTTGTCTATGAGGGACCTCTTTCCTACGTGTTTAATGATATTCTGGAAACAGTGTTTGATGAACATGCCGGTTATGACACCAAGATCATTTCGCGCAAACAGCAGCTTATGCCGAAACTGTCGGAAATCATCAAGGCGCTCTGAAAAAACGCAGATACAATCTACAGATAAAGATCCGTTCCGGCTGGACGGATCTTTTTTCCGGACACGGGGAGAAATGTCCGGGCACAGAGACGGAAACAAGTGTAAGCGATTCCATCTGAAACAAAGCGTGTAAAATTTACGAAAAAGTTTTCATTCTATGAAAACGACATTGCATTTTCGCGGCAGAAAATATACAATCGGAGTTATCCCGGGGTTATGCCCGGGCCGGTACACGGGGATAAAACGGAGCGGCTGCACCGCTCTTTGTGTTACCGGGTTGGAAAGGAAGCGTGACCATGTCAAAATACATCACGAAACGTCTTCTGATCAGTCTTGCCACATTGCTGGTGATCATCTTTGTCCTGTTTGTCATGCTGGACATGATGCCGGGTTCACCGTTCAATGATGAAAAACTGACAGAAACGCAGAAAGCCCTGCTGTATGCAAAGTACGGACTGGATCAGCCGTTCTTTGTGCGGTTCGGCAAATATCTGATCAATATGCTGAAAGGGGACCTGGGTGTCTCCTATGTCCTGAACAAGAACAGGGCAGTTTCCGATATGCTGACAGGACCGCTCGGCTTATCGATCAGAATCGGCGCAAAAGCCATGGTCATCGGTTCGATTTTCGGCCTGCTGTTCGGTATTCTGGCCGCCCTGAACCACAATACATGGATTGACTCGCTGTTCTCACTGATATCCATCATCGGGGTCAGTGTGCCTTCATATGTATTCGCGCTGCTGCTGGCGTACTTTATCGGTTTCAAACTGAAAATGTTCCCGATTCTTTACAACGCTTCCAATCCCGGAGCTTCCACGGTACTGCCGACAATTGCCCTGAGCATGTTCCCGATTGCGAATATCTCACGATTCACCCGGTCGGAAATGATCGATGTCCTGGGTTCGGAATATATCCTGCTCGTTGAATCCAAAGGGGTCAGGGAGAAAGACCTGATCCTGCGGCATGCGCTGCGCAATACGCTGATTCCGATCGTTACCATCATGGGCCCGCTGCTGATCAACCTGCTGACAGGTTCCATGGTCGTTGAAAAGGTCTTTGCCATTCCCGGTATCGGCCAGCTGATGATGCAGGCAATCCAGAACAATGACTACAATGTCGTCATTGCCTGCGCGTTTGTCTATTCAGCCCTGTACATCGGCATGATGCTGGTTGTCGACATCCTGTACGGCATTATTGACCCGCGGATCCGGGTTGCGAAGGGGGCAGACTGATGAGCGAGATTAAAATGAATCAGGTCCCGCAGGACAGTTTTACAGAGGAAGATTTCCGTTTTGTTCAGCTGGATGAGCGCCTGATGGACAAAACATACGCAGCCACGTCTTTCCTGAAAGACGTCTGGATGCACTTCAAGAAGAACAAGGGCGCGGTTATCGGTCTGGTGATCATCTGCATCATCATCCTGATGGCCCTGGTCGGACCCCTGATCTCCGGCTACAAATACGATGAAATCGTCCTGACCCAGCAGAGTCTGCCGCCGCGGATCCCGGGAATTGAGAAACTCGGCATCTTCAATGGTGTGGAGAAAGGGAAGAACGTCTATCTGGATAAGGGATTTGCTGATCTCTATCACTGGTTCGGAACGGATACCAACGGCCGCGACATGTTTACCCGGGTCTGGAAAGGCACCCGAGTTTCCCTGCTGATTGCTTTTGTGGCCGTCATTATCGATATCGGCATCGGCATGTCCTACGGTCTGATCTCCGGCTACTTCGGCGGCCGCATCGATATCGTTATGCAGCGTTTCGCGGAAATCCTCAACGGCATCCCGACCCTGGTCGTGGTCACGCTTCTCGGCCTGGTCCTGCCGCAGGGTATTCCCTCGATTATTTTCACCTTAATGATTACCGGGTGGATCGGCATGTCCCGGATTGCCCGGGCAGAAGTGCTCAAGCTCAAGGAAAGTGAATACATTCTGGCTTCCCGGACACTGGGCGCGAAGAACTTCTCGATTATCTTCAAGGACATCATGCCGAATATCTTCGGGCAGCTGATCATCATGTCCATGTTCTCGGTTCCGAATGCGATCTTTACGGAAGCGTTCCTGTCCTTTGTCGGTCTGGGCATCCAGCCGCCGAATGCGTCCCTGGGTTCGCTGATTTCCGACGGATACAAGTCCCTGACAATCCATCCGTATATGATCATGTGCTCGATTACGGTTCTGGCCCTGCTGATGCTGAGCTTCAACCTGTTTGCAGACGGTATCCGCGACGCGTTTGACCCGAACCAGAAACAAGGCTAGGAGGAGAATCATGACAGCGAAAAAAGATAAGAAGGACCGTGTATTATCGGTCCGCGACCTGAATATCTCCTTCGAGACCGCCAGCGGTACGGTGCGGGCAATCCGCGGTGTCAGGATGGACCTGTTCCGGGGCGAAACGATTGCCATCGTCGGTGAATCCGGTTCCGGCAAGTCGGTTACCGTCAAGACCATCATGGGGATCATGGCCAACAACGGCAAGATCGAAAGCGGCAGGATCGACTATACGTTTACAAATGAAAAAGGTGAGCGGGAAACGGTTGACCTGACCAAACTGTCACAGAAGGAAATCCGTTACCGCTTTAACGGCAAGCACATTGCCATGGTATTCCAGGATCCGATGACTTCACTGGATCCCACCATGATTATCGGCAAGCAGATCATGGAAGGCATGATCCTGCACGAAAAACTGTCCAAGGCTGCGGCTAAGGAGCGGGCCATCGACCTGCTGCGCAAAGTCGGCATCGAGAACCCGGAGAAACGTTTCCACGAATATCCGCACCAGCTGTCCGGCGGTATGCGGCAGAGAGTTGTCATCGCCATTGCCCTGGCCTGCAATCCGGATATTCTGATCTGTGATGAACCGACAACCGCCCTGGATGTCACCATCCAGGCCAAGATTCTTGAACTGATCAAGGAACTGCAGCGGGAAACCGGCGTATCGGTTATTTACATCACGCACGACCTGGGGGTTGTGGCCAAGGTGGCGGATTATGTTGACGTCATGTATGCCGGCCGGATTGTCGAGAAGGGCAGCATTGATGAAATCTTCTATGATCCGCGTCATCCGTATACATGGGGCCTGCTCGCCTCCATGCCGGATACCGACACGAACTCAAAGCGGCTGTTTGCCATTCCGGGCACCCCGCCGAACCTGCTCGAAAAGATTGACGGCGATGCCTTTGCCCCGCGGAATCCGTTCGCGCTGGCCATTGACTACAAGACCGAACCGCCGATGTTCAATGTCGGCGGCCAGCACCGGGTAGCGAGCTGGCTCTGTGATCCCCGGGCTCCGAAAGTGGAAATGCCGGACCAGTTGAAAGAACGCATGGAAAAGATGAGGAAGGAGAATGAAGGTATATGACCCAGACAGAAGCACGTGAACCACTTCTTCATGTTGAAAACCTGAAACAGCACTTCCGCATCAATCGGAACTATACCACCAAGGCGGTGGACGGCATCAGTTTTGATATTTACCCGGGTGAAACGTACGGCCTGGTCGGTGAATCCGGTTCGGGAAAGTCCACAACCGGGAGAGCCCTGATCCGCCTGTATACCCCGACAGCCGGGAAGATTATCTTCGACGGCCGTGACATCAGCGGCAATATGAAGCCGGAGGATGAGGAATATCTGCGTACGAATATGCAGATGATCTTCCAGGACCCGATGGCCTGCCTGAATCCCCGCAAGAAGGTCAAGGAGATCATTGCCCAGGGTCTGGAAATCCATCACATGTATAAAGACCAGGCAGATCTTGATGAGAAGGTGAATACCATTCTTGAAAAGGTCGGTCTGTCACGGGAACACGCAACCCGCTACCCGCAGCAGTTCTCCGGCGGCCAGCGGCAGCGGATCGGCATAGCCCGGGCGCTGGTGCTGAACCCGAAACTGGTTATCGCGGATGAAGCGATTTCCGCGCTTGACGTCTCGATTCAGGCCCAGGTTGTCAATCTGATGAAGGACCTGCAGGATGAGCTTGGCACCACCTATCTCTTCATTGCCCATGATCTGTCCATGGTCAAGTACATCTCTGACCGGATCGGGGTCATGCACCTGGGGCACCTGGTGGAAACAGGCACGACCGATGAAATCTTCAAGAATCCCGTGCATCCGTATACGAAGTCACTGCTGTCGGCAATTCCGAAGCCGAATCCGCGGGTCGAAAAGAGCCGGATTGCCCTGACATATGACAAGAAAAAGGAAGGCGTGGACTACACCGCCGGCACAGCGCATCAGCTGACTGAGACACACCAGGTTCTGGCTACGGACGAAGAGTTCGAACGCTGGATCAAGGATACAAGTTATTAATGAACAAAAGGCGGGAATTCCGCCTTTTGTGCTAGTATGGTGATATGAAACTGTCAGAAATCAAAAAAGAACTGGAAGACGAACAGGAAGAAGAAAACAGCCGGCCGCAGCCGCCGGATCCGGAAACCCTGGCTGAAATCAACCGGCAGACAAGAAAACGCCTGCAGTATTTCCGCACGATGTACTATACGCTTGGTTCGGTCTTCATGATCGCCGGCATCCGGTTCTTTATTGTCAAGGAGCCGGTCACCGGATTGATCTTTCTGGCCTTGAGCTCGGTGATCTCCCTGTTCGGAAGGATCTGTGAATCAGCCCTGAAGGGTATCTGAAAGCAGCTTTGCCTGCTTTTTCTTTTGCCGGTATCAGTCTTCCGGATCGGCTCCCTGGTAATAGATATCGGAGACGATCGGCAGGCCGTCTTCGCCGAGCAGCGGGGTCAGGCCGCCGGCATAGCCGCTGGCATGAAACAGATAGTTCACGCCGGTTTCCTTATCAACCCAGATTTCCATTACAGTCATGGTTCCCTGTGAATAGATCTTTTCAAATCTTTTGTCATCAAACATAATTTCAGCCTCCGCATAAATTACAGCTGAATCCATTATACAAAAAAACAGGACTGCTGCAGTCCTGTCTGCTGTCCATGGTGGAGCTGATGGGATTCGAACCCACGACCCCCTGATTGCGAACCAGGTGCTCTCCCAGCTGAGCTACAACCCCGTCAGATGCGCATAGATATTCTAGCACATCAGATATGGTTATTCACACAAAAATTTCAGCTCAGCCCGGCCGTTTTCATAGGTCAGGTCCAGAAGGGCGCCGCAGATCATGGTCAGGCACGGCTTGGTGTGGCCGATATCCGCTTCATAGAAGACGGGAATATCGCTGAACACACGGCTGACGGCTTCCTCATAGGTCATGCCGGTGTCGGAAGACGGGAAACAATGCCGGCCGATGATAATGCCGTTGGCATGTTCAAACCATCCGGCGTACTGCATCTGCAGCAGGGTGCGGTAGAAACCCTCGGCTGACAGGGCATAGTTGTCAAAGAACCAGATCAGCCCGTCCTGCCGGTAACGCCTGATAAAGGAAGTAACCGCGTCATACGGGGTGCCGATCAGATCCTTGAGCACATCGATACAGCCGCCTGCACAGCGGCCGCTGATCTCAGCCGACAGCACGTTGCTCTGCCAGCGGGCGGGTCTGCCCAGTTCCAGGGGGACATCGGCATACGGCTCATGGCTGTCGATATGGTCAAAACTCTTCTGCACTACCGCTTCACCGCCGAGGATACGCAGACTGTCTTTTACAAAACGGAAACGGGAGCTGACATCAAAACTGCCGGCATTCATACCGTAAATCGTGGCAATGTCATACTTCATCGTCAGCGGAAACAGCAGGCCGGTCGGATCAGAAGCGCCCCATACCCATTTCGGATGCTGTGCAAACAGGTCCCAGTCACAGCAGGGCAGGATTTCATACAGGAAGTCACCGCCGGTAGCGGCCATGATGGTATTCACGGAATCATCAGCGAACAGTTCAGCCAGTTCATCAGCCCGCTTTGAAGCTTCGGCGCTGCGGATACCGTCCACCCGTACACTGGCTGTCTCCCTGATGCGGTAGCCGGCTTTCTTCAGATTTTTAACGGCCAGATCGAACTCTTCCGGTTTGTGTCCGACTCCGGCACTGGGGGCACAGATGCCCAGTACATCACCTTTTTTTGGAAATGACGGATAGATCATAATTGTTCCTCCCTCAGAAAAATCATAACATGAAGATTACCGGGAAACGGATCGGAAATCATATATGCTATAATATCCGTGTTTTGAAAAATAACCGGAAATCAATACTGTTCCGGGTTGGAGGCATATGACAGAAACACTTGGCTTCGGCAGTCTGTTTCTCGAAGGACTGCTGGGATTCTTCTCACCATGCGTGCTGCCGCTGATCCCGCTGCTGTTCGGGTATCTTACCTCGGGCATGCAGGAGGCTTCGGACAGCCAGCGCCGCATCCGTACGCTTCTGAGGACATTGTTCTTTGTCCTTGGAATCTGTTCGGTCTTTTTCCTGATGGCCCTGGGTTCGTTTGCCTTCGGCATGTTTATCCAGAACCATGCCCGGCTCTTCCAGATGTTCGGCGGGATGTTCCTGATCGTGTTCGGGCTGCACGCAGCCGGGCTGATCCAGATTCCTGCCCTGGAAAAAGAACACCGGATTGAGCGGATGCAGAACGGCCCGATGAACCTGTTGCAGGCTTTCCTGATGGGTTTCTTCTTCAGTTTTGCCTGGACCCCGTGCAACGGCCCGCTGCTGGCCTCCGCCATTGTCATGGCTTCCACTGCTGCCAGCCGTATGACGGGCATGCTGTATATTGCGTCGTTCTGTGCCGGCTTCATCCTGATGTTCCTGCTGATCGGTCTGTTTACCGAAGAAGCACTGGCATTCCTCGGCAGGCACCGGGATGTGGTCAAATATACACAGAAGCTCGGCGGGGCGCTGATCATCTGCATGGGTTCGTATATGCTGTGGCAGACAGCCCGGGAAATCAATCAGATTGAGCAGGCTGTTAATACTGCCTCCGCCGGCTCGCAGCCCCAGCAGGGCGGCGCATCATCCGTACAGGCAGAAGGAACAGATCTTGAAAAGTACGGCTTTACCCTGCCGGACAAAGACAACAATCCCGTGAACATCAAGGATTATTCCGGCAAAACCATTGTGGTTACATTTTTCGGTACCTGGTGCCATTACTGCAATGAACTTCTGCCGGATCTGGAAACCGTAAACAATACCCGGGAGGATGTGCAGATCGTGCTGGTCGCGACACCGAACCTCGGCTCGGAAGGGAACGTGGAGTATATCGAAAAATACATGGCTGACAAGGGTTATGATATGCAGATTGTCTATGACAGCACCTATGAAATGACCCAGTTCTACGGAGTCAGCGGTTATCCGACAACGTTTATCTATCAGCCGGATGAAACCATGTTCGGTTATGTCCCGGGATACATAACGGCGGAAACGCTGAATGAATATCTTGACCGGGCAGCCAGCAACGAGCGGCAGGTACAGTAAAACCCAAAACGGTCCATGGACCGTTTTCATTTTCCCGGAAGGCATTTTTACATGCATGATATTGTGTTTAATATATAATAAAGAAGTTATATAGCATCATAGTGTTTCAGATGTTCAGGCAGACGGAAGGGTCTGCTGTGCTGTGTTTTTTGGAAACACCGGGAAACATCTCACAATGCCGCAGTATCACACAGAGAGGGACGGCTATGAGTGTGCAGAGAAGGATGATCCGGACGTACCTGGATCAGGCTGAGTGGGGAACAGAGGAGTTCCTGGCTCAGGAGGAAAAGAAAAGCAAGAAAGAACTCAGAAAGCTTCCGGAGGGCTGCCACAGCAGGGTGCTTTACGGTGATATCATGAGAATCGCCTGGCCGTCCCTGCTGGAACAGCTGCTGACAAGCCTGGTAGGCATGGCGGATATGATCATGGTCGGTTCCATGGTCAACGGGGATGACGCGATTTCGGCCGTCAGCCTGGCCAACCAGCCGAAGTTCATTTTCGTTTCGCTGATGATTGCCCTCAATGTCGGAGTTACGGCAGCGGTGGCCAGAGACCGTGGAGCCCAGCGTCATGACAGTGCCAACCGGATGCTCCGGCAGGGCCTGTTCATGTCATTTCTGGTCTGCGTATTCGCTTCGGTTATGGGCTTTACCTTTTCCCGGCCGCTGATCCGGTTCATGGCAACCGGGGCGCTCAGTGAAGAAATCGTGGATATGGGCACGACGTATCTGAAGATCCAGATGGCCGGTTTCCTGACCATGGGCATTACGGCAACCCTGACTGCAGCCCTGCGCGGGGTCGGCAATTCCCGCTCGCCGATGATCTATAACATCACGGCCAACCTGGTCAATATTGTCGGTAACTATCTGCTTATTAACGGACATTTCGGTTTTCCTGCCATGGGCGTGGCCGGAGCTTCGCTGGCGACCGTGATCGGCCAGGGTGTCGGTCTGCTGATAGCCCTGCGGGTTGTCGGCTCCGGCAATCATTATTTCCATGTGACCCTGCCGTCATTCATAAACGATTTCCGGCCGGACACTGCTGCCATCAGCCGGATTGTCAAAGTCGGTATTCCTTCACTGATCGAGCAGGCCATCATGCGGGTCGGCATCATCCTGTTCTCCAGACAGGTCGCTTCGCTTGGCCAGCCGTATTTCGCAACCCACCAGATCTGCATGAATGTACAGTCGCTGTCTTTCATGCTGGGTATGGGCCTGGCGGTCAGCTCGACCACGCTGGTCGGACAGAGCCTTGGCAAGAAACGTCCGGATATGGCCGAGCATTATTCACGCCGCTGCATGCGGGTCGGTCTGGCCATGTCGGTGGCCATGGGCCTGTTCTTCGGCTTCTTCGGCAAATACGTCGTCGGCCTTTACAGTGATACACCGGCGGTGATCGCGGCTTCTATTCCGGTCATGGCCGTAGTCGGTTTCCTGCAGCCGGCCCAGATTCCGCAGTTTATCCTGTCCGGCAGCCTGCGCGGCGCAGGGGCTACGAAAGCCACCGCCGTCATTACCCTGGTCGGCGTGCTGCTGATGCGTCCGGTCGTGGCACATATCGCGATCAACATCCTGCAGTGGGGCCTGATCGGTGCCTGGATTGCCATCGCGTTCGACCAGGTATCCCGGTCGGCACTGGTAATTGCCATCTACAATGCCGGCAAATGGAAAAAAATCCAGGTTTAGCACCCGGATTTTCCGTTCAGCAAGTCAGCCATATTATCGGCTACGGCATTGATGACCGTGTGATAGCGGTCATTTTTTTCTTCCGTCATGGCCATGGTCAGGGTCGGGAACCCGATCCCGCTGACAATCGGCATCTGACAGGTGGAGAAATAACGGTAGATGCCCATCAGGGCTGTTTCAGCCCCCATGGTATTGCATACGGTAATGGCGCCGGCCGGTTTGCCCCTGAACAGCTGGTTTTTGACCGTGCGGGAATAGAAGATCCGGTCAAACGCATTGCACAGGGCACCATTGGGACCGCCGAAGTAAACCGGGGCACAGACGATAATCCCGTCAGCCTCGATCATCTTTTCCGCCAGTGCATTGACACAGTCGGTTTCCTGCACACAGCGGTCAATTTCCAGGCAGCGGTAACATGAAAGACAGCCGCGGATATCCCCCTGGCCCAGCCAGAAGATTTCACTTTCGATCTGATATGTGTTCAGCCGGGCGGCCAGATCCCTGGCGGCACAGGCGCAGTGTCCATTCTGATTCGGACTGGAATTGATCAGCAGTACTTTCATATTGTATGTCCTCCGGATTAACTATACGGCATCCTTGATATCTGTACAAATGCCGGGTTGCTTGTTGTCAAATTATATATGTTAATATAAAACTATCAGATATTAATGGAGGTGGAGGGAATGCTGTCCTTCGGGGTAATAACAGTTACCGGACTGCTGTTCCTGCTGGTGCTCATTTCGCTGGGATTCCAGCCGAAACTGACGGTTAAATTCAACGGGCTGATGATCTTCCTGACGGCCCTGGCCGGGGCATGTATTTACGGTTACGGTTACTCGGTTCTATTCAGCAGTTTTCTGCAGGCAATCATGCGGTCACTGTTTTCGGTTTTCTGCATGTTTCTGGGAAGAAACGAAATCAGTGCGGTCAGTGCCGCCCCGGCCCTGCAGGCCCCGGGCATCCAGGTGGTAATATACTTTGTCCATATGATGGCCCTGTACTGCACAGCCAGCGCTGTTCTGGCCTCCATCGGCACCAGGCTGCTGCGGGTGATGAACCTGGCCCTGATTCGCCGGAATGAACTGCACCTGATCTACGGTGCCAGTGAAGAGTCGATCCGGCTGGCGGAAGAACTGCAGCAGGAGCACACGGTCATCTTTGTGGACCGGGGTCCCGGCAGTGTGTTTGACGACCGCATCCTGCGGATGGGAAGCATCCTGTTTACGGATGATTCGGCCTGTCATCCCCGGCCGTCCTTTCTGAAAAAAGCCGGCATCACCAACAGCCGGAAGGGCATAGCTGTCTATTGCCTGGATAATTCGGCAGCCGCGAATATCCGTTTTGCGGCAGACCTGGCAAAGGCCATGCAGGCGGCCGGCATTGCCCCTGAAAAAACACGGATTACCGTAATTGCGGATGGGGAAGATGAAGGCCATGTGAAGCAGGCCGGCGGGGAACAGTACGGCTACGGGTCAGTATTTTCATTCAACCGGGCTGAACTGGTCAGCCGTCTGATGATCAGGGAGTATCCGCCCTGTGACACAATGTCATTCGATCAGGAAGGCCGGGCCCTGGAGAACTTTGAAGCAGTAGTGATCGGCTTCGGCAGCCTCGGCCAGGCAGCCCTGCGCGCTTTGATCATGAACGGTCAGTTCTGCGGCAGCCGCTTCCATGCGGTTGTGACAGCTGACTCATTCAGCCGGCAGTCAGGCAGTTTCATGTACCGGTATCCCGGTATCCGGGAAAACTGCAACGTGGAATTCCGTGAAGATAATGCCCGCAGTATTGGATTCTATGAATATCTTTTCTCCATCCGGGAAACATTGAATTATGTTGCTGTCTGCACCGGCAATGAAAAGGAAAACGCGGAGATCGCAGCCGAGCTGACCGGTTTTCTCAGGAAGGCAGGATCCAAGGCCGTCATCATACAGTGCACCAATGAGGGGATCAGCCGGCTCTCCGGTTCGACCGGCCTGACGGAGACAGTCAAGCTGTATTCCGAAGACCTGCTGAACAGCAGCCGGATTGACCGGCTGGCAATGATTGTGAACCAGCAGTATCACGCAGCCAACGGGAAAACCGCGGCTGAAAACTGGAAGGACTGTGATTACTTCAGCCGGATGAGCTGTCGGGCCGCGGCTGACTATATGCCGGCTGTCCTGAAAGCCTGCGGTGTATCGGCACAGGATATCCTGGCCGGAAACTGGCAGCCGGATGAAACGACACTTGAGAATCTCGGCATCATGGAACATCTGCGCTGGTGCGCGTTCCATTACTGCATGGGTTACCGGCAGATGAGCCGGGAAATATTTGCCGAACGGGTCAGACAGTACAGTCAGGAGGTCCGCGCGCATGGCCGCAGCCGCATCCGGGTGACGAAGGATGCGGAAAACAGACTGCATGCATGTCTGGTTGACTGGGATGAACTGGATGCCCTGGCGGACCTTGAAGAAAAACTGAGCGGGATCAGAAAAGATTACAAGGATATGGATAAGGATAATATCCGGATGATACCGGCGATGCTGAAAGAGGGATATGATAATTCCACAGGCATCCGCCAGTAATCACTACTTAAATGAGCCGGAGGCAGCGGCAAAGGAGATTTTATGAGAGCATCCAGAAAGCGATTCACAGCAGGTTTGAGCATCATGCTTTTCCTGCTTGCCGGCCTGCCCGTAAAAGCAGAAGAAGCCAATGAACCGGCCGGTGCGTCAGGATCCGGCAAAGTTTCAATCGGAACAGTTACATTCAATACAGGTGATGATGTTGTATCGGGCTGGAACAGCGATTTCGGAAGCGGCTGGAAAAACGTGGCCGGCGAATATGTGGCGATGGTCAACTATGACGGTTCGGGTGCTTCACTCGTTTCGGAAACAGATAATCTGACGATTGTCGCGGCAGGACTGAACCGGCTTAAACGGATTTCCGGCAGCGGGAATATCAACCTGGCTGGAACCGGTATTCTTCTGGTTGATGAGATTGAACTGAGCGAAGGCAGCAAATTCAGCCTGTATCCGTACGGAACAATTTACAGCAGCGGCAGCGTTGCGGTGTTTCTGAAAGAAGCGGGGACGGAGAACAGTTACAGGATGATCAACGGGGCATTGGTTGATGGTGTTCTGGATGAACGGTATGTCATTCCTGCCGGAATCAAACTGATCGTTCCGGCAAATGCTGTTCTGCGGCTTGAAACAGTTATGGCCGTCTTCCAGGAAGATGAAGGCGGGGAACAGGATGAAACCCCGGAGTATTACACCGCGCAGGACAAGATAAAAGACCCTGACACAATCGATCAGGCGAGAACTGTGATTACCACCGGCAATCTGACCATACCGGAGAATACATCTCTGGTGATTGAAACCGATGGTGAAATCAGGATGAGTTCAATATTCAGCACTGACCATTATGTTTCGTCGCTGACAGTCAACGGAAACCTGACAAACAACGGCAAAATCAGAAACGGTATCGTGGAAACAGGCGGTTCTGCCTCCGTCAGCGGAACCGGAGCCATTGTCGGAGCAGAGGCGAGGATCAGCAATCCGGCTGCCATTTCAGATTCTGTTGCATTTGATTCCTCGCAGATCATCGTTGCCGACTGCGGCTCCGCCTGCTCCGGCAGTTTTACCCTGAATGACAGCACCCTGCTGACCGGTGTAAACACAGTTATCGACCGGCTGAATGTATACGGTGAATCAGTGCTGGAATATGAGTATGACGTTGCGGTGAACAGCATTTCTATTGCGGACGACGCAGTCCTGGATGTCTGCGCCACGGACTACTTCCAGAGAACGGCGCTGGCCATCAGTAAAGCCCTGCGCGGCGGGACACTCAAGGTTCTGTCGGGACATATGGTTCTGGCTGAAGCGCTGACTGCTGAAAATACTGTCATCGCGTTTGATGAAAATGACTGCATTATGGAAAACCGCAGCAGCATGCCGCTGTCGGCGTCCTTTGCCCCGCTGGTGTTTACACCGGAAGAAGCACTGGAAAGCATCGGGGATGACACTGTCCCGGTTGTTTTCGTGAAACTGAACATAACAAGAAGTGCCGGTGTATTCGGTTTTATGACAGTCAGGCATGATGGTGCGGCAGCGGAGCAGACACCGGTTTCCCGTACCGGGTATTATTCATTCTCTGATCTGGTTATGGATGGGGAAAACTATAAATCATATATCAAGGAAGCGCAGCCGGATTATCCGAATGTCGAAGTGGAAATATACCGGATCGCCGCTGACGGAACAGTATCCGTAACCGTACTGGATAAAAACAATGGAAATGCGGGAGCTGTTGAAGACGCATTCCTGATCAGAATCATAGCGTATACGAACTTTAGCGATGTCCTTGGCGGCGGTACTGTCACGGACACAACGACAACCTATACCGGCACCGGCGCCCTGGGCTCCGGGTCGGGAAATGTCCGGATTGGGACAAACGGAGAATCCATTTTCTCCGGCACGGGACTGACCAGTCCGGATCCAGCACCGTCGTCAAGTCCACAGCCAACTGCCGGTCCAACAGCACAGCCAACTGCCGGACCAACTGCACAGCCGACTGCCGGACCAACAACGCAGCCAACCGCTGCCCCGTCTGCACAGCCGACAGCCAGACCGGCACAGACAGCCGCTGCGACAGAAAACAGGGTTAATAACAACGCATATGCCGGCCGGGCATCGGCGGCATTGACCGCGCGTACAACAGGGGCTGACCAGCCGGGAACGGGCATTCGGAAACAGATCCCATATCGGCTGCCGGAAACCCTGAAGGAGAATAACAGTGCAGTTTCCAGTACATTTTTCGCAGTATTCAGCAATCCGGAAGGACAGCTGGCATTTGTACCGGCTGACTATGACCCGGTTTCCTCGTCATTGTCATTTACAGGCGGCGGGGCGGATAAATATGCAGCCATGGCAGTGAGTCTGGAACAGGTTGAATTCACCGCGTACAATACCGGGCTGCGGTCTGCCAGGAAAAACGGCCGGATCCGCTGGCTGGAGCTGACGATGCATGCAGAAGATGAATGGTTACACATACCGGAAGGAAGCACGGTCCGGCTGGCATTGGACTATCCGGCCGGCAGAACCGGAATGCATGTTTTCTATGAGGATGAATCCGGTATGCTGCATGACACCGGGGCGGAGTATGATGCATCTGCCGGGATCCTGACACTGGATGTCCCGTCCGGCGGCCGCCTCTTCACTGTCACCGGCGCAGACCGTGTCAGCGCGGCAGATCTGGCGGAACTGCATCGCTTTATGGCAGACCGCGCGCAATAGAAATGGAGGTACATGATGTCCTGGGATTTATATATGACAGCCGTCAGGGCAGATGCTGAAACAGCAGAACAGCTGGCAGACAGTATCCGCAGCTACCGGCTCCCAAAAGGTGTCACACTGCCTGATTCCGGACTTGATTACCGGCAGGTGTTTGTGGACGCATCTGATGAACCGCTGGATGACAGCCGGAAAGAACAGCTGCAGCAGAGCCGTTTTCTTGTGGTGGTCTGCTCTCCGGCAACCCGGACAAGTGCGGCAGTCGGTGAGCGTCTGGCTGTTTTCCTGAGCAGTCATGATAAAAACAGCATCATTGCCGTCATAGCATCCGGAGAACCGGCAGAGTCCTTCCCGGCAATATTCATCGAGCATCAGACTGTACGCCACATCATGCCTGACATGACTGTCATCGAAAGAGAAGAGACGATCGAACCGGTGGCGGCCGATCTGCGGGCAAATACCCCGGCAAGAAGAAAGCAGCTGCTGCGCTATGAAACTGTCCGGATTACCGCGTCAGTTCTGGGCCTGCATCCGGATGATCTCGAACAGCGGCACCGGAGCCGGGAAAGAAAGACGGCCCGGACAATCATTGCCGGCGCGGCAGCAGTGTGCCTCTCGGCAGCGGCACTGTTTCTGCGGCTTGGCTATGTAGCCCGGAAAGAGGGGCAGATTGCTGAACAGCAGACAGCGCTCAGTACGGAAATCGCCGCACGGACCATGCATGAACTGCCGGAACTGTTCAAAGATGATCCGGAAGCACTGGCATATATCGGAGAAGCAGTCACCCATGCCAGGGAATCACTGAGCGAACTGGGACTGGATGATCTGCTCGAAGACGGCGGACAGGAGGATACAGGATCATGAGTTATACGTATGATGTATTCTTCAGTTATCGTCATAAACCGCTGGACGGTGAAATCACCGAAAAGCTCTTCAATATGGTTGAAAGCTACCGGCTGCCTGACACACTGCGGGCCAGGGGCTGCCAGGATGTGCACAGAGCGTTCCGGGACACGGAAGAACTGGCAGTCAGCCGGATTCTGACAGATACCATTGACAAGGCCCTGCACGGCACCAACTGCCTGATTGTCGTATGTTCTACGGATACACCGTCATCGGAGTGGGTTGACCGGGAAGTGGCAACATTCATCGAACTCGGCAAGGCAGACCGGATCTTTCCGCTGCTGATTACCGGTAACCCGGAAACGTCCTTTCCGCCTTCCCTGAAGCGCATACCGGATATTGCGGCACGCACCATGGATATCCGGATTCCGGGGAATCCGGTGAAGGCAATGCTTGCCAAAGCAGAGACCGAACTGCTTAAGGTTATTGCAGTAATCGCCGGCTGCACGGAAGCAGAACTGCAGCGGGAACATAAACTGCGCCGGAACCGGCGTCTGGTACAGAGAACGGCCGCGGCGGTGGCTGTGCTGGCTGCGGTCAGCGGTATATCGTTCCTGCTCATGAACCGGGCGCGGTCTTACCGGGAAACAGCATACCTGCACGAACAGGCATCCATGCAGATCCTGAACCGGCTGACTTATGAACTGCCGGATCAGCTGACCAATGTGACCGGTGCCTATAGCCGTATTGCCGAACTGCTGCAGCGTAATACTGAGGATATCAACGCGATTGTCCGGCTGTCGGCAGATAAGGAAAACGCGGAGTATGAAGCGGCTGCGAACTATGAAAAACTGGGGCATGCCTACAGCGTGCTGGGCAGTTATGATGATGCCCTGGCAGCAGAGCAGAAGGCAGTTGATCTGTTCAGCATGCTTGTGGAAAACGGATATGCAAAGGGCGGTCCGGCGCTGGTTTCCGCCTTCAGCAACCGCGGCAATATCTGCCATTCTGCCGGGCGTTATGCCGACGCGGCACAGAGTTACAGTGATGCTCTGCAGCTGATGGATCAGACAGCCGGAATGGATGACGTAACCGCGGCTGTGATCTGCTACAATGCCGGTGCCAATGCCGTCAGTCTTGGTGATCCGGAGGCCGCGTCCCTGTACTTTGACCGGGCGCTTGCCAGGCTGGCGGATACGGCGCGGACGAATGAATCAGTATCTGCTTCCGCGGCAGCTGCGTACAACTACGGCGTTATGCTGTACCGTACCGGACAATATGCTGCAGCTGAAGAAAAACTGGCAGCGGCAGAAGCCGATTATGCCTGGCTGCTCGAACAGGATGATTCGCGCATTAACCGTATGAACCATGTCCGGGCGGTTTCCATGCAGGCAGCCTGCCTGATGGATGAAGGACAGTTTGCGGAAGCGGATGCGGCGTTTGTCCGGGGAATTGCGGCTGCGGAAGTCTTCGCCGAAGACCGTGAGAACATGGAATGCCAGCAGCTGCTTGCAGAACTGTACAACAACCAGGGCCTGTGCTTCAACATCCAGGGCAGATATGAGGAGGCAGACCGCTGTTATGGCCTGGCGGCTGAACGGTATGAACTGATCAGCCGGAAAACCGGCAGTGATACAGCGGCCGCGGTATACGCACTGGCTTTGCTGAACCGGGGAGAAAACGCGTTCAAAGCCGGGACATATGAAGAATCCAGGCAGCTGTTTGAAGAAGGTCTGCGGGAATATGAAAAAGTCTATGCGGCGCTGGGGGATTTCCATGCCGCCCAGTATTATGCCTGGCGGTCTTATTACGAATTGATTCATCAGCGGGATCCGGATGCGGCCCGGCAGGCAGCCAGGGAGGCATGCCGCCGACAGCCGGATCATGTGCTGGCAAACCTGAACCTGGCCTATGCCGAACTGTACTGCGGGAACTATGCCGAATGTGACCGGCTGTTTGCCCTGATCGCATCACTTGGGGAAGGGCAGGCCGAGACCATTCGCGCGGACCTTGCGGCCCAGCAGAAAGCCGGGCTGGAGAGCAGCCATATCCCGGATGTACTTAACCTGATCGGCGGATAGAATAACGGAACGTCCGGCTGCGGCCGGACGTTTTCTTGGCAAAGCCATTAAAACCCCCGGATAGTCCGGGGGTCCAAAAAGCTTAAGCGAAGAGATCATGAAAAAAGCCTCCTGGCATATAAATCGTGTGTGGTCTGCGAAACTACAACGAAGAATAAGAGGAGGTTTTTATCATGGCATACACCGATGACC